>NZ_OU963893.1:3492824-3810354 GCF_918797525.1 unidentified bacterial endosymbiont | reverse complement strand
CGCATCAGCCAGAGGTTGTGCTGCCGGGGTTGCGACTAACTGCAAAGCAGACAACATGCGCGGGGCATATTTCCTTAATGTGCTGTATTTCTCAGTAATAATATGCAGCGGGTCAAAATTATTTTTTCTGGCGAGATGGCGTGTTTCCTCCAGACTGGCGACAAATTCGGGCCACGGGAGTATGTTTTCTATTGCGAGCCATGGATCGCCACCGGAATCGCGAGCATCAGACAGCGCCTGACCGACATCGATGTACTGCCTCAGTTTGGACTGGATCAGCTTTCCGGTCTGCTGAAGGCGCTCAGCCTGTGTTCTTTTGGCTTTGCTGAACAGGCTGTTCAGCATTCGCTCATGCAGCTCAATCACTTCGTCTGTCAGTGTGGCTCTGGCTTCTTCCAGCACGCAGACCAGGATCGCATGACGGCGGGCTGCTGAAAATCGGGTCAAATCCCGGCTACTCATCTTTCGACCTTCCCGCGCCAGTTTCAGCAACCGGTTCTGGTGAATGGTACGATCTATACCTTCAGGTAATGCCAGCGATTCAATGCTGCTGAGCCGATCAAGATGTTGCAGCACGTTCTTACCATTGATTTTACCCGGCGGTTGCAGAAGCCATGTCAGCCTGGAAGGCTGATTGTCTGATGACTCAAGTAAACGATCCAGGGCATCCCTGTGCGCCGGAGTTAACGGGGCATTCAGAGTCTGAAATACGATTTTATCTCCGCCAGCCATGGCCTCCGCACAGGCACGCTCCACGACATCAATCGCGGGAATCATCACGTTGTTCTGCCGGAGCCAGACCAGTAACTCTTCGGCCAGGAGAATACCTTTATCGGTGCGCGTCGCCATCGATAACAGGTGCGTAATACACTCCTGCTGTATTTTGCCGGTGAACGCCTTTACGCCAAGATAGCGGTACAGTTCGGTTAAATGCTCACGCCGGGTTGTATCCCTGCCGGAAAGGTAAGCAGGCCAGAGATCGCCGGTAAGCTTTAGCCTGCTGGCAATATTCTTCAGCAGGGCATCAGAGGGTGGGATTTTTTTATCCGGAGCAAAACCGACATTTTTCAGGTAGCAAAGAAGGACGGCAAAACCAAAACGGCTGGCAGGTTTACGGTGAGCACTGATAAGTGCCAGATCATGCTCACTGAAATAGGCCATTCGGGTCAGCGTTAACTCATCATCTGGCAATGCCAATAATGATTCTCTTTCCGACAGAGAAAGAATCTGCCTCCTTGCCATATAGTTTCCCCCATAAATTATTCGATGCGGTATTTTTAACAAAAATGCTTATCGCATAAGAGTACACCCTGACACCATAACCAAAACGTGACGGTACATGATGAATGACATAACCTATATTGTGCCCGGAGTTCAGGGCGAGCATGGATGCTCAAATGAACCACGAGCCTGTCTGGAATATTGAACTGGTAACTCACGATGAGAAACCCAACAATCCTACCGGGTGTGACGGTGGAGAACCTGAGCGGCAGTGACCTGCGGCATGCCCGCAGGGTGATGTAACCCGCTGACAACGGGGATTGAGGCGAGATCACTAAGCCGAGATGATCCCCAGGGGTGAGTGCTGAAAGGTTGGAGAACGTAGCGCCCTTGCAGGGCGAGCGTCACGGCTATGCCGTTCCGATGGTGTTCATGCGCTGAGCCCCGTTTTATACTCTGCGGCATGTATATTCCGCGTCCCGCAAAGTTGCTCTTTACCGTCGATGACGCCTGGAACAGGTTCCTCGCCAGGTTCGGCGACAACGTCACTCCCTGGACCCGCCTCTGCGTTGAGCGCATGCTCGCCTGTGGCACCACGGAGATGGGCGTTCGTCGCTATTGCTGTTCATCATCAGACTGCACCCATACCCGTTATAATTCAGGCGGAGCTCTCCTGTCTGCTGCGCCGCAAAACCCCGGGCACGTAAGCGGGGACCGATGAGTGTTTTCCAGCACGCCATCATGGTTTCCACCAGAGCCCGCTTTCCGTCCCCCACCGCCTTCTGCCAGGTCAGCCGCCCCTTTTCCTGTATCATGGCCAGGTGCCGGTCCCGCTGGCATGACGGCCCCGTGGTGTCCTCCGGTACCGCCGTGACGCGGGGAGGAATGGCGACAGTGATACCTTCACCGTGGCCGGCAATGACAGTGTACGTGGGACGACCGTCGTAAGCCCCGTCCGCAGTGACCTGCGTGAGGGGGCCGTCAGCCTGGCTGAGCAACGCCTCCACCTGCGACGGGTCATCAGTCTGTGAGTCCGTCAGGGTATGGGCGACGATACTGAAGTTGTCCGCATCCATCGCCAGATGGAGTTTTCGCCAGTCGCGGCGGGCACGGGTACCGTGTTTTTCCTCCATCCACTGGCCGGCACCGTAAACCTTCAGCCCGGTGCTGTCGATAAGGATGTGCAGGTCGCCTCCGGCAGGCATACGCGGGAGAGGAGGCAGTACAGCCGCCCGCCGGCTGACGGTGGTATGGTCCGGCACCGTGAGGGACAGCGCCATCATACTGAAGACAGAAGCCATCAGACCTTCGGCCTGGCGCAGGGGGAGCCGGAAGGCGATGCGCAGCATCAGGCAGGTCTGAATGGCGAGGTCAGAGTAACGGGCCTGACCGCCGGGCGTGGTGCGGGCACCGGCTTTCCACAACGCAATGGCTTCCGGGGTGAGCCAGAGCGTCAGACTGCCCCGCTGCTTCAGGCCGGCTTCGTATTCCGGCCAGTCAGTGATGGTAAAGCGTGATTTTGGAATGTGGTGACGTTTGCTGGCATTGTGCTTATGCGGCATCGTGAGCGTATTCCGGAATGGGTAAGCGCTGATGATACCCGTTTAGCCATCCATGCACCAACGCCCCTTTGAGGCGCTCACCCTAAAGCCTCCGGCTCTGCCGGAGGATACTTACATCAACGGGATAATGCAGGCGTCTAAAGGATTTTCGTATCGTTCCGGTGAACTCACATTTTCAAAAATTTTTAGTCAGATAACATCGGCGGCATCCTGAATCACCTGAGGTTTTGCCATGCCGTTATCTTTCTGGTCCGCCGACGACAAAAAGCATCATATCCGCGCCTGGCGCGACAGCGGGCTCACTTCCCGCCAGTACGCCCTGCACCACAACATCAATCCCGGCTACTTCAAAAACTGGCCCTCCATGTTCCCCGATATCAACAATCAACCGGACTCCGCTGTCATCCCCGTCCGGGTGACTCCGGAGCCTTCCGCCATTAACGCTGCCGTCACCCTCCATCTCCCCGGCGGCTGTCGTATCGACTGCCTGCCCGCGCAACTCCCTGACGTGCTCCGGGCGGTGAAACATGCTGAAGCCTGAACGCCTCTTCCTTGTCCGCCAGCCCGTCGATATGCGCTGCGGCATTGATGTCCTCACGCAGTATATTCAGGCCTCCCTCACCACGCCCTGGCATGACGGCGCCGCCTTCCTCTTCACCAACAAAAACCGCACCCGTATCAAACTGCTGCGGTGGGATAAACACGGCGTCTGGCTCTGTTCCCGCCGCCTGCACCAGGGGCGATTCACCTGGCCGCGTGACGGCGACAGCGCATGGTCGCTCACGCCGGCGCAGTTCGACTGGCTGGTCGCCGGCATTGACTGGCAGAGAATGGCCGGTCACGACCTGACGAAATGGACATAATATCTGCCGGTAATCTGATGATTTTGAATGAATATCTGTGCCGGAAAGCCTATAATATCCGGTATGGATATCACAGTACTTCTCTCCACGAATGACCCCGACACGCTGTGTCAGCTGGCGTTATCCCTGCTGGAAGAAAACCGTAAAAAAGACGCCTCCCTGAGCGAAAAAGACCATCAGATACACCTGCTGAAGGAGGCCCTGCTGCTGGCCCGCCAGCAGCGCTTTGGCCGTCAGGCTGAATCCTTCAGCGGCTTACAGCGCTCCCTGTTCGAAGAGGATGTCGACGCCGATATCGCCTCTGCCGAAACCCGGCTTGCGCGTCTGCAGCCGGAACCGGAAGAGAAGAAAGCCCGTCCGGTGCGTAAACCGCTGCCGGAACATCTTCCGCGTGAAGAAACCGTTATCGAACCTGACGCCTGCGGCTGCCCGGACTGCGGCCGGCCGCTGCGCCATATCCGCGATGAAATCAGCGAACGGCTGGATTACATCCCGGCGCAGTTCGTGGTGAAACGTTACGTCCGCCCGCAGTACGGTTGCGATGACTGCCAGCGCGTGGTCTCCGGTCGTCTGCCCGCGCAGATTATCCCGAAGGGCATTCCCGACGCCGGCCTGGTGGCGCAGGTGCTGGTCGGCAAGTACTGCGACCGCCAGCCGCTGTATCACCAGCAGCAGGTGTTCGCCCGCGCCGGGGTGGAACTGCCGGTGAGCACGCTGGCCGGATGGGTGGGCGCGGCCGGCGTCTGGCTGATGCCGCTGGCGGAACGGCTGCGCACAGCGCTGTTAAGCCGCCCGGTGCTTCATGCGGATGAAACGCCGTTGCAAATCCTGGAGACGAAAAAGGGCGGAAAGGCGCAGAATGGTTACCTGTGGACCTATGTCAGCGGTGAAACCACCGGCGACAGCGTGGTCTGCTTCGACTGTCAGCCCGGACGGGCGGCGCGTTATCCCGAAGCCTGGCTGGCGGGCTGGAGCGGCCGGCTGGTGACAGACGGCTACGCCGTGTATCACTCCCTGAAAAACGGCGGTAATATCATCAACGCGGGATGTTGGGCGCATGCGCGGCGCGGCTTCGCGGCGTTGTATAAGGCAAATCGCGATCCGCATGCGGGAACGGCGCTGAAAATGCTCCACGGGCTGTACAGGCTTGAAAAAAAGATCCGCCACCGGCCAGCGGAGAAGATCCGGCAGTGGCGGCAGCGGTATGCGAAGCCGCAACTGGATATCCTGTGGGGCTGGCTGACGGCGCAGGTACAAAAATGCGCGCCGGGTTCAGCGCTGCATAAGGCGATAAACTATGCGCTGTCTCACAAAACAGCGCTGAGCCGGTTCGCGGAGGATGGCGCATTGCCGCTGGACAACAACCGGTGCGAGCGGGCGATCCGCCAGGTGGTGATGGGGCGGAATACGTGGCTGTTTGCCGGCTCGTTGCAGGCGGGGCATCGTGCGGCAGCGGTGATGAGCCTGCTGGAAACGGCGCGACTGAACGGCGTGGAGCCGTATGGCTGGCTGAAATCGTTGCTGGAACGCCTGCCGGAATGGCCGCAGGAGCGGCTGGATGAGTTATTACCCTTCGCCAAAAATAGCCTGATCGACTGACGCAAAACTGCGAAATGCAGAATGGGGCGGCTTCGTCAATATGAGTTCGCCGAAACGATACGGAAGGGATGCGCGAAATAATACTGAATGTCAAATGGAAAACGCTCACATTACATCCTCCGATTGGTAAGGCAAAGCAGTATCCCGATCTACAGCTGACGGCACTTATCGCGACAGAAGAGTGTTCGGATAATGATACCAGGATTGAGTGGAAATTACTGACTGACCTGCCAGTGGCAAATCTGGCTGAGGCCACGGAAAAGCTGGAATGGTACAGCCATCGCTGGAAAATAGAGACCTTCCATAAGGTTATGAAATCCGGATGTCAGGCGGAACGCTCCAGACTGGGTTCGGCGGAACGGCTGACAAATTTATTATGCTGTTACTGTATCCTGAGCTGGCGGATATTCTGGCTGACAATGCTCAGCCGAGAAATACCCAAGGCACCGGTAGAACTTGCTTTCAGCGACACAGAGATAAAAATATTGGACACGATGATCAAAGACACAGCACAAGTCATGTCATCGCCTCCACTGGAAAAATATACGATAAAACTTGCCCAGTTGGGAGGATACACTGGGAATAAAAATAAGCATCCACCCGGTAATATTGTTATCTGGCGCGGCTTGCGACGATTAAACGAAATACTAATCGGATGGGAATTAGCCACTGAAAGATGTGGGTAGTTGCAAGACTCAGACGACGCTTACGAATTACTGACAGACTCCTGTTTTTGACCTTTCGACTTTAGCTGGCCTCAGCCGCTGATACTTACCGGAATCCGGTTGCTTTTCCAGATATAGTCGGATAAGCACAGCCAGTTGCCTGACTGTGCTCTCCTAAGAACGAAGCGTGCGATTATCACCGCACTCCGCTCAAGCCTCTCTCAGAAGGACCTGGTAAAACGTCTTTATTGACCGAAGGGCCGGGCTTTTCAAGCTCGCCATGAGCTGGTTTGACTACATTTGGAGATACGGCATCATGGCCTTTAGCTTTAGCTTTAGTAATAAGAGCTGGAAAAAACCATCTTTTCTTCATTTCATCAAAATTCATCAACAGTTTTTTTTGTCCCTGGAAAACTAACCAAATAGAGGAATCTGCTGATTGCTCAATATTAATCCAGGCGTTTTTTTGTATTTTGATATAATGTTTTCCTGCAACAGTTGAGATAATATCTCTGGAGTCTCCTGTTGAGTGTAATGCTGATATATCTGTAGTAGGGATGGAATATTTTAAAATCTGTTTTTTAAACCTTTTTTTAATCTTGTTTGTAACTTTTATCTCATTTGGGGAATAAATTGATAAATGAGATTTCAGTACCATAAGTCTTTCCAGATCTTGCTTGGTGTAAGCATATTCCACCGAATTGCGCGCCAGCTTTTTTAGCTTGGTATTCGTGATGCTAATCTCCTTGATAATAGAATTTTCAAAGCGATCGCTATGTTTTAAAATATTAACATTATCTTTGTTGATTAAAGAACTCTGAAAGAACTTACCCTTTGCCGCATGAAGTTCAGCCACATTGAGCTTCGCCAGTAAGGGGGTATCAAAGGTATTCATAATGATCACTGAATCCTTGCCGACTCCAACTTTATTAATCATCAATGACTTCCACTCACTCAAGGTTGATATTGTTGCCTCTTCAGGTAAAACGGGATCAAACTGACGGATCGTGGGATCGACAACAAAATCAGAAGCGTCTTTATTTAAAAACACGGCAAAATGATTTGACGGGGCATCATCCCAAGGGGTTTTATAAATGAGTAAACCAATAACTTTAGGTTGTTCGCCCTTATTTTTGAGCGAATTATAAGACTCAACCATCGCTTCATAGCAGAAACCTGACGGGTTTTGACGAAAATCACGGAGCTTCGCGGCACTTTCTCCCCGAGAAAAGAGCAGTTTTTGCAAGCTTTTTTCCGTTTCCCCGATTTCGTCATCAATCCAGCGAAAATTCAGATCCTCGCCAAAAGCCTTTTCAACCCGCTGCAACCGATTTTTCCCGCCCATAATGGCACCTCTGCCACTCAGACCATTTTCCCTTATTAACTGAATACGCTGCAGAAACCCCGACTGCTTTTGCAGGGTGGTGACATCTGTTTTCAATAAAGTCTGGCGGAATGGAGTGGCGGATTGAACCGCATTTTTGTTTACGGAGATCGTACCGATGCCATTTAAGCCTAAAAATAGCAAACTCATACCAACATCTACCAGTGCGGCATTATAATCATCCTGCGTATCGGCCGTGTACATGATCCCAATATCTGTACCCAGTTGTGCGGCGGTCAAACCAATGTCTAAAGCAATGCCCACTGGCCCTAACATTGGCAAAAGGGGCACAGCCAGCATATTCACCACTTGTAATATCTGTTGAACCGATTCTAAAACAATTTCTCCGTTTGAACTGATTAAGGTATCTGCATCCTGTTCTGTGCGTTCTTTAGTTAACTGGGTGAGGGCAGAGAAGATATCCTCAGTGTAATACTGTGTTGTAACGCTATTTTTTACGATGGTGGGTTTTAGACTATACCCCCATACATCTTTAAATATTTTACCATTCGCCAGATTGTTAAGAGATTCTTCAACCTCCTTTTGCCGATCCGCCAGTGAAACATGTTGAAGGAATGCTTGGCGAGTATCTTCTTTTTTAATTTGTTGCTCAAACCATGTTTCCAGCTCTTTCGCATCTTTAAATTCACGAAATGCGTTGTTGTCCCCAGGGAGATAAAGAACTTCACGTCCATCTTTGCCAGTGAAACAAAGTATATTGGTTGTATAAAATGTTGCATAAGGCATAGTATTGCTGGCAGACCAGGAACTTGATAGAGTACGAACATTTAAAAAACTCACTTCCACCGAGGGATCGGCGGCGACAGACTCATTTAGTTCACGCATCGTTACCGGATCGTAAAGGATAATGTTGGCTGCGCCGCCTTTTATGGCTGTTTCATACGCCTGCTGTGAAAGGGTGTTATTGATATAGGCTAAACGCGCCTCTTCAATGAACTGGCCTTTAGCCATGGCTCGCCAGGATTCGCTGTTTTCACTCCAGAATTCCTGTTGCTGCTCTTCAATCTGTTTCATGACATTTGCATCATAGATGTCATTTTTCAGAACGGAAGGAAGATACTTAACTTCATTCTCAGCACCGAAATGCGTTGCACTGGCATCAACCTGATATAAGCCCGATAGTGTATCGGGGCCGGTGACAAATGGAGCAGTTCGTTCAGGGTCGTCTAGGTGGTCAGGGATATATCCATTTGAGGACAATAAAATGGCGCCTCTGTTTAATAAATCTATTAATGAGCTGAACTGACGCCTGCGAAAGACTTTAAAATTATCCATAAAGGCTTGCGTTAGCGTCTCGCTATGTATTGGCTGGCCGTTATGGGTATATCCCGTATGGCTGTTGCTATCTTTTACCGTTTGGCTCTGTTTGAACTGGTGAAGATAAATTTTGTCTGGATCGAGGCTTTGACCCGTCCGTTGATAAACTTTATCTCTGGCAATATTTCTTGCAACCTTATAGGGGTCACAAAAACTATTACGGAGTTCCTGCGCTTTCTGCTTAAAAGCAATAAAGAGCGAGTTAGCTGATAAGCTATCCTCATTACGGGCGGCTTGAATGCCTTCCGCTCCAATATCCCGCAGGTAAATCGTTGCCGAGTCGGTATTGGCAGTCATTATATCCGCCCGGTAAACGGGATCAATGAAGAATTTCATCGCCTCAAAATCAATTTCTGAACCTGTGTATATCCATGCTATGGTATTAACGATCTCTTGTTGCTCATGCGGTGAGGGGGGCCTTTTACCTGTTTTTCTCTGATAATATTCATCCTGTCGATTTTGAAGCTTATTTTTAGCTTCATCCCGCAACTTGTCTGTAAGGGTTACATTGTGCGTTTTGTTCAGTATCTCCCATACCGCATTATCATCAGGATAGACAGACCCGTTACCGGCTAATGCCTGCGCAGGCTGATTTTTAATCGCGAAATAGAGCAGGGCACGATGATATGAGCCCAAAGAGAGTCCCTGCTCATTTTGACATGCAGGCAGGGTAACTAAATCTTGCGTGTTTCCTCCCAGCATGATCATCTGCCGCATGAACGCCTCCATCAGCTCGGAGTTATAGCCTGCTGATGATTGCAGAACTAAAAGTTCTGCAACCATGTTTTCTGCCTCTTCCAGGTTGATTTTGATCATTGCTGGGTTCTTGTTGTTAACAAGAACTATCGGGCTTTTATCCCTGGTGCAAGGTAAAGGGATATTTTTATCTCGCCGTTCAAAAAAAGCCGTTAAATGGATATTGTTTTTAACCAGCATGGATGTCTGAAAGGCCGTCCTTTTTAACCGTTCGTAAGCTTCGTCAAGGGCTATTTTGTTATCTGTTTTAAGTACAGCAGAGAGATATAATAAAATGTCATCTTTTTCTGCCGGATTAATGAATTTTTGATAAGCGTTATAAATTCGCCTCTCCCCTTCACTTAACGCATTTTCAATTCTGCGTACAAGTATTTTTCCACGGTGGTCGTTTCGCGCGTTTTTGAGTTGCTCTATGGAATCGTATTGCCTGAGATTATTTTCACCAACAATGGCATTCATGGTATGGACGATTTCATTTAAGGCTTCTTCTGAATTGTGAGGAGGAGCATTAGTTACTATCTCAAACTTTTTTTGGCATGGCATGTTCGAGATAAAATAATCATTATATGGCACATCGTTTGAACCCAGTTCACGCTTACTCGTGAAATCCTGAATGATGCTCTCTCCTTTTACACTTTTATTCGTTACTAACGATTGTGTGTGTGGAACGGCTCTATCTGCATCCCGTACTGCTGGTGACTGGAGGCTATTCCATAAAGCTTTTCCTCCTACGGTTAGCCCGAATAACCCCATGGTGGTTCCGGCTGCAATAACCGTTTTACTTTTCAGGACCTGCATATAAGACGTTGCCACGGGCACCGCCACTGCCCCCGTCATCACCAGAGGCAATAAAGCATCCCCGCCACTCCGGGTTGTTGCTGCCGAGGATACCTGTGTTTCAGGTATGCCTGTGTGTACCGGTATGCTCTCTGCCGCTTTCCTGAGTAGCTCAGGATAAACTGTGGCATCACATTTCGTATTGAAATGCGTGGCGGTAATAATCTTTTCGTTCGTCTGCTGGCGGGCCTCTGTTTTCCGGGTCGCACAGTACAGCAGGTCTGAAATACCGCTTTCCTGCCGGAGTTTCTCCACAGCCAGATAATGCACCTGTTCAGACACAGAGAGATGGGTATTTTTCCCAGGCGCAGAGGCGGGCCTGTTCTGTACCGTCGCGCGGGTGTAAGCCTCAGAACTTGCAGTTGAATTTGACGAGAATGCGGTGAGCCGTGGTGCTGAGACACCGGAAACTGTGGCATCACATAGATCTCCGGTCATTTCCACCAATGTATCGACCTCAAAAGCGGGAGCGTGTTGTGATGTGCCGCTATTTTTCGGGATTGCCGCGCCGGACGGGAGACTGCTCGCCATATTTCCCAGCGCAGTCCAGTAATGACTGGCGCGGATAAAAATATTAGCCATAAAGGCCGGGACCTTCAGGATACCGCGCTGCGGGGCCCCTTCGTCTTTCATCCAGCGTCCCGCCACAATGGCCGTAACCGCCAGGGCTATAAACAGGCGGGTGGAAGTGTGATTTTCATCGTTTCCCAGAAACTGCTGCAGAAAAGTCTCATCTGTCCACCCGGTAACGGTATCCCGGATAAAATCTGCCAGCCGGGAAACAACATTCATATTCCCTGGAAGGTACCACGATGCCAGTCCAAGGGTGTGCAGGACTGCGGTATCAATATTACGTTGCTCAGTAATCGCCGTGTACAGGCTGTTTGCCGCGACCACGAGACTTATTGGGGTGTCGGGAAGTATTCTGGAAAGGCAGGCAGAAAGCATTCTGCTCTCCCCGCATTCCCCCAGCGTACGGACAAACTGCTGTACACACCGACGACAGTCTTCTGTGAACGTGACCCGGGAGTCAGCGTATTCTCCTGCAGAGGATGACGGATCAGCATGATGCATTTCATGGGGATTAAACCAGGCCCCTTCCATTTCAACGTGGTCGATGGCGTCAAACCAGATATCCAGGTCTTCCTGACTTGAATCATCCCGGGATGCCCGGTTTAGGGTGGTTGATGTGTCTGGGATAGGTGGATTTACAGGTGGCATATTCTTCCTTTACTAGCTGATTACTATAATGTTTACCAACGCAGTATTTTTTTCCTATCAGCAAATACTTGTATATTCGCTCCGGTATATTGTGTTCAGTTCGTATTTAGAATGCCGCTTCGCGTTAAGATCAGAGTTGATGGATAAGCTTTTCGATGCATTGAAGGTTTAACGGGGAAACTTTGAAATTTAAACTTACTATCCTGACGTTCCAGATTTCAATGTTGGCATGCTGATCGAATCAGCAAAAGCCCGAAGAGGGTTGTACTAATGAGAGAGCACAGCGCCCCTCTGCTTCATCTTTCGGCAAATCGCTGAGTGTTTCAGGCAATAAAACATCGCCGTAAAAAACATCCGTTTCCCGAGGAAGGGATTTCACTTTGCGCTTATTTCTGACCAGCGCTACAGGCTGATAGCCCATTTTGATAGCGGTATTCACGATATGAAAACCAATACTTCCTGTCACCCTGCTACGAGTATTTTCATGATAAACCTACTGATAATTGAGTCTTATTTTCCATACAGTCAGAATATCAATTATCATTAATGTTAGTCATGGGGCTAAAATGATTGTGTCTATGAACACACTTCATGAGTACGTGATGAAGGGAATGCCCCCATAAGGAAATCGCCGATGCTCAAAGAAAATTTCAACGAACTGCAAATCTTTCTTGTGGTGGCGAGGGAGCGAAGTTTTACCAAAGCAGCGGGTAAACTGGGGGTTTCTCAGTCTGCACTTAGCCATGCGATGAAGGCCCTGGAGGAATGGCTGAATATCCGCCTTCTGACCCGCACGACCCGAAGCGTTGCCCCCACAGAAGCAGGTGAGAGAATTATTGCCTGCCTTGAACCGCGTATTGCCGATCTTGAGCAGAAACTGGAATCGCTGGTTCAATTGAACGGCACAGCTTCCGGCAATATCCGTTTATCTGCCGGGGAGCATGCCGCGCGAAGTCTGGTATGGCCGAAGCTAAAACCCTTCCTCAGGGAATATCCGGAAATCAATCTCGAACTGGTGGTGGATAATGGCTTTGTCGATATTGTTGAGGGGCGTTTTGATGCCGGGATCCGCCTGGGCGAAAGCGTGGATAAGGACATGATTGCGGTAAGAATTGGGCCGGACATGAGAATGGCCGTCGTAGGAGCGCCGTCTTATTTCGCGACAAATCCTGCACCTGAAACGCCGCACGAGCTACAAAATCACCAGTGTATCAATATGCGCCTGCCGACAGCCGGTGGGCTTTACCACTGGGAATTTGAGAAGGAAGGGAAGCCGTTACGTGTCAGAGTAGAAGGGCAGGTAACCTTTAATCTGCAGGCGGAAAGGATTGATGCGGCGTTATCCGGTTTTGGCATTGCCTGTATACCTGAAGACAGGGTGCAGGATTATATAAAGTCAGGAGAGCTTATTCAGGTTTTGCAAGACTGTAATTTAAATTGTGTATCTGCCTGTTGTTGATATGTTCACTCCAACAACGGAGACAGGCAAATTATGGACGAAAAGAAACTCAAAGCGCTGGCGGCTGAACTGGCTAATTTTTCGGATGTCCCCACCACGCGGGCATTAGGGGTCTGCTGCGGATTGAGTCGGACATTAAACGCGCGACAGGTCTATTAACCTTTGCGCCGCCTGTAAATCTGCCAGGGTATCGATATCGTGGGTAATACCCTGATCCGACAGGAAAATATCTTTAGCTTCTCCCCGTTGTCGCGCGCGTCTCACTATTTCTTTTGCTCCCGTATCGCCAGACAGGGCAAGTAATTCAGCACGGTGTTCGTGCCGGAATCCCACCGGATGGCCCGAATGATGTTGGTGGTGAGGCACCACGACCGAATTTTCTTCAAGCTCTGCAGCGACGCGTTGCAATGAGTAAGGCTGAATTAAGGGAAGGTCGGCAGGCAGAATGAGCCATCCCTGGGCCTCAAGGGTGGCGTGAACGCCAAGCGAAATAGACTCGCCCATGCCGCACGTTCCGCCTTCTGGGCAGACCAGATGCCCTCTCAGATTCGCGGTTTCAACCGCCTCTATCACATGTTCCAGAACCGGCTTGCCGTTGAGCTGCGCGGCGAGTTTATGGGTGCTGCCTCCGGAGGTAAGAAAGCGCTCCCCACGCCCGGCAGCGAGGATCAGGACGACGGGGGCTGGCATGAACTTTCCTGCTGATAAAGACGTACGGACGCAACCTCTGCCAGCACGGAGAGCGCCAGAGTATGCGCATCCCGGGCTTTGGGGAATATCCCGACAGGCGCTCGGATTCGCTCTGTTTCCTCCTTGCGCCACCCCAGCTCGCGAAGTTTTTGCAGACGCAAAGCGTGCGTTCGGTAACTGCCCAACGCGCCGAGGTAAAAGGGTTTCGCCTCGCGCGCGGCCTGCAATACCGGCAGCTCCCGGTTGAGATCGTGGCACAGCAAAATCACCGCCGTGTCGGCATCTATCTGAACGCTGGCTGAGGCTGGAAATAGGTCGAAGGTATGGCTGTCATAGCCTGTGGCCGCCGCAAGGCTGGCGGTTGCCTGCGCTTCAAGAGAACGGCCATAAATTACCAGCTTTACACAAGGTCTGAACCCCACCTCAAAGCCATTGAGGTGCCAGCCCGTACGGGTATGCGCGGGCAGGCACATGAGCGATTGTGTTTGCGGATCGTAACGTAGTCCCGCCGGGTGTCTTTGTTCCAGGCAGTTCAGCGCCGCAAGAAGGGGCTGTGCCGATCGCAGCTTATGGAGCGCCAGAGTGATCCCACCGCCGCAGGGCAAAACAATGTCGAACCACGGCGAACCTTCGCCATAGCGAATTTCGCGATCGCGGCCTGAGTTCATCACCTCCAGCGCTTCAAACGCGGTGGCGGCCTCCACGCAGCCGCCAGAGACAAAACCGCAGTAGCGGCCATCTTCACGCACTACCATCTGCGCACCGAGCGGCCGCGCAGCGCCGCCGCGTATCTCAACCAGCGTCACCAGCACCGCTGCTTTACCGGACATCAGGGCCTCCACCGCGAAACGCAGAATAGACTGGGGATCATCGGTAAGAAACGCCTGCTCTGGCTGATGCCAGCGCGCGTCGTTTATGTCAAAAAGCGAGTCGGACATTGTTCCCCCTTACGTCAACTCCGGCAGCTTATCGAGCAGCTTATCCAGGGTGATGGGGTAATCCCGTACCCGAATACCCGTGGCGTTGTACACCGCGTTGGCGATAGCCGCGCTCACGCCGCACAGGCCGAGCTCACCCACGCCTTTGGCCTTCATCGGTGAGGAGATGGGATCGGTATCATCCAGGAAAATGACCTCCTGTTGCGGAATATCCGCATGGACCGGCACCTCATATCCCGCCATATCGTGGTTCACGAAGAAGCCCAGACGGGTATCCACGGCCAGCTCCTCCATCAGCGCCGCGCCCATTCCCATGGTCATTGCGCCAATGACCTGGCTGCGTGCGGTTTTCGGATTAAGAATGCGTCCAGCGGCGCACACCGCGAGCATGCGACGAACGCGAACCTCCCCCGTTGCGCTATGCACGCCCACTTCGACAAAATGCCCGGCAAAGGTCGACTGCTGGTACTCCTTGCTAAGTGTGCCGAACTCAATGCTCTCTTCCGCCGTCAGCCTGCCGCCAGAGGCAGCCTCACGCAGCGTGGCGCTGCGCGTACCGCTGGTAATTTTGCCGTCAGCAAACTGCGACTGCTCAGGATCAAACCCGACGGCCGAGGCAATCATTTCGCGAAGTTTCACACAGGCGGCATACACGCCGGAGGTAGACGTGTTCGCTCCCCATTGTCCGCCAGACCCTGCAGAGACCGGGAAACGAGAATCGCCGAGGTGAACCGCAACTTGCTCCAGCGCTACGCCAAGCATCTCCGCTGCTGTCTGGGCCAGAATGGTGTAGCTGCCGGTGCCAATGTCGGTCATGTCCGTTTCCACGGTGACATTGCCGTTTTCCTCGAGGTGAACCCGCGCGCCAGATTTTTCCAGCAGATTATTGCGAAAGCCCGCCGCTACGCCGACACCGACCAGCCACTCACCCTCGCGCACTTGTCCGGGCGTGGCATTGCGCTGCTTCCAGCCAAATGAATCCGCTCCGGTACGCAGGCACTCGACAAGCTGACGTCGCGAGAAGCGGCGCGTCGGATCGGCGGGGTCAACCTGAGTGTCATTCAGGATGCGAAACTCAACGGGATCGATACCCGCCTTTTCCGCCAGCTCATCCATCGCGATTTCGAGCGCCATCAGCCCGGGCGCTTCGCCGGGCGCGCGCATGGCGTTCCCCTCCGGCAAATCGAGCGTTGTGAGCCGCAGACCAGTATGGCGGTTTGCCCCCGCGTAGAGTAATTCGCTTTGCTGCACCGCCGTTTC
Organism: unidentified bacterial endosymbiont; assembly: GCF_918797525.1. Classification (NCBI taxonomy): domain Bacteria; species unidentified bacterial endosymbiont. The sequence continues at coordinate 3,794,561 of NZ_OU963893.1, read as the reverse complement.
CGGCGTGCCGCCGGGCAGGTTACCGGACCAGCTTTCATGGGAGATAGCGGTAATTTTCCCGCTCTGGTCAGCACCGATACGCAGGTGCTGAAAAGTCGCGGGGCGGTGAGTGGTGTTATTGGGAATGGCGGGGCGAGGGAGCATCACTTTTACCGGACGTTTTACCGCACGGGCAGCGAGGGCCGCCAGCAGCGCATCGCTTCTCAGGAACAGCTTGCCGCCAAACCCGCCGCCGATATAGGGGGAGATAATGCGCACATTCTCCACGGGCAGCTTCAGCGTTTTCGCCAGATCGGCGCGGCACCAGTCAATCATCTGGTTTGAGGTCCAGACTGTGACTTTATTACCCTCCCAGACGGCCATCGAGGCATGCGGCTCCATTGCCATATGGCTCTGGTCCGGGGTCGTGTAGGCGGCATCAATTCTCAGCGCTGCGGTGGCGAACGCGCCGTCAAAATCACCGACGTTTTTGTCGGGTGCATCTTCGGGCGCCTGACTGACAGTCGGCTTCTCATCCGCCAGGGAGTAAGCTCCTCTCTCGCGACGATAGTGCGCCTGTACCAGCGAGGCCGCCGCTCGCGCCTGTTCGAAAGTCTCTGCCACCACCAGCGCAATGGCCTGATGGTAGTGCTCAATCCTGGGGCCGCCTAACAGGCTGGCGGTGTTTTTGTCGCCTTTGCCAAGCGCCCCGGCGTTACTGGCGGTGATAACCGCCAACACACCCGGCGCTTTTAGCGCGGCGTCCGTGTCAAGGGCGGCGAGGCGTCCTTTTGCAATAGCGGAACCGACGATGTAGCCATAGGCGGCGTTGGGTGCTTCCTCATGCCATTCGTAGGCGTAGCGTGCCGTGCCGGTGGTTTTTTGCGGCCCGTCGATGCGGTCATGGGGGCGACCGACGACCTTAAGCTGATCGATCGGGTTTTCCCCTGCGGGTTTATCAAATTTCATGCCTGAGCCCTCGCTTCTGTCAGTACGGAGGCAAGCGTTCGCTTCGCCAGCAGGAGTTTGAAGGTGTTTTCCGCGGTGGGATGGGCGCTGGCGAACAGCGTCTCATACACGGCTTGCGCTCCCTGTGGCAGTTGAGCGTCCGCCGCCTCAACGCGCCAGGGTTTATGCGCCACCCCGCCCAGCGCGACGCGTCCACTGCCGTCTGGCTGGACGATCGCCGCGACCGACACTAGCGCAAAGGCGTAGGAGGCACGATCGCGCACCTTGCGGTAGAAATGTGCCCCGCCGACAGGGGGCGGCAACGTCACCGCGACGATAAGCTCACCGGGCAGCAGAGCGGTTTCAATGTGCGGCGTTTTCTCCGGAGGGCGGTAAAAATCAGCAAGCTTAATACTGCGCGACTTTCCCTCAGGCGTGATGGTTTCCACCACCGCATCCAGCAACCGCATCGCAACCGCCATATCACTTGGATGGGTGGCAATGCAGGCTTCGCTTACGCCTACCACCGCGTGCTGACGGCTAAAGCCTTCAAGCGCGGCACAGCCGCTGCCGGGCAGGCGTTTATTACAGGGCTGGTTGGTATCGTAAAAGTAGGGGCAGCGCGTGCGCTGGAGCAGGTTACCTGCGGTGGTCGCCTGATTACGTAACTGGCCGGAAGCGCCAGCGAGCAGGGCGCGGGAGAGTACGGCATAATCCCGACGCACGCGTTCGTGGGCTGCTAAATCGGTGTTGCACACCAGTGCGCCGATGCGCAGGCCGCCCGCATCGGTCGCTGCAATCCGGTCCAGCCCTAGCCCGTTTATGTCGATAAGGTGGGTGGGCGTTTCAATCTCTAACTTCATTAGATCCAGCAGATTGGTGCCGCCTGCGATAAACCTGGCGCCGGGAACACGCTGAGCGCTCAGCACCGCCTCGGCCGGGGTATTCACACGTTCATAGGTAAACGCCTTCATGATTGACTTCCCCCCGCTGCGTCTTCAATGGCGGCAAGTATATTGGCGTAAGCGCCACAGCGGCAGAGGTTGCCGCTCATACGCTCACGAATTTCATCGGCTGTCATTTCCGGCGGAGAAACCAGGTCGAGGGTTACGTGGCTCGGAATGCCGTCCTGAATCTCTTTTAGCACCGCTACCGAGGAGCAAATTTGCCCGGAGGTGCAGTAGCCGCACTGGAAGCCATCATGCCTGATAAAGGCCGCCTGCATGGGGTGAAGATTATCTGGCGTCCCCAGGCCTTCAATGGTGGTGATCTCCGCCCCCTGATGCATAACGGCAAGTGTCAGGCAGGCATTGAGCCTGCGACCGTCGACCAGCACGGTGCAGGCCCCGCATTGTCCGTGATCGCAGCCCTTTTTCGTGCCGGTCAGATGCAGATTTTCGCGTAGCGCGTCCAGCAGCGAGGTTCGGGTATCCACCTCTAGCTGCTCGGTTTTACCGTTCACCTTGAGTGTCAGGGGCATTATCTCGGGGGCGGGTGTGGCAGCCGGCACGCGTGCCGCAAATGTGGAATGTGAATAAACGACTGCCGTTGCCGCCGTCGCGGCACTGACTTTAATCAGATCGCGACGAGTCAAACTAAAATCGTGTGACTCGTGTATCCCAACCCGACTATCTTCGGGATATTCGCCTTGGTTGCTCATGCCAGGCCTCCGGTATTCAAAAGGGGAAATAAACGTGCTAATGGTTTTTTGAACGTTAAGCATAGTCGGCGAAAGCAGGGGGATTATTCTTAAAACGCGAATGCTGTTATGAGCTCGGCTAATAAATTCATAGTCGGCAGGGAATCGGCGCGACGGTCATCACTCTCTTCAGAGTCGAAAACATTTGTGCTGCACGCGTGCGGCTAAGCAGGTCGTGAGCCGTCGCGCTGGTCATTTTGATAAATAAAGACCCGCGTGGAGCAGGTCTCAACTGGGTATCACCGTTTACTCCGGAAGCCCAAGGCCCTTCACCCCCATTTGCTTAATGACCTGCAAATTTTGCTCGTGCAAACGGGCATCACGCTGCTCCTTTTCCTGTCGTCTGTCGGCTTTCTCGACCAGGTAACAGGTGTCTTTACTAATGCCTTTTGCTTCACAGCTTTTTAAGCGTTCTTCTTCTGTTGTTATCATTGAACATCCTGCCAGCAAAAAAATAAAACCTGCAGAAAAAAGTGATAAATATTTCATGCTTATCCTTTTAGCAAACGAATTTGTCGATCGAAAGAAAACGTCCCCGAGGGGAAGCAGGCATCGTAGACCTGCTGCGTATTATTGACGTTATTAATAGGCAGTCAATGTCGTAACGCTGTTTCGTTTACTAAGTATTAACATTTATAATCAAGTTACTGAGCATGGCGCAGTAAATGAAGTATAATTATGGCATTAAGTCGGGTATTACCCGTAATGAAAAGATTGACGGCCTGTTAACGTTAAATGCTGTTGACCGCCTGCGCGAACACGTATTTTGAGAAGGCAAAAGAAGAGCGATTAAAGTGTACATTAATGCGTTTATTTCAATGGTTATCAATTAAGGTAAAATAAAGTAACTATAACAACACGTTATTGTTTTCCGCCGTTATGCTTGCTACTTTGTCGTTTCAGGAGTTACATCGTTAATAAAGGAAAACACATGAAAAAGATGACCGGTATTATTAGTTCGTTACTGTTGATTTCTGGATCTGCATGGGCCGCAACCCCTGCAGCGAATTGCGTGAAGACAGACAATGCCGCAATAGAGGCGTTATTTGATCGCTGGAATGCTTCGCTAAAGACCGGTGATCCGCAGAAGGTGGCTGAAACCTACCTTTCCGATGCCGTTTTGTTACCAACAGTCTCAAACCAGGTACGCCTGACAGACGCTGAACGTGTGGATTACTTCAAACATTTCCTGGAAAAGAAACCGGTAGGCCACATTGACAGTCGCACCATTCGTATTGGCTGCAACAAAGCGATCGATACCGGGACTTACACATTTACTTTTGCCGATAATTCAAAAGTTTCTGCCCGCTATACTTTCACTTACGCCTGGACCGGCGACGAGTGGAAAATTTCTTCGCATCACTCTTCCGCTATGCCAGAGTCCTGATTCAGTACGGGTGGTGGCTTCTGCCGCCACCCTGAAAATTAACCCGCCTCACACACTATTCTGCATAACCCCGCGATCATCCGCCCACAGTTTAGATATTGTTGAACTTTCAGTTGGTATAAGACACCCTTTAAAATAAAAACTGTTCATGGGGCCAAATGCAGCGAGCGGGCGACGGGACCATACTGGACATCGCTATTCCAGGCACAGGGCAGTATCATCGTATCCTGTTTTCAGTTTTATTTTATCAGGAGAAGGGCTTTGAAGGGCGTTGTACTGGAAAAGAATGATAAATATAGTTCATTTTTACTGATTATCTCGATACTCAATTTTGCGATTTGGTTAGTCACGGGCTGGATCTTTTTGCATAAAGATTTTGCTGAGTATGAAATCATCATTCCTATGTTTATTTTGATATTAAATACAATAGTGGCATTAACCACATTCATTTTTGCGGCCTGTTTTTTAAGAAGGCACAATAAGCTTAAAATTTTAATTACGTTGCTTATTTCAGCGTATCTGATGTCTGTCGTTTTCTCCCTGCTCTATCGCGACTGGAGTTCGATTATTAACGTGTGAAGCCTGTCCTGGAATGCGCAGGGCTCATTGCCAGGCGTCTCCACATTGTCGGCATGGGACGCCATCAGTATGACGATGCCAGACGCGAAGGTCAGAAACACGGTGGCACCGTAGGTCCAGTTTGTTATCGTGGCGATTCGCTCATGTTAATCCTTCTGCGACAAAAGTGGGATGGCATGTAATGTTAAATATCGGGAGGGTTTTTTTCCCTCTTCAATAAATGCTGCGTCCAGCTCTTCGGCATTGCCTTCATGGTCGCGTCCGGAGAAGAGATTCCAGCAGGCGATAAACAGCGCCGCAATCAACGGACCGATGACAAAACCATTAATTCCGTACAACTCCATACCGCCCAGCGTTGTGATCAGGATCAGGTAATCCGGCATTTTGGTGTCTTTCCCCACCAGCAGCGGACGGAGAATGTTATCCACCAGCCCAACGATGATGACGAAGAAACCGACGATAAACAGCCCTTGCCATATCTGGTGGGTGGCAAACAGGAAGATAGCTGCCGGAACCCAGACAATTGCCGAACCGACGGCCGGCACCAGCGAGAGGAACGCCATCAAAACCCCCCAGAGCACGCTGCCATCAATGCCGACAATGGCAAAGGCAATACCGCCCAGCGTACCCTGAACCACTGCCACCACCGCCGTGCCTTTCACCGTCGCCCGCGAGACGCCAACGAATTTGGCAAAAAGATGTTGCTTGGCAAAGTCGGTCAGCGGCAGGGAATCCAGGATCTGGCGTACCAGATAAGGCCCGTCTTTTAACAGGAAGAACAGCAGATACAGCATGATGCCGAAGCTGATCGCAAAGCCAAACGTCCCTTTACCAATCAGGAATGCGCTGCCCGCCAGGTATTGCCCGCCCTTGAGCGCCACGTCGGAAAGTTTTTTCTGGATCTGCTCAACGTTATTGAGGTTGTGATCCGCGAGAAAACCGCTGGCCCAGTCCGGCAGGCGGTTAAATATACCCGCTACCACTTCAGGGAACTGCGTGTTGTTTTGCTGCAGCCGGGTGTAGACCATGTTCAGCTCAATGGCGAGCGAGGAGAGGATCGCCATCAGCGGAATAAAGACGATCAGGCAGATGATGCACAGTGTTAAAAACGACGCCAGCCCGTTGCGATCGCCCAGCGCGGTGCGCAGTCTGTTTTTCACCGGGTTGAAGATGATGGTCAGGATCGCGGCCCACAAAATGGCGGAGAAGTAGGGCGACAGCACATCGAAGAAAGCCCAGGTGACGAGGGCAAGAATAAGGATGAAGAAACCTTTGGTCAGTCCATTAAAGCGCATAGTGAGTCCTGATATCGAATAATCTGTGTCGACTATAGAACTGATTTGAGGATTTACCAATAACTGGCGGCTACGCCGTACCGGGCGTTGTCGGCCTATGCAAGCCTGGCTTTTTAATACCAATCGCGGTATAACACCCCTTCTTTGGATGTTTAGATGTCCATACGTTTAGAAGGTAATATGCAAACAGAACACCAAAATGGACCGCTTAAGCGCACCATGAAAACTCGCCATCTGATTATGCTCTCGCTGGGTGGGGTCATTGGTACAGGGTTATTTTTCAATACCGGATACATTATTTCAACGACCGGGGCGGCGGGCACGCTGCTGGCGTATCTGATTGGTGCGCTGGTCGTCTGGCTGGTGATGCAGTGCCTGGGCGAACTTTCCGTGGCGATGCCGGAAACCGGCGCGTTTCATGTCTACGCCACCCGCTATCTCGGCCCGGCCACAGGGTATACCGTGGCGTGGCTCTACTGGCTTACCTGGACGGTCGCGCTCGGGTCGAGCTTTACCGCCGCCGGGTTCTGTATGCAGTACTGGTTCCCGCAGGTGCCCGTGTGGACATGGTGCGTGCTGTTCTGCGCGGTAATTTTCGGCCTTAACGTCATCTCGACCCGCTTCTTTGCCGAGGGCGAATTTTGGTTTTCGCTGGTCAAGGTCATTACCATCATCGCCTTTATTATCCTTGGCGGTGCGGCGATCTTTGGCTTCATCCCTATGCAGGATGGTTCCCCCGCGCCGGGACTGGCGAATATTACGGCGGAGGGCTGGTTCCCGCACGGTGGCCTGCCGATCCTGATGACCATGGTAGCGGTGAACTTTGCCTTCTCCGGGACGGAGCTTATCGGCATTGCGGCGGGTGAAACCGAAAACCCGCGCAAGGTCATTCCGGTGGCCATCCGTACGACAATTGCGCGTTTGGTTGTCTTTTTCATCGGCACCGTGTTTGTGCTGGCGGCGCTGATCCCGATGCAGCAGGCCGGGGTGGAAAAGAGTCCGTTCGTGCTGGTGTTCGAGAAAGTCGGGATCCCCTATGCTGCCGACATCTTTAACGTCGTGATCCTGACGGCGATCCTGTCTGCGGCGAACTCCGGGCTGTACGCCTCCGGGCGCATGCTGTGGTCTCTCTCCAGAGAGAAAACGCTGCCGCGCTGCTTTGCTCGCGTCAATAAAAACGGCGTACCGCTGACGGCGCTCTCCGTTTCGATGCTCGGCGGCGTGCTGGCGCTATTCTCAAGCGTTTTCGCGCCAGATACGGTGTTTGTCGCCCTGTCGGCCATCTCTGGTTTTGCCGTCGTCGCGGTGTGGATAAGCATCTGCGCGTCGCACTTCGTTTTCCGTCGCCGCCACCTGCAGTCCGGCCAGCCGCTCTCTGCCCTGCAGTATCGCGCACCCTGGTATCCGCTGGTGCCGGTGCTGGGCTTTATCCTTTGCCTGGTGGCCTGTGTCGGCCTGGCATTCGATCCGAGCCAGCGCATTGCCCTTTACTGCGGGCTGCCGTTTGTCGCCCTGTGTTATGGTGCGTACTACCTGACCCGAAACATGACATCGCAGGAGCCTGAACATGTCGCAGAATAATCCCCTTTGCCCGATCCTTGAAAAACAGCCGTTTGTGGTGCTGGATGGCGCGATGGCAACGGAGCTTGAAGCGCGCGGGTGTAACCTGGCAGACAGCCTCTGGTCTGCTAACGTGCTGGTCGAAAACCCGGACCTTATCCGCGACGTGCATCTGGACTATTACCGGGCTGGCGCGCAGGTGGCAATTACCGCCAGCTATCAGGCCACGCCTGCGGGCTTTGCCGCGCATGGGCTGGACGAGGCGCAATCCCGTGCGCTGATTGGCAAAAGCGTAGAGCTGGCGCGCAAGGCGCGTGAAGCGTATCTGGCTGAGAATACCGCGGCGGGCACGCTGTTGGTGGCCGGTTCCGTCGGGCCGTATGGCGCGTATCTGGCGGACGGCTCTGAATATCGCGGCGATTATGCGCGCAGCGCTGATGAGTTTATCGCGTTTCACCGCCCGCGAGTGGAAGCGTTGCTGGATGCGGGGGCGGATCTGCTGGCCTGCGAGACGCTGCCCTCTTTTAGCGAAATAAAAGCGTTGGTCGCGTTGCTCAGGGAATATCCCCGCGCCCGGGCGTGGTTCTCATTTACCCTGCGTGACGATGAACATCTGAGCGACGGGACGCCGCTGTGGGAGGTGATTGCTGAACTGGATAACTGCCCGCAGATTGTCGCACTGGGCATAAACTGTATCGCCCTGGAAAATACCACTACGGCGCTGAAACACCTGCAGAGCCTGACGTCGCTGCCGCTGGTGGTCTACCCGAACTCGGGCGAGCATTATGATCCGCTGAGCAAAACCTGGCATCATCATGGTGAAGCCTGCGAAACGCTGTCAGCTTATTTACCGCAGTGGCTACAGGCGGGAGCGAAGTTGATTGGCGGGTGCTGCCGTACCACGCCGAAGGATATTGCTGAGCTTAACGCGCAGCGCTGAGAGAACCTAAAACATCGCACAAAATTCACTATCCTTTGCCGCTTTTTATCTAAAAACGAATCGTTATTAGCGATTCGTTTTTATTCCTTTATCAAAATTCCCGCCCCGGAAATACTGCTCTCATAACAACACGGGGAGCAGGCACTATGGCAATTTCATCGCGGATCACTTTATTCAGCGCGCTGGCGCTGTGGGTATTCCAGGCGCAGGCGGTGGACGTCACCGTCGCGTATCAAACCTCTGCGGAACCGGCGAAAGTCGCCCAGGCGGATAACACCTTTGCTAAAGAGAGCGGGGCAAACGTTGACTGGCGCAAGTTCGACAGCGGCGCGGCCATTGTGCGGGCATTAGCCTCTGGCGATGTGCAGATTGGTAACCTCGGCTCCAGCCCGCTGGCGGTGGCAGCCAGCCAGCAGGTGCCGATTGAAGTCTTCCTGCTGGCATCGCAGCTCGGCAATTCCGAAGCGCTGGTGGTGAAGAAAAACATCATTAAGCCGGAAGATCTGATTGGCAAACGTATCGCCGTGCCGTTCATTTCAACCACCCACTACAGCCTGCTGGCGGCTCTCAAGCACTGGGGCATTAAGCCGGGCCAGGTTCAAATCCTCAACCTTCAGCCACCGGCGATAATCGCGGCCTGGCAGCGCGGCGACATTGATGGCGCCTACGTCTGGGCCCCCGCCGTGAACGAACTGGAAAAAGACGGGACCGTGCTGACCGATTCGGAAAAGGTCGGCCAGTGGGGGGCGCCGACGCTCGACGTGTGGGTGGTGCGCAAAGACTTTGCTGAGAAACATCCTGAGCTGGTGAAAGCGTTTGCGAAAAGCGCCATCGACGCCCAGCAGCCCTATATCAGCAACCCCGACGCTTGGCTGAACCAGCCTGCCAACCTGGAGAAACTCTCCCGCCTCAGCGGCGTGCCTGAAGCGGACGTTCCGGGCCTGGTAAAAGGCAATACCTATTTGACCCCCGCGCAGCAGGTGCGACAACTGACCGGCCCTGTCAATAAAGCGATTGTGGATACCGCGACCTTCCTGAAAGAGCAGGGCAACGTGCCGGCTGTGGCGAAGGATTACAGCCAGTACGTTACCGATCGCTTTGTGAAATAAAGAGGCTGCAATGCTGAATATTACCGATCTTTCTGCTGATTACGCTGGCAAGCCCGCGCTGGAGGAGATCAACCTGACGCTGGACAGCGGTGAATTGCTGGTGGTGCTGGGGCCGTCCGGATGCGGGAAAACCACGCTGCTGAATCTGATCGCCGGGTTTGTGCCTTATCAGCATGGCTCTATTCACCTGGAAGGTAAAAAGGTGGAAGGCCCGGGCGCGGAGCGTGGCGTGGTTTTCCAGAGTGAAGGGTTGCTTCCCTGGCGCAATGTGCTGGAAAACGTCGCCTTTGGTTTGCAACTGACGGGCGTTGGCCGTGAACAACGGCTGATAACGGCGCGGGCGATGCTGAAAAAGGTCGGGCTGGAAGGCGCTGAAAAACGCTTTATATGGCAGCTTTCCGGCGGCCAGCGTCAGCGCGTCGGGATTGCTCGTGCCCTGGCGGCAAACCCGCAGCTATTGCTGTTGGATGAGCCGTTCGGTGCGCTGGATGCCTTCACCCGCGAGCAGATGCAAACTCTGCTTCTGCGCCTGTGGCACGAGACCGGCAAGCAGGTGCTGCTTATCACGCACGACATCGAAGAAGCGGTGTTTATGGCCACCGAACTGGTACTGCTCTCTCCGGGGCCGGGCCGGGTGCTTGAGAAATTGCCGCTTGAGTTCGCCCGCCGCTATGTGGCGGGCGAGCCGGTGCGCAGCATCAAGTCCGATCCGCAGTTTATTGTCCAGCGTGAATACGTGCTGAGCCGCGTGTTCGAACAACGGAAGGCGTTCTCATGAGCCTTATTTTCAGCGAAAAAACGCGGCGCGCGCGTTTCGCATTACGCTGGCCGTTCTCTCGTCACATCACGCTGAGCGTCGGGACGCTGCTGGTACTGCTGACGATATGGTGGGCCGTAGCTGCCGGGCAGTGGATCAGTCCACTGTTTCTGCCCCCGCCGGGGCAGGTGCTGACAAAACTGATTGCTATCGCCGGGCCGCAGGGCTTTATGGATGCCACGCTTTGGCAGCATCTGGGAGCAAGCCTGGCGCGTATTCTGCTGGCGCTGCTGGCGGCGGTGGTTATTGGCATTCCGGTCGGGATCGCGATGGGGTTAAGTCCGACGTTGCGCGGCATTCTCGACCCGCTGATTGAGCTTTACCGGCCGGTACCTCCGCTGGCGTACCTGCCGCTGATGGTGATTTGGTTCGGCATCGGTGAAACCTCAAAAATCCTGCTGATTTATTTGGCGATATTCGCGCCCGTTGCTATGTCGGCGCTGGCTGGTGTCAAGGGTGCCCAACAGGTGCGTATTCGGGCGGCGCAGTCGCTGGGGGCCAGCCGGGGTCAGGTGCTGCTGTTCGTTCTTTTACCAGGCGCACTGCCGGAAATTTTAACCGGGCTGCGCATCGGTCTCGGTGTGGGTTGGTCCACGCTGGTAGCGGCGGAACTGATTGCGGCCACGCGCGGGCTTGGGTTTATGGTGCAGTCGGCGGGCGAATTTCTGGCGACTGATGTGGTACTGGCCGGGATCGCGGCGATCGCCGTGATTGCCTTTGGTTTAGAACTGGGGCTGCGCGCGTTACAGCGCCGCCTGACGCCCTGGCATGGAGAAATACAATGAGTGAACGACTGACGATTACCCCGCTGGGGCCGTATATTGGCGCGCAGGTTTCGGGCCTGGACGTAAGCCGCCCGCTGAGCGATAACCAGTTCGAGCAACTGTATCATGCGGTGCTGCGCCATCAGGTGGTGTTCCTGCGCGAGCAGGCGATCGCCCCGCCGCAGCAGCGCGCGCTGGCCCTGCGTTTTGGCGATCTGCACATCCACCCCGTTTATCCGCATGCGGAAGGCGTGGAGGAAATTATTGTCCTCGATACTCATAACGATAATCCGCCGGATAATGACAACTGGCATACCGATGTGACCTTTATCGACACGCCACCTGCCGGGGCGATTCTGGCGGCTAAGCGGTTACCGGAAACCGGCGGGGATACGCTGTGGGCCAGTGGGATCGCGGCCTTTGAAGCGCTCTCCGCGCCGTTGCAGACGTTGCTGAGCGGGCTGCGAGCGGAGCATGATTTCAAGAAATCATTCCCGGAGTACAAGTACCGTAAAACGCAAGAGGAACATCGGCGCTGGCAGGAGGCGGTGGCGAAACATCCTCCGCTGCTGCACCCGGTGGTGCGAACGCATCCGGTAACGGGCAAGCAGGCGCTGTTTGTAAACGAAGGGTTCACCACGCGCATTGTGGACGTCAGCGAGAAAGAGAGTGAGGCATTGCTGGGGTTCCTGTTTGCGCATATCACCAAACCGGAATTTCAGGTGCGCTGGCGCTGGCAGGAGAACGATCTGGCGATTTGGGATAATCGCGTGACGCAGCATTATGCCAATGCGGATTACCTGCCGCAGCGCAGAATTATGCAGCGAGCGACGATTCTGGGGGATAAACCGTTTTACCGTGCGGTGAGCCCCTCATCCTGACCCCGAAGGGGCGTGGGGAGTGGCCGGTGCGGTTTTTGGCGAGGATGAGGGTTGTAAATGCGCCTCAATATACCGCTGATAGCGGTTTGCCTTCAGATAACATAAATCCACCAGGACCAGTCCGTCGAGGGTGCCTGTCGGGTGGTTGGCAATAATAATTAGCGGGCCATGTTCGGGGATTTGTTCGAGATCGCGGGCGGAAACGGTGCAGAGAATATCGAGGTGCTCCAGAATTTGTTCTACCATATCCAGCCCCTTCAGGTGGCGGTGGGTTGCTGCAAATTGCTGGAATTCTTGTTCGTAGAACAGTCTTTTTAACAGACTTTTTTGCCAGGGGGCGGGCCTCGCCTGAGGCCAAAGATCATCAAGAACATTGTCGAGACTAAACATGGTAACTCCTCCTGCCGTCTTGCCCAGACAGTAGAAGGAGAAGATGTCGGTTGTATTTCAGTTCGGTGAAGTTATTGCGCGTAATGCCTCTCTCACGGCGCAAGTAAGGCCATGAGGATTAACGCAGAATTTTTTTCTCGGCCAGATCCAGAGCGAAATAGCTGAAGATCAGATCCGCGCCCGCGCGTTTGAGAGACCCCAGGCTTTCAAGGATCACCTTCTCTTCGTCAATCGCGCCTGCCTGGGCGGCGAATTTGATCATCGCGTACTCGCCGCTTACCTGGTAAGCCCCCAGCGGCAGCTCGGTGCGCTCGCGAATGTCGCGCAGAATATCCAGATACGCGCCAGCCGGTTTAACCATCAGGCAATCTGCGCCCTGGGCTGCATCAAGCAGGGACTCACGAATCGCTTCGCGACGGTTCAGCGGGTTCATCTGATAGGTTTTACGATCGCCTTTCAGCGCCGTGCCTGCCGCTTCGCGGAACGGGCCATAAAAGGAGGAGGCAAATTTGGTGGAGTAAGACATGATGGCGGTGTCGGTGAAGCCCGCCGTGTCCAGCGCCTGTCGGATCGCCTGAACCTGACCATCCATCGCTGCAGATGGCGCGATGAAATCCGCCCCCGCAGCGGCCGCCGCCACAGCCTGTTTACCCAGGTTCAACAGGGTGGAATCGTTGTCCACGCCGTGATCGCACAGCACGCCGCAGTGGCCGTGAGAGGTATATTCACAGAAACAGGTGTCAGACATGACGATCATCTCCGGCACGCTCTCTTTGCAGATGCGCGACATACGCGCAACCAGACCGTCTTCTTTCCAGGCATCGCTGCCGGTGGCATCGGTATGGTGCGAGATCCCGAAGGTCATCACTGAGCGGATCCCCGCATTGGCAATACGTTCGATCTCACGCACGAGATGTTTTTCCGGAATACGCATTACGCCCGGCATCGCTTCGATGGCTTTGTAGTCATCGATCTCTTCTTCGACAAAAATCGGCAACACCAGATCGTTTAAGGTCAGTGTTGTCTCTTCAAACATAGCGCGCAGAGCAGGAGACTTGCGCAGGCGACGGGGACGAGCAATTAAATCGGTCATGATATGCCTGACGTTTGTTGAACAAAGAAGAGCAGTGTACCTGAAAGCAGGCCCGGGTGTTTTACGAAAGTGGGCTTTTTGGGCGATACAGGGTAACTCTCATTTATGCCATCTTCAGTATTTATTCTGGCAGCATGTTTAAACAGAAAGATTGATATGAGCGTGAAATTTAATTCAATGCATTATTATAAGTGATTTATTATTTTCTTATCTTCATTCGGTATTATCATGGTCATATTTAACTGCATGATTTTGATATTTTATTTGCTCATTATTGCAATGTGGTGGCGCGTTTAGTTATTAGTCTGGATTCGGATTTAATGGAATCATTCATTGAACCTTTTTCAAATGAAACTGCATGATCCCCTGCGTAATAAGTTATTGCTAAATGATTTGATAGACAAATTTCCTTACGTCCCTGAGGAGGGATGACACAATGCAAACATGGAAAAAGAAACGGGTTGTATCTCAACTTGCATTAGCCTGTGCCCTGGCTAACGCTTCTCAGGAAAATGCGAAAGATATATCGGGTAGCACCTATAACACCTTCGGATATGATAATACCGCATCTACTCCCTGGTATTATGGTTATGCCGACTGGAAGAGTAGCCTCGACGGTGAATGGTATACCCTGAACGACTGTGCGGATGGACAAACCAATTCATCAACGCTCTTTAACAGCACAATTAATGGCATGATCACCTCAGGGTGCATGGATTCCACCTGCAGCGAAAACGACGGTACTCAGTACGATCGATTTAGCCTGACGATTGATAACACCACCATAAGGATACCTACGAGCATTATGCTTATGATGTTGTGAATGGGTACACGACCGAAACCCATTACCAGGATACCTATAATCTGGGCAATGCCATCACGCTTGATGTTGAATCCGATATCGTTATACAGAATAACTCACACATTGCGGGTATTACCCTAAGCCAGTGAACGCAGGAGCGGGATATACCCCTTATGATGATGTAGAAGGGGTTGCCAACAGCAGCAATGTATTTACCGACACGCTGGTGGTGAAAGACTCGGTTCTGACTTCAGGTGCGTATCGCGATCTCGGGACAAGCGCCTTTGAGAACGCCATGCAAACGACCGCCACGTTCGACAACGCGACTATTACCGACGACATTCTCTTCGCCAGCACCTTCGATAACAACTTCTATGTTAATAGCGATCCTGCAACCGATACCACCGATGACGGCGTGTATAATCCAACCACTAACGGCTGGGACGGTACCGATAAGCTGGATGGTGGCGGGCGAAGATGTCTACCAGAGTGGATTATTCACGGTAACGCTGAACGATGGCTCTGAATGGGATACGCGCAAGACTTCCAGTATCGATACCCTGACTGTGAACGGTCATTCTCAGGTTAATGTTGAAGACTCAAGCCTGCTATCGGACACTATTACCTTAACCCGCGCATCCTCGCTGAACATCGGGGATAGCGGGGCGGTGGCAACCGACAGCCTGATACTCGATAGCGGCAGCCTTGCCACGCTGACGGCCATCTGGCGGTAAACGGTGACGTTGAACAAAACTGGGGCGTAAATCTGGGTGTGAAATATACCTGGTAAAAGATAAACAACGGGGGTGCACTATCCCCGTTTTTTACAAACATCGATCAAGATAGACAGAACCGACAGAGACAGATGACTTGAGGTGTGCATGAACGTTAATGCGAAACCACTTTCTGAATTAAGCCGGCTCGAACAGTGTCTCAGGTCCGCCAGTACGCCATTTACAAGTGCTTCACAGCAAAAAATCCCAAATGAACCTCACACGTTTGTGATACAAACCGGAAGTATTGATATCTATCGCCAGTCTGATGAGCTGCTAATTGGTATAGCCACAGCCCCATTTATATTGGGATTAAATGCAGGAATGCTGAATACTTGTCAGGAATATATAATGGTTGCACAAACGCCCTGCACAGGTTTTTATCTAGCCGCCGCAACCACCCGCTAACTCATTCAACAGGGCTCGCTTTGGCATGAAGCTTTTTGCTGGCTCTCCTGGATAAATCATATCCTTGAGAAACGAGATATGCAGCTGGTGGGCAATAATTCCTACGCGCAAATTCGCGCCATGCTGCTGAATATGGCCGAGTGGGACGATACGCTGCGCTTAAAAATTGGTGTAATGAATCATATTCAACGCAGCACGGGTATTTCACGCTCGGTGGTCGCAGAAATTCTGGCCGCGCTTCGTCAGGATAATTACATCAATATGAGCCGGGGCAAACAGGTCAGCATCAACCGTTTGTCCACGGAATATTAAGTTTAGTTGGACGCGGTGAGCACCTGTGCTTTATTGGCGCTCAGTTCAGCGACTAAGTTATTGATGCCATCACTCATATTGACGAAACGCGTATTTGGCGAGCGGGTGACCACCACAAACGCACCTACGTTAGACTGGGGGATCATCGCCATATAGGTAATGAACCCGCCGCCGCCGCCGGTTTTTTGGATGATTCCCGGACGACCCTCTTTCGGCGCCATATAAACCCAACCCATGCCGAGTGCATCGGCTTTTCCTGGGACATCCATCCCGATCACGCGGTGCAGCTGGCTACGCTGATAAATCAGGGTCTGCATTCGGTCGGCCTGGTGGGTGCGGGAATGGAAATCAGAAGAGAGGAACTGCTGCATCCAGCGCATCATGTCGCCCGGGGTGGAATAGACCCCGCCGCTGCCGATGGCGGCCAGGGTGTTATTACACGGGCTGGCGCCTTTCTCGGCAACCATCAGGCGGCGGCACTGATCCGGTGAAGGCGTAAAGGTGGTGTCCTTCATGCCCAACGGGCGTGTGATCTGCTCTTCAAACAGTTGCGGATAAGGTTTTCCGGAGGCCGTCGACAGTGCATCGGCCAGTAGATCAAACGCCAGGTTGGAGTAGGACGCCTGCGATCCCGGCGCGGATTTCAGTGTGGCGGTGCTCAGATAGTTCCAGCGCTGTTCGCGTGTCGGCCAGACAAAAACGGGACGGTGCGCCGCGCCGCCGGGCTGCTCGCGCGGCAGAGCGCTGGTGTGGGTTGCAAGGTTCACCAGTGTGATCGGCGTGCCCTGATACGTTGGAACCCGTGCGCCCGCAGGCGCATATTTACTGAGCGGATCGTTGAGTTTTACCACTCCCTGGTCGAGCAGTTTGACCAGCATTTCACTGGTCATCAGCTTGGTTATAGACGCTACGCGGATCACGGAATCCAGCTGTGGATGCACGTTACTGCCGGGACGCGTTTCGCCAAAACTGCGGAACACGCGCTGGTTACCGTCAATGACGACCATCGCCATTCCCGTGGCGCCGCTTCCGTAGTAGATAAGGTTTGCGTAGCGATCGGCAATATCTGAAGCTAAAACCGGGGCCGTTAGCGGCTGGACTGCCTGAGCGGTGGACAGGCTCAGCGCACACAGCGCAGCGAAAGAGAGCAGACAACGTTTCAACGAAAAGCATCCATGAAGTTAATAAATAAAGTATATGGGTATTTATACTACTTAAGGGAACGACGCAATGCCCTGAATAGCATATACCCGTCATACTTCAAGTTGCATGTGCGTTGGCTGCACTCACTCACCCCAGTCACTTACTGGTGTAAGCTGCTGGGGATTTGCTCGCTTGCCGCCTTCCTGCAACGTGAATTATTTAGGGTATAACCCTGGTGATAAAAACGTAACTGCGAGTAAATACGCATAAATTACTGCCAACCCGCCTCCCATTTTGGGAAATCGGGCTTATGATATGCCGCAGCGTGGCTCAAGGTAACGGGGACGGGAATGTCTGAAATGCGTGTAGTGAGGCTTATCTGCAGGCAGAATGGGGGAAAGCGCTGAGTACAACACTGGCTGGCGCGGCTTTATTGCCCCGGCCAACCCACCCGGGGTGAAACTCAGCGAAACAATTCTCGAAAACGGGAAAGCGAACTAATAATAAACCCTCGGGTCTGAGCTTTTTGCCCGGTCCGAAGAGTGGCCGTGGCGGCTTTTCGTGTGGTGATGTGTTGAATACAGCAGCATCCATAACAACAAGAAGGAAGCAATATGTTTACGTCTTTTTTCCCAAAGCCGGGGCCTTTTTTTCTCTCGGCATTTCTTTGGGCACTGGTCGCTGTCATTTTCTGGCAGGCTGGTGGTGGCGCGTGGCTGACCGGCATCGTCGGCGCGACGCGCGATGTCCCCATTAGCGCGGCGCGTTTTTGGTCGCTGAGATATCTGCTGTTTTACGCTTACTACATCGTCTGCGTTGGTCTGTTCGCGCTGTTCTGGTTTGTCTATTCCCCCCACCGCTGGCAATACTGGTCGATTCTCGGCACGTCGCTGATTATCTTCGTCACCTGGTTTTTAGTGGAAGTGGGGGTGGCGGTTAACGCGTGGTATGCCCCTTTCTACGACCTGATCCAGACAGCGTTGAGTTCCCCGCATAAGGTGACCATCAATCAGTTCTACCATGAGGTGGGCATTTTCCTGGGTATCGCCCTGATTGCGGTGGTGATCGGCGTGATGAATAACTTCTTCGTTAGCCACTACGTTTTCCGCTGGCGCACCGCGATGAACGAACACTATATGGCGCACTGGCAGCACTTGCGCCACATCGAGGGCGCCGCGCAGCGTGTGCAGGAAGATACCATGCGTTTTGCCTCGACCCTTGAAAGTATGGGCACCAGCTTTATCAACGCCATTATGACGTTGATTGCCTTCCTGCCGGTGCTGGTGACGCTCTCCGCGCACGTACCGGAACTGCCTGTAATTGGTCATTTACCCTACGGGCTGGTGATCGCCGCCATCGTCTGGTCGCTAATGGGGACAGGGCTGCTGGCGGTGGTCGGAATCAAACTGCCGGGCCTGGAATTCAAAAATCAGCGCGTCGAGGCGGCTTATCGTAAAGAGCTGGTCTACGGTGAGGACGATGCCGAACGTGCGTCACCACCGACGGTACGTGAGCTGTTTGGCGCCGTGCGTCGTAACTATTTCCGCCTCTATTTCCACTACATGTATTTTAATATCGCGCGCATTCTTTATTTGCAGGTCGATAACGTTTTCGGTTTGTTCCTGCTGTTCCCGTCCATTGTTGCGGGTACGATAACGCTGGGTCTGATGACGCAGATCACGAACGTCTTTGGCCAGGTTCGCGGCTCGTTCCAGTATTTGATCAGCTCGTGGACGACGCTTGTGGAACTGATGTCCATCTATAAACGTTTACGCAGCTTTGAGCGTGAACTGGACGATAAGGATCTGTCGGAAGTAACCCATACTTTTAGCTAATACAGGGAGTTGCCATGTCTTTTGCCGTACCGCGCGCGTTATCGCTGTCCTTACTCGCCGCCCTTGTGCTGGCGGGCTGTGCTGAAAAAGGGGCCACCCCGCTCAAAGAGGGGGAAAAAGCGGTGGATGTAGCGAGCGTTGTGCGGCAAAAAATGCCCGCGACCGTGAAGGATCGCAATGCGTGGGCGGATGCATTAGCCAAAACTTTTGAAAGCCAGAAGATTGCCCCCACCGAGGAGAATATCTGCTCGGTGCTGGCGGTGGCGCAACAGGAGTCGATGTACCAGTCAGATCCGACAGTGCCGGGTCTGAACAAAATTGCCTGGAAGGAGATCGACCGCCGTGCGCAATCGTTGCATATCCCGCTCTTCCTGGTGCATACCGCACTCAAAATTAGCTCACCCAACGGCAAAAGCTACAGTGAACGGCTGGATACGGTGAAAACCGAGAAACAGCTGAGCGCCATCTTTGATGATTTGATCAGTATGGTGCCGATGGGGCAAAAACTGTTTGGCTCGCTCAACCCGGTTCACACCGGCGGGCCGATGCAGGTGAGTATTGCCTTTGCCGAGAAACATACCGACGGCTACCCGTGGGACATCGAAGGGACGGTGCGCCAGGAGGTCTTCTCGCTGCGGGGCGGATTATGGTTCGGTACCTACCATCTTTTGAACTACCCGGTGAACTACAGCGAGCCGCTGTACCGTTTTGCGGACTTTAATGCAGGCTGGTATGCGAGCCGTAACGCGGCTTTCCAGCATGCCGTCAGCCGTGCAAGCGGCGTCAAGCTGGCGCTGGATGGCGATCTTATTGCGTATGGCAGCAGCGCTGCGGGAACCACCGAACTGGCGGTCCGAAAATTATCATCAACGCTCGGCATGAGCGACAGCGCAATACGTCGCCAGCTCGAGAAAGGCGACAGCCTGACGTTTGAAAAAACTGAACTGTATCAAAAAGTCTTTGCGCTGGCAGAAGAGAAAACCGGGAAAGCACTGCCGAGGGCCATCCTGCCGGGGATCCAGCTGGAAAGCCCGAAGATCACGCGTAATCTGACCACCGCGTGGTTCGCGAAACGCGTAGAAGATCGCCGGGCTCGCTGTATGGGGCGCTAGTGACGACGACGCCAGCGCAGAACTAAGCCGACAACGCCCAGGATCATACAGCCTGCGAGAAAGGGAATAAGGCCAAACAGGGTACTCACCCCAAAGCCAATCTCTACCCGCGGGCGTCCGTTGTCCTGAACCTGCATCAGATGTTCGTAAACGCCGGGCGCATGGACCAGCATGTTAAGCAATTGCGAGCCTGCCCAGAAACAGAATAAGACAAACAGGGCATAGGCGATATTACCCGCCGTAGAGGTTTTTGGTTGTTTGCCGCCAAAAATCGGTTTCGACAGTGTAAAGTCAGCCATAAAGACCTCCAGAAATTTCACTCTGTTTAATTCATGCCGTACAGTGTGAGTGTGACAGGTCATATCATTTGTCAATATCAGAATCGTGGTAATTTCGGTGCAGGAATTGTCCGGAAGTGCTGAATTCTGCAGCACATCACAAATTGATGACTTAAGTGAAACTGTGTCGCATTTCAGAATTTCCGCACCAGCCACAGACCTGGCCTTAAAACTGTGAGAGGATGTGTTTTTTCTCTGTCGGAGTTGCCATGAAGCTCACGCCCAAACTACGCCGTGACTGGCATTATTACGCCTTTGCTATCGGGCTGATTTTTATTCTCAACGGCGTGGTGGGATTGTTGGGGTTCGAGGCTAAAGGCTGGCAAACCTATGCCGTTGGGCTGGTCACCTGGATCATCAGCTTTTGGCTGGCAGGCTTGATTATCCGCCGTCGCCCCGAAGAGGCACCAGCGGATAAAACCCGGACGGCGAAGAACGCTGATTAACCGGTTACTGAACTTTTAAGCGCGCTGTCGGCAGCATGACGCTCCAGCGCGAGTTCAATCAGGCGGGTGATAAGCTCGGGATAATCTATACCGCTTGCCTGCCACAGTTTCGGGTACATGCTGATGTTGGTAAAGCCCGGCAGGGTGTTAATTTCGTTGATAACCACGTCGTTTTCCGGCGTGAGGAACACATCAACGCGCGCCATTCCGCTACAGCCAAGCGCCTGATAAGCCTCAACGGCGATCGCCCTGATCTTGTCGTGGGTAGCTGGATCGATAACGGCAGGCACCACCACCTGTGCCCCTTTATCATCAATGTATTTAGTGTCGTAAGAGTAGAAATCACTGTTTAACACCACTTCGCCGCAGATGCTGGCCTGGGGGAAATCGTTGCCCAGTATCGCACACTCTATTTCGCGGCCGTTGATCCCCTGTTCAACCACTACTTTATGGTCAAATTCGAACGCCAGACGCACGGCTTCGGTGAACTGCGCTTCGCTGGTGACTTTACTCACACCTACGGAAGAGCCCTGATTAGCGGGCTTCACAAACAGCGGAAGACCCAACTGAGCCGCAATGTTCGCAAAACTATGCTTATCGCGACTGGCGCGGGTGAGGGTCACAAAGGGGGCAATATTCAGCCCGGCATCGCGCAGCAGGCGTTTGGTGACGTCTTTATCCATACAGGCTGCAGAGCCGAGCACATCAGAGCCGACGAACGGCAGGTTAGCCATGCGCAGCATGCCTTGTAACGATCCGTCCTCGCCCAGGGTGCCATGCACGATGGGGAAAATAACGTCTATCTGTGCCACTGCCTGAGCATTACCGGCGTCGATAAACTGCCCCTGAAAAACACCGGGTACGGAGGCGACACGCATGTCTGAAGGATTGAGAGCGATACGCGCCGGATCGTCGGCATTTAACAGATATTGGCTGGCATCGCTAACGTGCCATAGGCCCTGCTTATCGATGCCCAGCAGCAGCACCTCGAAACGATTTTTATCAATAGCATCGACAATATTTTTAGCCGATTGCAATGAAACCTCGTGCTCCGCTGATTTTCCCCCAAAGACAATACCTACGCGCTGCTTTGCCATCTCACTCTCTT
The DNA here is from genome assembly GCF_918797525.1 of unidentified bacterial endosymbiont. NCBI lineage: Bacteria > unidentified bacterial endosymbiont. The sequence continues at coordinate 3,772,843 of NZ_OU963893.1, read as the reverse complement.
CCAGTCTGACGAAAAGCCAATAACATACCACGATGCCCTGCGGGTTTCGCGGCCTTCTGCCATAATGTTTTAGGGATGCAAAGGGGGGAGCGTGAAAGGAAAAAGTCTGCTGACAGTTGTCATCATCGTGGCAATCGCAACCGTGGGTTACCGCTGGCTGCCGTCTCATTACAACCCGTTTGTTCCGCTCACGCTTGACGACCCACCCGGTAAAATCACCCAATTTAAGCTTCGACGTTTAACGCCACAGGAGTGCGAGGCGCTGTTATCGCAGGCAAATCAAAGGCGGCTTATCCGCACGCAGCCGGTCGCCGACAGTCGCGGTGAATGCCCACTCAACGATGTGGTTCGGGTGCGTGACTTCGGCCCGGTGAGTCTGAACAGCAGCTTTCTTGCCAGTTGCCCGCTGGCGTTAAGCTCTGCACTGTATGTCAGCCATCAGGCCCGGCCGCTCACCAGGGGGTATCTGGGAAGCGAATTGACGCGCATTGAGCACCTGGGGAGCTTTGCCTGCCGAAATATTTACCATCGCCCGGATGCGCGACGTAGCGAGCATGCGACGGCAGAGGCGCTGGATATCAGTGCGTTTCGCCTGGCGAACGGCCAACGGATCACCGTCCTTAATGGCTGGCGGTCGGAAAAAACACAGCCGTGGCTTAAGGCGATGCTGGCGGCAAGCTGCGGCTACTATGGCAATGGTCTGGGACCAGACTATAACGCGGCGCATGCAAACCACTTTCATTTTGGCATGCGTGGATACGGCCTCTGCCGTTGAAGCATAATCTTCCACCAGAAACTGGATAATTTGTGATATGTATTACAAATATGATGACTGATAACATAAAACACCAAAGTCGGTAAGTTTGCATCTCTGGCGCTACGTGGGGGCAGGTAACTTGCTAATCTGTCGGCGAATTCGCCTAAAAATGAAGACTATCTCTGTTATGGAATCCTGGAAAGTTAACCTCATCTCGGTCTGGTTCGGCTGTTTTTTCACCGGACTGGCCATCAGCCAGATATTGCCCTTTTTGCCGCTGTACGTATCGCAACTGGGCGTCACCTCCCATGAAGCCCTCTCGATGTGGTCTGGTTTGACGTTCAGCGTGACGTTTTTGGTGTCGGCCATTGTCTCGCCGATGTGGGGCAGTCTGGCGGATCGTAAAGGGCGCAAGCTCATGCTCTTACGTGCATCGCTTGGGATGGCGATAGCCATTTTCCTGCAGGCCTTCGCCACCAACGTCTGGCAACTGTTTATCTTGCGTGCAATCATGGGGCTAACATCCGGGTATATTCCCAACGCCATGGCGCTTGTCGCCTCGCAGGTACCCCGCGAGCGTAGCGGCTGGGCGCTAAGCACGCTATCCACGGCTCAGATAAGCGGGGTCATCGGCGGTCCGCTGCTGGGCGGGTTCCTGGCTGACCACGTGGGCCTGCGCGCGGTGTTTATCATTACCGCTATTCTGCTGGTGGTCAGTTTTCTGGTCACCCTTTTTCTGATTAAAGAGGGAGGGCGTCGCGTCGTCAACAAAGCTGAACGCCTGAGCGGTAAAGCGGTTTTTGCCTCGTTACCTTATCCAGGCCTGATGATCAGCCTGTTTGTGACAACCTTGGTCATTCAACTCTGTAATGGCTCGGTCGGCCCCATCCTGGCGCTGTTTATTAAATCAATGGCGCCAGAGAGCAATAATATTGCTTTCCTTGCCGGGATGATTGCGGCAGTGCCGGGCGTATCGGCGTTGATCTCTGCGCCACGTCTGGGAAAACTGGGGGACCGGATAGGTACGGCGCGGATCCTGATGGCGACGCTGATTTTTGCGGTAGTGCTCTTTTTTGCGATGTCGTTTGTGACCTCTCCGCTTCAGCTTGGTGTCCTGCGTTTCCTGCTTGGGTTTGCCGATGGCGCAATGTTGCCTGCGGTACAAACCCTGCTGGTTAAATATTCCAGCGATCGGGTGACAGGACGTATTTTCGGCTACAACCAGTCGTTTATGTATCTGGGTAATGTTGCCGGTCCGCTTATTGGCGCTTCTGTTTCGGCTATGGCGGGTTTTCGTTGGGTATTTGCTGCCACGGCGGTAGTGGTGTTGCTTAATATTATTCAACTGGCCCTGGCGCTGCGTCGTCGCCGTCAAATAGCCGAGGCGAAAGGCACCCGCTGAATCCGTAAGTCATACATAATATATTCTTATGGCGGTCGCATTTTTATATCACAAAATGCGGCTGTTTATTTATAGAAAAACGTTTCGCTAGCCGACGCAGATATCTATTCTGGCAGCAACATCACTTTTGCATAAGATAATACTTTTCTCCTCTTTGCATTATTGATTGAGAATGCTAATTTCAGGAAAATCCACATAAGGAAATAGCACGATGAAAAATCTCATTGCTGAGTTGCTGGTTAAGCTTGCACAAAAGGAAGAAGAGTCCAAAGAGCTGGTCGCCCAGGTCGAAGCGCTGGAAATCGTCGTCACCGCGCTGCTACGACATATGGCGAAAAGCGATCAGCAGGCACTGATTGAAAGTGTCGAAGGTGCACTGGACAGCGCCAGGCCTGATTCACTGGTACCGGTTCAGGATGCTGAAATGCTCAACCAATACGTAAAGAAGCTCTTAAGGCATCCGCGCAGCTAAACCGTCACTGAATATCATGACGTGTCATAGTTTTGTCATGCAGGATGCCTATAGTCGCTCTGTTTAAATTTTATGTATTTGTACATGGAGAAATAAATTGAAACAGAGCGCACTTTTCATCGCATTACTTCCCCTGTTATTTACTCCGGTTATTCATGCTGAGACCAATAATACCAGCGTGCTGGATAACCGCGCGGCAAAAGGCGATATCACCCAACCTGGTGGCGCCCGCCGTTTGTCAGAAGATCAGACCGCTGCCATTCGCGCATCGTTGAATGAGAAGCCCGCCAAAAATATCATTCTGCTTATAGGTGATGGTATGGGGGATTCCGAAATCACGGCGGCACGAAATTATGCTGAAGGCGCAGGCGGTTATTTTAAAGGTATCGATGCGTTGCCTCTGACCGGACAATATACCCATTACGCACTGGATAAAAAAACCGGCAAACCAGATTACGTCACCGATTCAGCCGCGTCTGCCACGGCGTGGTCCACTGGCGTGAAAACCTATAACGGTGCGCTGGGGGTCGATATCCACGAAAAAGATCATCAAACCATTCTGGAGATGGCAAAAGCGGCTGGCCTGGCAACCGGCAACGTCTCTACTGCTGAGCTTCAGGATGCCACGCCAGCCGCTCTGTTCGCCCATGTCACCTCGCGTAAATGCTATGGCCCGTCCGTGACCAGCGAAAAATGCCCAACGAATGCGCTGGAGAAGGGCGGTAAGGGGTCGATTACCGAGCAAATGTTGAATGCCCGCGCCGACGTGACGCTGGGTGGTGGAGCGAAAACCTTCGCTGAAACGGCGACAGCTGGCGAATGGCAGGGCAAAACACTGCGTGAGCAGGCCCAGGCTCGCGGTTATCAGATGGTCAACGATGCAACGTCTTTGGCCGCCATCACCGATGCGAACCAGGATAAGCCACTGTTGGGGCTTTTCTCTGACGGTAATATGCCCGTGCGCTGGGAAGGGCCAAAAGCCTCTTACCATGGTAATGTTGATAAGCCAGTGGTGACCTGTACGGCCAACCCGAAACGTAACGACAGCGTACCGACGCTGGCGGCAATGACCGATAAAGCGATTTCTCTGTTGAGCAAGAACGACAAAGGCTTCTTCCTGCAGGTAGAGGGCGCGTCAATCGATAAGCAGGATCATGCGGCCAATCCGTGCGGCCAGATTGGTGAAACGGTCGATCTGGACGAAGCGGTGCAGAAAGCGCTGGCGTTTGCCAAAAAAGACGGCAACACCCTGGTGGTGGTCACCGCTGACCATGCGCACGCCAGCCAGATTATCCCGCCAGACGCCAAAGCACCTGGCCTGACTCAGGCGCTGAACACAAAAGATGGCGCGGTGATGGTCATGAGCTATGGCAACTCTGAAGAAGAGTCCATGGAGCATACCGGCACTCAACTGCGCATTGCCGCCTATGGCCCGCATGCGGCTAACGTGGTAGGGCTAACCGATCAAACGGATCTGTTCTACACCATGAAAGCGGCTCTGGGCCTGAAATAAATGCAACGCCCGGCGTTAATCATAAGCGCCGGGTGGTTTTTTGCGCCACGAACCAGACTTATGGTGGAACTTCACTTTAAGGATGGCGCAATGAAAAAACTCATCCGACATTTCATACATTACCGGGAGACGTAGCAGCAACACCATCGCTTCGAAGGGCGCTCTTAGCTGATGACCGGGAGTGGCTCAACGCGACAGATATCGCCCTGTATAAAGCCAAAATACCGGACGAGGCCGCCCCAAAGTAGCTGCCTGACGCCCGGTGGGTGATATCAGGCTTTACTCAGCGCCTCTGATTTTTCCATGCATTTTGCCATCGCTTCAATGACGGCAGCGCGGAATCCCCGCTCCTCCAGCACACGCACGGCTTCAATGGTGGTGCCACCAGGCGAGCACACCATATCTTTCAACTCGCCCGGATGCTTGCCGGTCTCCAGTACCATTTTGGCTGAGCCCATCACGGCCTGTGCTGCAAATTTATAGGCCTGCGCGCGTGGCATGCCGCCAAGTACAGCCGCGTCTGCCATCGCTTCGATAAACATAAAGACATACGCAGGCGCGGAGCCGCTCACCCCGACAACCGGATGGATCATGGATTCGGCAATGACTTCCGCCTCACCGAAACAGCGGAAAATGTTCAGTACATCCGCCACGTCTTCCGGAGTGACCAGCGCATTCGGGGTGACGGAAGTCATACCCGCGTTGACCAGGGAAGGGGTATTGGGCATCGCCCGCACAATTTTACGGTCATGACCCAGGGCACGAGCCAACTGATCGAGGGTAACGCCTGCGGCAATCGAGACCACCAGCGTTTCATTGTTCAGGCTGGAGGTGATATCGCTCAGCACTTTGACCATGATGTTAGGTTTAACGGCACCGAAGACGATATCGGCGACCTGAGCAACGTCTTGCGCGCTCTCGGCAGCATTTATGCCGTAATGGTCGCGTAACGCGGCGACGTTATTCGGTGATGGGGTATAGACCCAAATCTGTCCCGGCAGGACCTGTCCGCTGGCAATCAGGCCGCCAAGAATCGCCTTGCCCATATTACCGCAGCCGATAAACCCGATTTTTTTGTCCATCACGTCTCTCCGTTATCATGCGTTGTTGTCTCTGGTGATAGCTTAACAACGAAATGCAGGCGACAATAGTCGCCAGTATCATTATGAGGAGCCAACATGGCGATTTGGGTTGATGCGGACGCCTGTCCGAATGTCATTAAAGAAATTTTGTTCCGTGCCGCCGAACGCGTGCAGATGCCGCTTACGCTGGTGGCGAACCAGAACATCCGCGTGCCGCCGTCGAAGTTTATTCGCGCTTTGCGGGTGCCTGCCGGGTTTGACGTGGCGGACAATGAGATTGTGCGGTTGTGCAGCGCCGAAGATTTGGTGATCACGGCGGATATTCCCCTCGCCGCAGACGTTCTGAAAAAAGGGGCGGCGGCGCTGAACCCGCGCGGCGAACGATACTCCCCCGCAACGATTCGGGAAAAGCTCACCCTGCGCGATTTTATGGATACCATGCGCGCCAGTGGCGTACAGACCGGCGGGCCGGATAGCCTGTCTCAGCGCGACCGTCAGCAGTTTGCCGCCGAGCTGGATAAATGGTTGCTGGAAGTGAAACGCCGCACGGCGTAATGATAATGATTGTCAAGTTGTGGTACAGTGTGGTCTCCGCAGGGTTGTCATCCCGTACCGCTTTGCAGTAAAGTAAACGCAACATCTTCTGCAATTATTTCTTTACAGTCTTCAGCCATCCGGCATCGAGGGGAAACACCTGGTTATGACCCAACCTATCTTTTTAGTTGGCCCCCGCGGCTGTGGCAAAACCACCGTTGGCCTGGCACTGGCACGCGTGTGTCAAAGCCAGTTTGTCGACACCGACCACTGGCTGCAAACACATGCTGGACAATCCATCGCCGAGATTGTCGAAAAAGAGGGCTGGGGCAGCTTTCGTGCGCGGGAAACGGCCACGCTTCAGGCCGTGACGGCGCCCTCCAGCGTGATTGCGACCGGGGGCGGTATTATCCTCGCACCGTGCAACCGTCAGTTTATGCGCGAAAATGGGATCGTGATTTATCTCTGTGCGCCGGTGTCTATCCTGGTGGGGCGGCTGGAAGCGTTTCCGCAAGAAGGTCAACGCCCCGCTCTCACCGCGAAGCCGCTCAGTGAAGAGGTAAGCGAGGTCCTCGCAGAGCGCGATGCGTTATACCGCGAAGCGGCACACCACGTTGTGGATGCATCGGCCCCCCCAGAAGAGGTCGTTATTCAGATTATTACCGTCCTGGATTTAGCCTGCGCCAGCTAATCGCTGTCTATACTCATAGCTCAGACATGTTAAAAGGATAAGCTATGCCAACCAGACCTCCCTATCCGCGTGAAGCCCGCATTGTTACCGTCGAAAAAGGTAGTGGCGATCAAACCGTTACATGGTATCAACTGCGCGCAGACCACCCTAAGCCCGATTCGCTTATCAGCGAACACGAAACTGAACACGAAGCGCTGGATGCGAAGCGGCGCTACGAAGATCCTGAAAAATCCTGAATGAATTCCTAAAGCGCTTAAGATCGTGCCTGAATCACACTTTTTACTCGTCGCGAATGTTAAGTAAGGGTTAATATTTAGTTATTACAGGTGGTGTCGAACTGGCCAGGCGATCTTTACATATTGTTGTCGGGATCACCTGCTACGCTTGCTGCTGCTTTGTTAAAAAAAGAACTGTGCAGCGTAGTGAGCCTGTACCAGTGTGGCAGCGATAGCAGTGATGAAAGGCAATCAAAATGAAGGCGACGTTGGCGATCCTCACCATTGGTGTGGTCCCTGTAAGCGAAGTGTTACCGCTCTTAACGGAGCATGTCTCTGAACAACAGATCACCCATCTTAGCCTGCTGGGAAAGATGAGTCGGGAAGAGGTCATGGAAGACTACGCTGTCGATACCGGGGAGGATCCCCTGACGACGTTGTTAAGTGACGGTAAACTGGCGTATGTGTCACGTCAGAAAATCGAGCGCTCGCTTCAGGGGATAATAGAAGTCCTCGATAATCAAGGCTATTACGTGATTTTACTGATGAGTACCGCACCCATTAAGGGGCTCATCACGCGTAATACTATTTTGCTCGAACCGATGCGAATTATTCCTCCGCTGGTGGCGTCGATTGTCGATGGCCATCAGGTGGGGGTTATTGTCCCCATTGAGGAGCTGCTGGATAGCCAGGTTGCGAAGTGGAGCGTGCTAGAACAAATTCCGCTGTACGCGCTTGCCAACCCCATCTGGGATAGCGAAGCTAAGCTGATAGCGGCAGGGCAAGAGCTGCTGGACAGAGGGGCTGATGTGTTGATGCTGGACTGCCTCGGTTTCCATCAGCGCCATCGTGATTTGCTGCAAAAGGCGCTGGATGTTCCGGTGCTGTTGTCCAACGTTTTGATGGCGCGTCTGGCTGCAGAGTTACTGGTGTGATGATTTTGCGTGACAGGTGAGGAGCATGGCCCCTATAGTGAATTTTTAATGCTAAATATAAGGGCCAGTTCATGCTTCAAAGTAACGAATACTTTTCCGGTAAAGTGAAATCCATCGGTTTTACCAGTAGCAGCACTGGTCGCGCCAGCGTAGGCGTGATGGCTGAAGGGGAATATACCTTTGGCACCGCTGAAGCAGAAGAGATGACGGTTGTCAGCGGCGCGCTGAACGTATTACTGCCAGGTGAGACCGAGTGGAAAATTTATGCTGCCGGAGAGGTTTTCAATGTCCCTGGTCACAGCGAGTTCCATCTTCAGGTGGCTGAGCCAACCTCTTACCTCTGTCGTTATCTGAAATAAGATACGTGTCCCCTCATCCTAACCCCAGAGGGGGCGAGGGGACTGTTTAGTGCAGGCATTTTAGCGAGATTACCTCTGCGCTTCTCCGCCCAGGCCTGCTACCAGGTTCTGAATTAACGCTGCCAGCTCCCCGGTCATCAGGATAAAGTCTGCGTCAAAGCGCTGAGCATAATCTTCCCGGTCGATATCTTCATTCTGATCGCGCAGTTCATCGCAAAACTTCAGGCGCTTCACGGAGCCATCGTCGCACATGACAAACTGAATACGCTGCTGCCAGTCGAGCGCCAGTTTGGTGACCACTTTACCCGCCTCGATATGTACGGCGATCTCATCGCTCACCAAATCCTGTTTCTTCGCGCGGATCACGCCGCCATCTTCCAGCAACGCTTTCAGTTCTGCTTCATCGAGGATCTGGAAGCCCTGTGCGGCCGTACCGCTGCGCACCCACTCGGTCAACGTTAACTCGATGGGCGTTTCCAGCGCCAGCGGGACCACCGGTAATGAGCCGAGGCTTTTACGCAGCAGGGCCAGCGTGTCTTCCGCTTTTTTAGCGCTGGCGCAATCCACCATGATCAGACCGTTAACGGTATCAATCCACATCATGGTCTGGCTGAAGCGACTAAACGCGCGCGGCAGCAGGGAGTGCAGCACTTCATCTTTCAGCGAATCTTTTTCGGTCTTTTTCAGCTTACGGCCCTGTTCGGCCTCCAGCTTAACGATTTTCGCCTCAAGTGCCTGCTTCACCACCGGCGTCGGCAGGATTTTTTCTTCTTTGCGGGCGCAAACCATGATTTGACCCGTGCTGCTGACGTGAGTCAGGGCATCGCTTTGTGAGCCCATTGGCGCAACCCAACCGGTTTTTGCCATATCCTGGCTACCGCAAGGGGAAAAGGTATAAGCGGCTAACTGTTTTTCCATCTCTTCTGCACGCAGCGAAACGTCGCGGCTGAGACGGTAAACCATCAAATTTTTGAACCACAGCATGATAATTTCCACGGCCTTGTCGTTAAATCAGCGGGCATGATAACGAATTGTCGCCGCGCTTGCATTGCTAATCGGGAGGCGTGCTTCTACTCTGTTGATAATCAAAATAATGAGGAGAGTTTTGTGCGTATTGGGATTGATTTGGGCGGCACGAAAACAGAAGTCATCGCGCTGAGTGCGCAGGGGGAACAACTGTTCCGCCACCGCCTGCCGACGCCGCGGGATGATTATCATCAGACAATCGAGACGATTGCCCGGCTTGTTGAGATGGCAGAGCAGGCGACCGGGGAGACGGGCACTGTGGGGATCGGGATCCCCGGGTCAATCTCGCCGTATAGCGGAGTGGTCAAAAATGCTAACTCTACCTGGCTTAACGGCCAGCCCTTTGATAAGGATCTGAGCGCGCGGCTGAACCGCGAAGTGCGTCTGGCAAATGACGCCAACTGTCTGGCGGTATCGGAGGCGATAGACGGCGCGGCGGCAGGGGTGCAAACCGTCTTTGCGGTCATCATTGGTACCGGTTGCGGCGCGGGCGTGGCCCTCGGGGGACGCGCTCATATTGGCGGTCACGGCGTGGCGGGCGAATGGGGGCATAACCCGTTACCGTGGATGGATGATGATGAGCTTAATTATCGGGTTGACGTGCCGTGCTACTGTGGTAAGCAGGGCTGTATTGAGACCTTTATCTCCGGCACCGGCTTTGCCACCGATTATCAGCGCCTGAGTGGACAATCGCTCAAGGGTAACGAAATTATCCGTCTGGTTGAAGAGCAGGATCCGCTGGCAGAACTGGCGCTCAGTCGGTACGAAATGCGCCTCGCGAAATCGCTGGCGCACGTGGTGAATATTCTCGATCCCGACGTGATTGTGCTGGGAGGAGGCATGAGCAATAACGACCGGCTGTACGCTACCGTGCCGAATCTGCTAAAGCAGTGGGTGTTTGGCGGCGAGTGTGAAACCCCGATCCTCAAAGCGGTTCACGGTGATTCAAGCGGCGTGCGCGGTGCCGCCTGGCTGTGGCCGGAATAAAAGCAGGCCAGGTGAGGGTGCCAGACCGCGCAAGCCCTCACTTACTCTACCGCAAACGCCCTGTCCAGCCTGCTATATCCCAGCCCGTTGATCTTCTTCACTTTGATCTGCACCGGAATGCGTTCTTTCATCGCCTCGACGTGGCTTATCACGCCAATGGTTTTGCCCGTGGCGTTCAGCGCGTCGAGAGCATCCAGGGCGGTATCGAGCGTTTCGCTGTCGAGTGTGCCAAAACCTTCATCCAGGAACAGGGAATCAATCCGCGTTTTATGGCTCACCAGGTCTGAAAGGGCCAGCGCCAGCGCCAGGCTGACGAGAAAACTTTCGCCGCCAGACAGAGTGCGGGTATCGCGTACTGCATCGGCCTGCCAGGTATCAACCACTTCAAGCTCCAGCGCGTCGCTGACTTTACGCTGTAGCAAATAACGTCCGTGAAGGCGGTTGAGCTGCTGGTTAGCAAGCCAGACCAGATTATCCAGCGTTAGCCCCTGGGCGAACTTACGGAACTTGTCACCGGTGCTGGAGCCAATCAGTGAATTCAGATACCCCCAGTCATCTGCCAGACGCGCCGCCTCTTCAATTTGCTGCATTAATGCCTGCTGATGCTGGCGGTTATCGCTGTCCTGTTTAAGCTGCTGGCGGATCTCTCCCTGATGGGAGGTGTTAGTGCGAAGCTGCTGCGTCAGTTGCTGCAACTGCGTTTGCAGGGTTTGCTTATCGGCGTCCAGCCCTTCAGGACGCAGCGCCTGATGCGCCAGTAGCTGCTGGTTTGCTTGCCCCGACAGCGCCGTCGCCTGCTGCATCTGATTTTCAAGGGTCTGTTTCAACTGCTCAAGCTGTCGGACGGTTTCATCATCCAGCAATGCGGCAAGGAACGCTTCCTCATCGGCAAAGCGACTTGCTACCAGCCCCGAGGTAAATTGTGCCTGCGCCTGGCGCAGGCGTTCATTCTCCAGCGCCTCCTGCTGCTGCTGTGCGCTAAGCTGGCTTTGCAGCGACACGCATTCGTCGTGAACGTCGCGCCAGTTGTCGGGAATCGCCGCTTCCGCTTCGCTGATATCCGTTACCGGGAGGGTATCGAGCAATGGCTTCAGGGCATTAATCTGTTCCTGAAGCGCGCCATGCCGGGCCTGCTTGTCCTGCCACTGGACAAACTCAGCTTCGCGGGCGTGCAGCCAGTCGGCCTCTGTCCCCTCTTCAGGTACGTTGAGCGCGCGCGCGGTAAGGGTGTTTTCGAGCCCCTGACGCGTCATCGCCAGCTGTTGCTGATGCTGGCTCTCCTGCTCTTGCCAATCGTTGAGCTGGTTTTGCAGCGTCAATCGCAGGCTGAGCTGGAAAAGCTGGCGCTCATAGTGCTCCTGTTCGCTCATCCAGGCGTTAATATCTTCCTGAATATTCAGCGTAACAGTCAGCGCGGCGCAAGCCTCCAGCCACGCTTTCATAAGTGCTTGCTCTTCCTGAGCAAGCGCCAGGGCTTCATCTGTCTCGCGCTGGATCTGCCGGGTCAGGGCATTGACCTGCCCGAGCACCAACAAACCTTCGTCTTTAAGCGCAGTCACCTCTGTCGCTAGCTGGTCGCGTCGACGCTGGTTTGCGCTGAGTTCCAGGGCCTGGTATTCCGTCACCGCGGGATGTGATGAGGAGCCGCACAGCGGACAGGGGAGTCCGGCCTGTAAAAGCGCGCGCTCAGCCTCCAGGCCCTTAATTTTCTCTTCCTGTTTGCAGAGGGTTTCAACGTCCAGGTAGTGCTGATTTTTCTCTTTATACTGCTGTCGACGCTGTGCCAGCGTCTCGTTGAGTGTTGCCAGCTCCGCCTGCGCTTTTTGTATGCTTTCACCGTTCTGGCGCAGGCGCTTTTGCAGCGGCTGGTAGCGGGTATGAAGCGCGGTCAAATGCTGACGCTGCGTTCGCGACTGCGCTTGCTGCTCCATCGCCTGCGCGACCTCATCCGCCGTGAGCGTCAGGGGATTTTCCGGCAGACCCGCCAGCTTGTGGCGTAACTCCGTCATGCGGGCAGCCAATGCAGTAAGCTGGTTTTTATCACGATCAAGCTGACTGAACTGCGCGCGCCAGCCAGTAATCTCCTGGCCCCACAAGCGGAATCGATCGTGTTCTGCGAGCCACTGCGCCAGGGCGCTAAGATTGGCCTGCAGACGCGCATGGCTGTGTAACGCGCTGTTGCGGATACGTGAGCGCAGCGCGGTTTTATCCTGTAAGCGAGCATTTACTTCAAAAATTCGCTGCCGGGTTTGCGCACGCCGGGTAGCCTGCTGTTGCTGGTGCTCCCAAAGCGGGCGTAACTGGGCGGCGGGCTGGGCCAGCTGGAGTTTCGCCAGTTTCGGCGCAGCGTCAGTGAGCGCCTGCTGCGCCTGCTGTTGTTGGGCCGTAGCGCGACGTTGCTCGCTCTCCAGCTCGTCGTTGCGTGTAAGCCACTGAAACGCTTTTTGTTGGCTTTGCTGCTGCGCCAACACTGTTTTCTCTTCGTCAGTAAGCGCCTGCAAACTTTGCAGTAGCCGCTGCTGTTGCTCTTCGCTCAGCACCACCACGCCGGCGGCCTGCGCTTCGTACATCCCGAGCGCAGTACGGGCCGCTTTGTGTTTCTCAAACACCCTGGCGGAAATCTGGCCGTAAATCTCGGTGCCGGTCAGCTCTTCCAGCAACTCAGCGCGATCGCTCGGTTTGGCATTGAGGAAGGCGGCAAATTGACCCTGCGAGAGCAGCATCGAACGGGTAAACCGACCATAATCCAGTCCGGTGAGCGCAGCCGTTTGCTCGAGTTTATCCGTCACTTTGTCGGCGAGGATTTTACCGTCCTCGCAGCGCGCCAGCTCGACGCGGGGGGCCTGCAGGTTTCCGTCTGGCTGATTGCGCGCCCGGCTCTGGCTCCAGAAGGCGCGGTAGGCGATGCCTTTTACCTCAAATTCCACTTCTGCCAGGCACTCGGCGGTATCGCGGGTCATCAGAAAGTTTTGTGCCTGCGAAACTTTCTGCAGACGCGGTGTTTCATGGTAGAGCGCCAGACACATGGCGTCGAGCAGCGTGGTTTTACCGGCGCCAGTGGCGCCGGTGATGGCAAACAGACCGTTGCTGGCAAACGGCTCAGCGGTGAAGTCAATCTTCCACTCGCCCTTGAGAGAGTTGAGGTTTTTCAGGCGCAGGCTCAAAATTTTCATGCGTTTTCTTCCTCATCATTGAGCACATGCAGGGTGTGGGTGAACAGCTCGTTGAGGCGGACTCGTTGCGCATCATCAATCTCTTCCTGGGCCAGCCGACGTTCGAACACCTCTTCTACTCTCAGCTCGCTGAGCGTTTCGCGCTGCGCGCTCAGCAGAACTTTTTCGCGCTGCTCACGGCTACGGCGTACCAGTAAAACCTCGACAGGCAATTCTTCCGTCAGCGCCTGAATTTTACGCTGCATATCGTGCAGATAATCATCGGTGGTGATTTCGATATCCAGCCAGACGGGAGGGTGGAGAGCCCGGTCACGCCACTGCTCAAGCTGAGCGGAAATCGCGGCGAGATCGCCTTTCAGCACAGCCAGCGGCTGGGTCACGGGAACCTCCAGCGTCTCGACGGCGGTGAGTTTGCCATCGGTAAAGCTCACCAGATGCACGGATTTCGCTTTGCCAGTTTCATCAAAGCTGAGCGAAATGGGCGAGCCGCAGTAGCGAATGTGCTCACAACCGCCGATAACCTGCGCCCGGTGAATATGCCCCAGCGCGATGTAGTCGGCGGCAGGGAAATTTTGCGCCGGGAACGCGTCAAGGGTGCCGATGTAGATGTCACGCACCGCGTCACTTTTGCTGGCTCCTACGGTGGTCAGATGCCCGGTGGCAATCACCGGAATGGGCTGGTCGCCCCGTAAAGCGCAGGCATCGGCAAACTGCTGGTGATAATAGTCGGTGATGGCCTGCAACAGATGCTGCTGTTTTTCGCCGCCGGAGAGACCCGCCTTACTTTGCACGATATCGCGCGGGCGCAGGAAAGGGATCGGGCACAGGATCGCGCCCGGCGTGCCGTCTCGTTTTTTTAGCATGTGCGGAGCATGTCCGGCGCTGGCCACGACGGTGGTGTTCAGGAAGGCCAGAATATCGCGGGATTCATTTAGCGTCGCAACGGAGTCGTGGTTTCCGGCAACAATGACCAGATGACAGCCCGTTTGCTGCAGGTTGACCACGAAGCGGTTATATAACTCACGCGCATAGCTCGGCGGAGAGCCCGTATCAAAAATGTCACCCGCGACGATAATGGCATCCACATCCTGTGATTGCGCCGTTTCAAGCAGCCAGTTCAGGAACGATTCATGCTCAGCCGCACGGCTTTTACTGTAAAAATTTTGACCCAGATGCCAGTCCGAGGTGTGAAGTATGCGCATAGCTGTTCCGTGGCAAAAATGGTGTAGGGGGATTATAAACGTTCAGAGAACGGAAAAAACCGTTGTAATAAAACAACAGTTTGCCATTTATAGTGGTAATGTTTTTCATAAATCTGTCATAAATCTGACGCATAATGGCGCCGAATTACAAACTTGTAACTTAATATGATAAGACAGGGCAAAGTATGGCGAGACGTATTCTGGTCGTAGAAGATGAAGCTCCAATTCGTGAAATGGTGTGTTTCGTGCTCGAACAAAATGGCTTCCAGCCGGTTGAAGCGGAAGATTATGACAGCGCGGTGAACCAGTTGAATGAACCCTGGCCCGATCTGATTCTGCTTGACTGGATGCTCCCGGGCGGCTCAGGCCTGCAGTTTATCAAACACATAAAACGTGAAGCGATGACCCGTGATATTCCGGTGGTAATGCTCACGGCGCGCGGCGAAGAAGAAGACCGCGTGCGCGGTCTGGAGACCGGCGCGGACGATTACATTACCAAACCCTTCTCCCCGAAAGAGCTGGTCGCGCGTATTAAAGCGGTCATGCGCCGTATTTCACCGATGGCGGTAGAAGAGGTTATAGAGATGCAGGGCCTGAGCCTTGATCCAACCTCGCACCGCGTGATGACCGGCGAAAATCCCCTCGATATGGGACCTACCGAATTCAAACTCCTGCATTTCTTTATGACGCATCCGGAGCGTGTGTACAGCCGTGAGCAGTTGCTGAATAACGTCTGGGGAACTAACGTCTATGTCGAAGACCGGACGGTTGATGTCCATATTCGCCGCCTGCGTAAAGCGCTGGAGCTGAGCGGCCACGATCGCATGGTACAAACGGTCCGTGGCACGGGTTATCGTTTTTCTACCCGTTTCTGAACAATGACTGGAGTGTGACGCGTGCTGGAACGTCTGTCATGGAAAAGGCTTGTCTTTGAACTGATCTTATGCTGTATGCCGGCCTTCATTCTGGGGGCCTTTCTCGGACATCTGCCGTGGTTTTTGCTGGCAGCCGTGACCGGACTGTTAATCTGGCATTTCTGGAACTTACTGCGCCTCTCCTGGTGGCTTTGGGTTGACAGAAGTATGACGCCTCCGCCGGGAAGCGGAAGCTGGGAGCCTTTGCTTTATGGCCTCCATCAGATGCAGATGCGCAATAAAAAGCGCCGCCGCGAGCTGGGAAGCCTGATCAAACGCTTTCGCAGCGGAGCGGAATCTCTGCCCGATGCCGTCATTATGACCACAGAAGAAGGCACCATCTTCTGGTGTAACGGTCTCGCCCAACAGCTGCTGGGCCTGCGCTGGCCGGACGACAACGGCCAGAACATTCTCAACCTACTGCGTTACCCTGAATTCACGCTGTATCTGAAAAAGCGTGACTTCACGCGCCCGCATAATCTGAAGCTGAACAACGGTCGCCATCTTGAAATTCGCATCATGCCCTACAGCGATCGGCAATGGTTGATGGTGGCGCGTGATGTCACCCAGATGCATCAGCTCGAAGGAGCGCGCCGCAACTTCTTTGCCAACGTTAGCCACGAGTTACGCACGCCGCTGACGGTGCTTCAGGGTTACCTGGAAATGATGCAGGAGCAAACGCTGGAAGGGGTGCCGCGTGAGAAAGCGCTGCATACTATGCGTGAGCAAACGCACCGGATGGAAGGGCTGGTCAAACAGCTTTTGACGTTATCGAAAATTGAGGCTGCTCCTACGCTTGCGCTGACAGACACCATTGACGTGCCGATGATGCTGCGCGTGGTGGAGCGTGAAGCGCAGACGTTAAGCCACAGTAAGCATCGGCTAACGTTTGAGGTGGATAACGCGCTGAAAGTTCTCGGCAGCGAGGACGAGTTGCGAAGCGCCATTTCGAACCTCGTCTATAACGCGGTCAATCATACCCCGGAAGGGACACATATTGTGGTGCGCTGGCAGCATGTTCCTGCGGGGGCAGAGTTCAGCGTCGAGGATAATGGCCCCGGTATTTCGCAGGAACACCTTCCTCGCCTCACGGAGCGTTTCTACCGTGTGGATAAAGCGCGATCCAGACAGACTGGCGGAAGTGGGTTAGGGCTGGCGATTGTGAAACACGCGGTTAATCATCACGATGCGCGTCTGGATATCCAGAGCACGTTGGGAGCGGGTACGCGTTTTAGCTTTGTTATCCCGGAACGATTAATGGCCAAAAACCTCGCCTGACAGCAGGCGTGTCATTATACGTTTCCACGGGCCAGCCAATGCTGGCCCGTTTACGTTGCAGTCAAGCGAAACGCGGGTGGATTTTTTATACGGTTGGTTGTTTTCTGTTCGCATGATTAGCCATGGCTTTTTCTTATACATGGTGGATCGTGCTGATGCGATTTTTCTTACTGGTATATTGTTCTGGTTTTGCGATCCCATCTTGCCTTTAAACGTTATAAGCGTTTAAATTGCCCCCCATATACTGTCAGACCGACTGTATTTGCGTGGTAAATCGAAAAACTATTCTTCGCCACGCCAGGACGGGAGCATATCCCGCTGAAATTGAGTAAATTTTCCGCCGTATTGACCCGTCAGGGAGGGGGGGAAATCTCAACGTTTTCAACACCACATCCACAGGCAGTAAGGTTCTATGACCCATCATTTAAAATCGCGTGACATCATCGCGCTGGGCTTTATGACATTTGCGCTGTTCGTTGGCGCAGGTAATATCATCTTTCCTCCCATGGTTGGCTTGCAGGCGGGAGAACACGTCTGGACTGCTGCGCTGGGCTTCCTGATTACTGCCGTGGGTCTACCGGTATTGACCGTGGTGGCGCTGGCGAAAGTCGGCGGCGGCGTTGATAGCCTCAGTACCCCAATTGGCAAAGTGGCTGGCGTTCTGCTGGCGACCGTCTGTTATCTGGCCGTGGGCCCACTGTTTGCGACCCCGCGTACCGCCACCGTCTCCTTCGAAGTGGGGATTGCTCCGCTGACCGGTGATGGGGCTATGCCGCTGTTTATCTACAGCCTGGTCTACTTCGCCATCGTGATTTTGGTTTCCCTGTATCCGGGTAAATTGCTCGATACCGTGGGTAACTTCCTTGCTCCGCTGAAAATTGTCGCGCTGATCGTGCTGGCGATTGCCGCCATCATTTGGCCTGCTGGCCCAATCAGCACGGCGATGGATGCCTACCAAAACGCCGCCTTCTCTAACGGCTTTGTGAATGGCTACCTGACCATGGATACGCTGGGGGCGATGGTATTTGGTATCGTGATTGTTAACGCCGCCCGTTCCCGTGGCGTAACCGAAGCGCGCCTGCTGACCCGCTACACCATCTGGGCGGGCCTGATGGCTGGCGTAGGCCTGACGCTGCTGTATCTTGCGCTGTTCCGTCTGGGCTCCGATAGCGCAACGCTTGTCGATCAAAATGCGAACGGCGCTGCAATACTGCATGCTTACGTGCAGCACACCTTCGGTGGGGCTGGCAGTATGATGCTGGCGGTGCTGATCTTCCTGGCGTGTCTGGTCACCGCCGTTGGCCTGACCTGTGCCTGTGCTGAATTCTTTGCCCAGTACCTGCCGCTCTCTTATCGCACGCTGGTGTTTATCCTCGGTATCTTCTCTATGGCGGTGTCGAACCTTGGTCTGAGCCATCTGATCCATGTCTCTATCCCGGTGCTTACGGCTATCTACCCGCCGTGTATTGCGCTGGTGGTGCTGAGCTTCACCCGCTCGTGGTGGCATAACTCCTCACGAATTATTGCACCAGCGATGTTTATCAGCCTGATTTTTGGTATCCTTGACGGTATTAAAGCATCAGCGTTCGCAGAAATCCTGCCTGCCTGGACACAGCGTCTCCCGCTGTCCGAGCAAGGTTTGGCCTGGCTGATGCCTACCGTTGTTGCGCTGGTTCTGGCGATTATCTGGGACCGAGCCGCAGGGCGTCAGGTTGCACCCAACGTCCATTAATCAACGGCAACAAACTGTTTAACCACGGGGCTTAAGGCCCCGTGGTTTTTTGTTTTTTCGTGTTGAATGGCAAGACTCAAATGGAAAGCACTAACAAACTTAAACGTGGGCTAAGCACGCGCCACATCCGCTTTATGGCGCTCGGCTCCGCTATCGGCACCGGTCTTTTTTATGGTTCGGCAGATGCCATCAAAATGGCCGGTCCAAGCGTGCTGTTAGCCTATATCATCGGCGGTGTCGCGGCGTATATCATCATGCGTGCGCTGGGGGAGATGTCGGTTCACAATCCGTCCGCCAGCTCATTTTCACGCTACGCCCAGGAAAATTTAGGCCCGCTGGCGGGCTTTATCACCGGCTGGACCTACTGCTTTGAGATCCTGATTGTCGCGATTGCCGACGTTACCGCGTTCGGCATTTATATGGGCGTCTGGTTCCCGGCGGTTCCGCACTGGATTTGGGTACTGAGCGTGGTGCTGATCATCTGCGCCGTCAACCTGATGAGCGTGAAGGTGTTTGGCGAGCTGGAATTTTGGTTCTCCTTCTTCAAAGTTGCCACCATTATCATCATGATCCTCGCCGGTTTCGGCATCATCATCTGGGGAATAGGAAACGGCGGGCAACCCACCGGGATCCATAACCTGTGGAGCAACGGTGGCTTCTTCAGCAACGGCTGGCTGGGCATGGTGATGTCGTTACAGATGGTGATGTTTGCTTATGGCGGTATCGAGATTATCGGGATTACCGCCGGGGAAGCGAAAGACCCGGAGAAATCGATTCCGCGCGCCATTAACTCTGTGCCCATGCGTATTCTGGTGTTCTATGTGGGTACGCTGTTCGTGATTATGTCCATCTATCCGTGGAACCTGGTGGGCACTAACGGCAGCCCGTTTGTGCTGACTTTCCAGCACCTGGGTATTGCGTTTGCCGCCAGTATCCTCAACTTTGTGGTGCTCACCGCATCGCTGTCTGCCATCAATAGCGACGTCTTCGGCGTGGGCCGTATGCTGCACGGAATGGCGGAGCAGGGCAGCGCACCTAAGGTGTTTGCCAAAACCTCTCGCCGCGGTACGCCGTGGGTGACGGTCGTGGTGATGACCGTGGCACTGCTGTTCTCGGTCTATTTGAACTATATCATGCCGGAAAACGTCTTCCTGGTGATTGCCTCGCTGGCAACCTTCGCGACCGTGTGGGTGTGGATAATGATCCTGCTGTCGCAGATTGCGTTCCGCCGCCGTCTATCGCCATCCGAGACGAAAGCGCTGAAGTTCAAAGTCCCGGGCGGCGTGGCAACAACCGCGGTCGGTCTGGTCTTCCTGGTGTTGATTATCGCCCTGATTGGCTACCACCCGGATACCCGTATTTCGCTGTACGTGGGCTTCGCGTGGCTCCTCCTGCTACTGGTCGGTTGGGTGTTTAAACGCCGTCATGACCGCAGGCTGGCGCAAGCGCAGTAACCTTAATGCCCGGCGATGCCGGGCATTATTTCTCCTCCCCCGTCCTCCTCCCTGAATAAACTGCATCATGATGAGCTAACCTTAACAACCCTGTGGCAAGGTGACGTCAATTTCATCTAAGGGGATTCGTGATGTTAAATGCCTGGCACCTTCCGGTTGCTCCATTTGTTAAGCAAAATAAAGACCGCCTGGTGATTACGCTCTGGCTGGCGGGAGAAAATCAGCCGGATCGTATAACGCTACGCGCTGAAGTGGATAACGAAGAAACGACGCTGAAAATGCACAAGCAGCGCAGCCAGCCCCAGCCTGGGATCACCGCCTGGCGGGCAAACATTGACCTTAACAGCGGGCAGCCGCGCCGCCGCTACAGTTTCAAACTGCTGTGGAACGACCGCCAGTTGTGGTTTACCCCGCAGGGATTCAGCCATTTTCCGCCGGCCCGTCTGGAGCAATTTGCGGTGGATCACCCGGACAATGGCCCGCAGTGGCTAAACGATCGGGTCTTTTATCAGATTTTCACCGATCGTTTTGCACGCAGTGAAAAAAGAACCGCACAGCAGGACAAGGTCTATTACCACGCGGCGGCGGGCCATGACATTATCCTGAAAGCGTGGGAAGAACCGCTTACCGCTCAGGCGGGAGGTTCGACCTTTTACGGCGGCGATCTTGATGGTATCAGCGAAAAACTGCCGTATCTGAAAAAACTCGGTGTCAACGCGCTGTATCTCAATCCGGTCTTTAAAGCGCCGAGCGTGCATAAATACGATACCGAAGATTATCGTCAGGTTGATGCCCGGTTCGGGGGCGATGAGGCGCTGTTACGCCTGAGAGAGAATACCAAAAATGAAGGTATACGCCTGATTCTGGACGGCGTATTCAACCACAGCGGGGATTCTCATGCCTGGTTCGACCGTCATAACCAGTCGATGAGCGGGGCGTGTCACAATCCGGACTCGCCGCAGCGTGACTGGTATAGCTTTAACGAGGAGGGCCATGCCCTGGACTGGCTGGGCTATGCCAGCCTGCCGAAGCTGGATTTCCAGTCACCCACGCTTGTAAATGAAATTTACGGTGGTGAAGACAGTATCGTGCGTCACTGGCTTAAAGCACCGTGGAATATGGACGGCTGGCGGCTGGACGTGGTGCATATGCTTGGCGAAGCGGGCGGGGCGCGCAATAACCTCCAGCACGTCGCCGGGATCGCGCGTTCGGCAAAAGCGGCCCAGCCGGAGGCATTTGTTTTTGGTGAGCATTTTGGTGATGCGCGTCAGTGGCTGCAGGCCGATGTGGAAGATGCGGCGATGAACTATCGCGGTTTTACCTTCCCGCTGTGGGGATTTCTGGCGAATACCGATATTTCATACGATCCCAATCATATCGACGCCAAAACCTGCATGCAGTGGATGGATAATTACCGTGCCGGTTTGTCGCATCAGCAGCAGTTGCGGATGTTTAACCAGCTGGATAGCCACGATACCGCGCGTTTTAACTCCCTGCTCGGCAAGGATATCGCCCGGCTGCCGCTGGCTGTGACCTGGCTTTTTACCTGGCCGGGAGTGCCCTGCATTTACTACGGCGATGAAGTCGGGCTGGACGGTAACAACGATCCGTTCTGCCGTAAAACGTTCCCGTGGGAGCCGGAAAAACAGGATAAGGTCTTGTTCAGCCTGTATCAGCGGCTGGCGAAGCTGCGTAAACAGAACCTGGCCCTGCGCTATGGCGGCTGCCAGGTGATTTACGCACAGGATGACGTAGTGGTGTTTGTCCGCGTCTATAACCAGCAGCGCGTGCTGGTGGCGATTAACCGGGGAGAAGCCTGTGACGTGGTGATGGATGAGTCTCCGCTGCTGAACGTGAAGGTGTGGCGCTTAAAGGAGGGGAAAGGGGCAGTGCAGGGCGGCGTACTCTCATTACCGGCCATTTCGGCGACCCTCTGGATAGGTAACTGAGCGTTAACCTATAAGAAGGCCCGCATAAGCGGGCCTCAGATTACAGGCTGGATACGTTCTCGGACAGGTATTTTGCCACGCCGTCCGGAGAGGCGTTCATCCCTTCTTTGCCTTTTTCCCATTGAGCCGGGCACACTTCACCGTGCTCTTCGTGGAACTGCAGCGCGTCAACCATACGCAGCATTTCATCGACGTTACGCCCCAGCGGCAGATCGTTCACAACCTGATGACGAACGATGCCGTTAGCGTCGATCAGGAAAGAGCCACGCAGCGCAACGCCAGCGTCCGGATGTTCGATACCGTAAGCCTGCTGGATTTCGCGTTTGATATCCGCAACCATCGCGTATTTCACTGCACCAATGCCGCCGTTGTCGACAGGGGTGTTACGCCATGCGTTGTGTACAAATTCAGAGTCAAAGGAGACGCCAACAACTTCTACGCCACGCTTCTGGAATTCTTCGTAACGTTTGTCGAATGCGATCAGCTCAGACGGGCAAACGAAAGTGAAGTCCATTGGCCAGAAGAACAGAACGGTCATTTTACCGTTAGTGTGCTGTTTGAAGTTGAAATTTTCAACGATTTCACCGTTGCCCAGAACGGCTGCAGCGGTAAAATCCGGGGCCGGACGAGTGACCAGAACCATATGATTCTCCTGTAGATAATAAGGGTATTTAGAGCGCAACGCGGGCCAGTATAGAGCGTGTTTAGCGATAAGACAAAGAGGCGTTGACGATCGGTGACCGGGCTTTGAACTATCACCAGCCCACAATTAAAGCTGTTTATTTTGCGCCAGGGCCATCATACGTGGGTAAAACTGCCAGAAAAGCCTTTCCAGCGCCTCGTAGTGTTGATCCAGATCGTGCCAGGAGTTGCGCAGGGCGTCCAGCCGCGGGCGACGGCTCGCCATCCCGTTTAACACACTCTGAATAAAATCCATCTCGCGGTAGCGTTCAAGCCAGCGCTCTGACCATAAATGATGGTTAAGAGTGACAAAGCGTGGCGGTGAGTCCGGCAAAATAATAGCGATCTGTGCCCGGGCATAGCGCACGAACGCCGGTAGCGGCATCTCTGGCGAAAGTTGCGACCAGTGGCGCGACAGGAAATGATCCCACATTACGTCGAGCGTAATCGGCGCAACGCGGCGCGTTTGCGGGCGAAACCACGTTTTGGCCTCCGTCACTTCGGGCAGGTTATCGGTCAGGACGTCGATACGGCGGTGCATAAAAATCCCCTCAACGACCTCGGCAGAATACGCCTCAGTGGGGTTGCCGCGCACGAAATCGGCCAGCAAATTGCCAGAAAGGGAACTGTTAGCGAGGTGAGCGAGATGCAGATGAGCGAGAAAGTTCATGCGTTTTTTTTATCCAGTGGCGGCTAGTTGTTGCAGCAAAGTGGTGTGAGCACTAGACTATGCCGCCTGTTTTTAAGTCACGAGTATACGTCATGCGCGTCGCCGATTTCTCCTTTGAACTACCCGAATCCCTGATTGCTCACTATCCAATGCCTGAGCGCAGTAGCTGCCGCTTACTGTCACTGGACGGGCCAACGGGCGAGCTGACGCACGGTACTTTCACCGATTTGCACGATAAGCTCAACCCTGGCGATCTGCTGGTCTTTAATAATACCCGCGTGATCCCCGCGCGTCTGTTTGGCCGTAAAGCCAGCGGCGGGAAGATTGAAGTGCTGGTTGAACGTATGCTTGATGATAAACGCATTCTGGCACACATTCGCGCATCTAAAGCACCCAGGCCGGGCGCAGAATTGCTGCTGGGTGACGACGAGAGCATTAAAGCGACCATGACCGCGCGTCACGATGCGCTGTTTGAAGTGGCGTTCAATGACGAGCGCACGGTGCTGGACATCCTCAACGCCATCGGCCATATGCCGCTGCCGCCGTATATCGAGCGCCCCGACGAAGAGGCCGATCGCGAACTGTATCAAACCGTCTACAGCCAAAAGCCGGGTGCGGTAGCTGCGCCAACCGCGGGCCTGCACTTTGATGAGCCGTTGCTTGAAAAACTGCGCGCAAAGGGCATTGAGATGGCATTCGTGACGTTGCACGTCGGGGCGGGTACCTTCCAGCCCGTGCGCGTGGACAGCATTGAAGATCACATTATGCATTCCGAGTATGCCGAAGTGCCGCAGGACGTTGTAGACGCTGTTCTGTCTGCGAAAGCCCGCGGCAGCCGCGTGATTGCCGTTGGCACCACGTCTGTACGTTCTCTTGAGAGCGCCGCGCAGGCCGCCAAAAATGACCTGATTGAGCCGTTCTTTGGCGACACGCAGATCTTCATTTACCCGGGTTATCAATACAAGGTGATTGATGCGCTGGTGACCAACTTCCATCTGCCGGAATCCACGCTGATTATGCTGGTTTCGGCCTTTGCGGGTTATCAACACACTATGGCTGCGTATAAGTCTGCGGTAGAACAAAAATATCGCTTTTTTAGCTACGGGGACGCGATGTTTATCACGTACAATCCGCAGGCTTTGCATGAGCGTGTCGGGGAATAACTCCGCGGCACCAGGATAATGTGTTGGACTGTTTTTCTGGCACAGAGGAATAGAAATGAAATTTGAACTCGATACCACCGATGGCCGCGCGCGTCGCGGTCGCCTGGTGTTTGATCGTGGTGTGGTGGAAACCCCCGCGTTTATGCCTGTAGGCACTTACGGCACCGTAAAAGGGATGACGCCGGAAGAAGTGGAAGCCACTGGCGCACAGATTATTCTCGGTAACACTTTCCACCTGTGGCTGCGTCCTGGTCAGGAGATCATGAAGCTGCACGGCGACCTGCATGATTTTATGCAGTGGAAAGGCCCCATTCTTACCGATTCCGGCGGTTTCCAGGTCTTCAGTCTGGGCGATATCCGCAAGATCACCGAGCAGGGCGTTCACTTCCGTAACCCGATCAACGGCGATCCTATTTTCCTCGATCCTGAAAAATCGATGGAGATTCAGTACGATCTCGGCTCCGACATCGTGATGATCTTCGACGAATGTACGCCGTATCCGGCGGACTGGGATTACGCCAAACGTTCAATGGAGATGTCCCTGCGTTGGGCGCAGCGTAGCCGTGACCGTTTTGACTCTCTACAGAACAAAAATGCGCTGTTCGGCATTATCCAGGGCAGCGTTTACGAAGATTTACGTGATATCTCCGTTAAAGGTCTGGTAGAGATAGGCTTTGATGGCTACGCTGTCGGCGGTTTGGCTGTGGGTGAGCCGAAGGAAGATATGCACCGTATTCTGGAGCATGTTTGCCCGCAAATCCCGGCGGATAAACCACGATACCTGATGGGGGTGGGGAAACCAGAAGATCTGGTTGAAGGCGTGCGTCGCGGCATTGATATGTTCGACTGCGTTATGCCAACCCGCAATGCGCGTAATGGTCATCTGTTTGTTACCGATGGCGTGGTAAAAATCCGAAATGCGAAGCATAAGAGTGACACCAGCCCGCTCGATTCCGAGTGCGATTGCTATACCTGTCGCAATTATTCTCGCGCGTACCTGCATCATCTCGATCGTTGCAACGAGATTTTAGGCGCGCGTCTCAATACCATTCATAATCTACGTTATTACCAGCGCTTAATGGCTGGTTTACGTAAGGCTATCGAAGAGGGTAAATTAGAGAGCTTCGTGACCGATTTCTACCAACGTCAGGGCCGGGATGTCCCACCTTTGAACGTTGATTAATGTTAATAATGAGGGAATTTGAATGAGCTTTTTTATTTCTGATGCGGTAGCAGCAACTGGCGCACCATCTCAGGGCAGCCCGATGTCTCTGATTCTGATGCTGGTTGTGTTCGGTCTGATCTTCTACTTCATGATCCTGCGTCCACAGCAGAAGCGTACCAAAGAGCACAAAAATCTGATGAACTCCATCGCGAAAGGCGATGAAGTGTTGACCAACGGTGGCCTGGTGGGCCGTGTGACCAAAGTAGCTGAAAGCGGCTACATTGCAATCGCACTGAACGACACCACTGAAGTGGTTATTAAACGTGACTTCGTAGCTGCCGTTCTGCCGAAAGGCACCATGAAGGCGCTGTAATCCCAACTTTCCCAAAGGGAATTGCCGTGTTAAACCGTTATCCTTTGTGGAAGTACGTCATGCTGGTGGTCGTCATTGTTGTCGGCCTGGTGTATGCACTTCCCAACCTTTATGGTGAGGATCCGGCCGTTCAAATCACTGGCGCGCGCGGTGTCGCCGCCAGTGAGCAAACGCTGATCCAGGTCCAGAAAACGTTACAAGAAGAAAAAATTACCGCTAAGTCTGTGGCACTGGAAGAGGGCGCAATTCTCGCTCGCTTCGACACCACCGACACGCAGCTCCGCGCCCGTGAAGCGCTGATGGGCGTGCTGGGGGATAAATACGTCGTGGCGCTGAACCTTGCTCCTGCAACGCCGCGCTGGTTGGCTGCGCTGAACGCAGAGCCAATGAAACTTGGTCTTGACCTGCGTGGTGGTGTTCACTTCCTGATGGAAGTGGATATGGATACCGCGCTGGGTAAGCTGCAGGAACAGAATATCGACAGCCTGCGCAGCGATTTGCGCGAGAAAGGCATTGCGTACACCACCGTGCGTAAAGAAGATAAATACGGCATGAGCATCCAGTTCCGCGACAGCGCGGCACGCGATCAGGCCGTTAGTTATTTGTCTCAACGTCACCGCGATCTGGTGATCACCTCTCAGGGCAGCAACCAACTGCGTGCGGTGATGACGGATGCGCGTCTGAGTGAAGCGCGTGAATACGCCGTTCAGCAGAACATCAACATTCTGCGTAACCGTGTAAACCAACTGGGCGTGGCCGAGCCGCTGGTACAACGTCAGGGGGCCGACCGTATTGTGGTTGAGCTGCCGGGTATCCAGGATACGGCGCGTGCGAAAGAGATTCTGGGGGCGACTGCAACTCTGGAATTCCGTCTGGTTAACGCTAACGTCGATCAGGCCGCCGCTGCCGCTGGCCGTATTCCGGGCGACTCCGAAGTGAAACAGACCCGCGAAGGCCAGCCGGTTGTGCTTTACAAACGCGTGATCCTGACCGGTGACCACATCACCGACTCCACCTCAAGCCAGGACGAGTACAACCAGCCGCAGGTTAACATCTCGCTTGATAGCGCGGGTGGTAACATCATGTCTAACTTCACCAAGGACAATATCGGTAAACCGATGGCGACCCTGTTCGTGGAGTACAAAGACAGCGGTAAGAAAGATGCTAACGGTCGTGCGGTGCTGGTGAAAGAGGAAGAGGTGATTAACATCGCCAACATCCAGTCTCGTCTGGGTAACAGCTTCCGTATCACCGGTATTAACAACCCGAACGAAGCGCGTCAGCTCTCGCTGCTGCTGCGTGCCGGTGCGCTGATTGCGCCAATCCAGATTGTTGAAGAACGTACCATTGGGCCAACCCTGGGTATGCAGAACATCAAACAGGGTCTGGAAGCGTGTCTGGCCGGTCTGGTGGTCTCGATTATCTTTATGATCTTCTTCTACAAGAAGTTTGGTCTGATCGCGACGTCCGCGCTGGTGGCGAACCTGGTGCTGATCATCGGTATCATGTCACTGTTGCCTGGGGCAACGCTGACCATGCCGGGGATTGCCGGTATCGTTCTCACCCTTGCGGTGGCGGTCGATGCTAACGTACTGATAAACGAACGCATAAAAGAAGAGTTGAGCAACGGTCGTTCTGTGCAGCAGGCGATTGAAGAAGGCTACAAAGGCGCGTTCAGCTCTATCTTCGATGCGAACGTAACAACACTGATTAAGGTTCTCATCCTGTATGCAGTGGGTACCGGCGCGATCAAAGGCTTTGCGATTACTACCGGTATCGGTGTCGCAACGTCGATGTTTACCGCTATTGTCGGCACCCGTGCCATCGTGAACCTGCTGTACGGCGGCAAGCGCGTCAAAAAGCTGTCTATCTGAGGAGTGCGTTGTGGCACAGGAATATACTGTTGAACAATTGAACCATGGCCGTAAAGTCTGGGACTTTATGCGCTGGGACTACTGGGCCTTCGGCATTTCAGGTTTTCTGCTGATTTTGTCTATCGTCATTATGGGCGTGAAGGGCTTTAACTGGGGCCTCGATTTCACCGGTGGTACGGTGATTGAAATCACCCTTGAAAAACCGGTCGATATGGACGAAATGCGTCTGTCTCTGCAGAAAGCGGGCTTCGAAGAGCCGCTGCTGCAGAACTTCGGTAGCAGCCGTGACATCATGGTGCGTATGCCGCCGGTACACGATGCTAACGGCAGCCAGGAGCTGGGCAGCAAGGTCCTTAACGTCATTAACGAATCGACCAGCCAGAATGCGACGGTGAAGCGTATTGAGTTCGTCGGGCCAAGCGTGGGTGCGGACCTGGCGCAGACCGGTGCGATGGCGCTGATGGTGGCGCTGATCTCTATCCTGGTTTACGTTGGTTTCCGCTTCGAGTGGCGACTGGCGGCAGGCGTCGTCATCGCGCTGGCGCACGATGTGGTGATCACCATGGGCATACTGTCTCTGTTTCACATTGAGATTGACCTGACGATTGTGGCATCGCTGATGTCCGTTATCGGTTACTCACTGAACGACAGTATCGTGGTATCTGACCGTATCCGTGAAAACTTCCGTAAGATCCGTCGCGGCACGCCGTACGAAATCTTTAACGTGTCGTTGACCCAGACGTTGCACCGTACTTTGATAACTTCCGGCACCACTTTGATGGTGATCCTGATGCTGTATCTCTTCGGGGGTCCGGTACTGGAAGGCTTCTCGCTGACCATGCTGATTGGTGTCACTATTGGTACGGCTTCGTCTATTTACGTGGCGTCCGCACTTGCACTGAAACTGGGTATGAAGCGCGAGCATCTGCTTCAGCAGAAAGTCGAAAAAGAAGGGGCGGATCAGCCGTCTATTCTGCCGTAAGACATTATCTGATGTGTTATCGAAATCCCGGTCAACTGACCGGGATTTTTTACGTGTGCGCCCTCTCCCGGCAGGGACAAGGGCGCTTTTTCGTGTGCGGGAAGCCAGAGTACAGTGGGGGCATCCCCGCACCGATTAGAAGTTGTAACCTACAACAAGGTATCCACCCCAGCCGGTAGAGCGTACGTTCTCTTTCATCCAGCTCAGGTCTGCATCATCGTTCCACTGACCACCGTTGTGCCAGTAACGCGCCACAACAGAGTAGTGCCAGTGATCGTAGTTCAGCGCAAGAATATGGCTGGAAGCGATGGAGTCATTCGTGCGTTGTTTAATACCGTTCTCAGCGTACGCGCTCTTATCGCCCAGGTCTGAACCCCAGTCAAAGTTGGTGAAGCCGATGTAGCTCAGGTTACCGCCCCACAGCTGGGTGATTGGCACAAAGTATTTCACCTTGAAACGATAGCCATCCCAGTCGTTTTCGTTTTCTGCGCCGTAGTTTTGCCACTGGTACTTCGCATAGACGTTCAAGGACAGGCTCATCGGCAGACCGGTGTCGATGTCAGTCCCCAGACCCATGTACCAGGTGCTCTGGCGGCCCGCTGAGTTGCGGCCCATGTCGTAAATGTAGTTGTTGGCGAAGTACCACTCTTTGAACGGACCGAAGCTCAAATCGGTACCCGTCAGCTTATCGATGGAGAAACGCGGTTCGATTTCCATAAACAGGGGAGAGCCGTGGTTCCAGATACCTTTTGCATCGGTATTACCGCCGAAGAAGACCGGCGCATCCATATAACCGTAGAAATCAAACCAGTCTTTTTTAGCAAATGCTTCGTACTCGAGGTAGGTATCGTTGCGGATCTGTGGTCCGAACCGGGTGTGATAGCTGCCTACCACGTTAACGCTCTGATGCCACCAGTCAGAGAGGTACTGTGGTTTGTCGTTTTCAGCTGCGTTTACAGTGAAAGAGGAGGACAGTGCCAGCACTGCGCCAGCTGCGAGTAATGTTTTTTTCATAATCATGCCACTGATTGAAATTCCCTTGCGGGAGTGAAAAATGCGCGAATTGCGTTTCTAAATATTTCGTGTTTCTGCGGAGCCTATTATAGGAATCCCTGCTCACAAAAATATGTGTTGTTTCACATATCTCTCACATGCGTAATCGATTGCGTTCACGTTTGCGTACTTTAAACGGCGGGGATTGTAGCCGCAATTATTTATGTTGCCAATCTTTGCAAGATGTAAATGTTAGCGGAGTAACTTTGTACCCCGCGTAGGGAGGATTATTGCGCGGCAGGCTGGATATCGTGGATGCGGATAAACCCTAACTGCTCTGGCGTAAGGCCGCTTAACTGAAGCGGGATATCAACATCGCCCGGAGCCAGCGCACTGGCCGGTACGGTGAAGAGCTGGTTCTTCACGTTCACCTCATCGAAGCTGTCGGTTGTGCCCTGGATTTGACCCCACTCAACGGTCCCGCTAAACGCCGGGAGCGGATCGTTGGATTCACCCTGAATGCGTAATGTTGCGCGCGTACCCTCCGCATTCGCGGCCACGTTAACCAGCGACATTTTCAACATGCCGAGCTGGCTATTGAGGCGCGCAGGCGTGTTTGCTCCTGGCAACAGATAAACGCCGCTGCTGGATTTTTTATTCAGCGCGTTTTGCTGCGCGATCTTCACGGTTTCTTTGTTCAGTTTGTTCATTGCCGTATTCAGCGTGTTCACGCTTTGTTTCATCTGACGGACTTCGCTTTGCGGTGCGCAGGCGCTAAGTGTAAAGAGGCTCCCCACCAGCAGCAACTTCAGGTAACGTCTTGTCATGGCATGTATTTCCTTGTAATAACGGATTAGCGTAATGGTAGCCAGCATCGTCCTGCCGGGCATAGATCCTTTGTCTCAAAAGCAGTTCCTTTGTTGTCAGCCCAGATCAGGGTAAAATGAAAAGAGTTAACCAGATAACAGGGATACCGTATGCATTGTCCATTCTGCTCCGCTGTGGATACCAAAGTCATCGACTCTCGCCTGGTGAGCGAAGGGTCTTCCGTACGCCGCCGTCGGCAGTGTCTGGTGTGCAACGAACGGTTCACGACCTTTGAAGTGGCCGAACTGGTCATGCCGCGGGTGGTGAAAAGTAACGACGTGCGTGAACCCTTTAATGAAGAGAAACTGCGTAGCGGGATGCTCAAAGCCCTGGAAAAGCGCCCCGTCAGCGCAGACGACGTGGAAATGGCGCTGAACCATATTAAGTCTCACCTTCGGGGGTTGGGCGAGCGCGAGGTGCCGAGTAAAATGATCGGTAACCTGGTGATGGAGCAATTGAAAAAGCTCGATAAGGTTGCCTATATCCGCTTCGCCTCTGTGTACCGCAGCTTCGAAGATATCAAAGAGTTTGGCGAAGAGATCGCCCGCTTACAGGATTGAGCTCATGCAGGATGAGATTTACATGGCGCGCGCCTTGAAACTGGCGCAGCGCGGTCGATTCACTACCCATCCTAATCCCAACGTCGGGTGCGTCATCGTTAAAGATGGCGAAATTGTGGGCGAAGGCTTTCACTATCGTGCCGGTGAGCCGCATGCCGAAGTCCATGCCTTGCGCATGGCCGGAGAAAAGGCGTGCGGCGCCACGGCCTACGTGACCCTTGAACCCTGCAGCCACCACGGCCGCACGCCGCCGTGCTGCGACGCGCTGATTACGGCGGGGGTCACGCGGGTGGTCGCCTCGATGCAGGATCCAAATCCGCAGGTGGCCGGGCGCGGTCTTTATCGTCTGCAGCAGGAAGGGATCGACGTCAGCCACGGTCTGATGATGCAAGACGCAGAAGCGATCAACAAAGGCTTCCTGAAGCGTATGCGCACCGGCTTCCCGTTTATTCAGCTGAAGCTTGGCGCCTCGCTGGATGGCCGCACGGCAATGGCAAGCGGCGAGAGCCAGTGGGTAACCTCGCCACAGGCAAGGCGCGATGTGCAACGTCTGCGCGCGCAAAGCCATGCTATTCTCACCAGCAGTGAAACCGTTTTGGCTGACGATCCGGCCATGACCGTGCGCTGGAACGAGCTGAATGCGGATACCCAGGCGCTCTACCCGCAGGAAAACCTGCGCCAGCCGCTGCGGATTATCATTGATAGCCAGAACCGCGTGTCGCCGGAACACCGTATCGTGCAGCAGCCAGGGGAAACCTGGATTGCCCGCACGAAGGAAGATACGCGTGAATGGCCGGAAGGGGTGCGCAGCATTATGGTGCCGGAGCACAATGGGCATCTTGATCTGGTGGTGCTGATGATGCTGCTGGGTAAGCAGCAGGTGAACAGCATCTGGGTCGAAGCGGGCCCAACGCTCGCCGGTGCGCTGCTTCAGGCGGGGCTGGTGGACGAGCTTCTTGTCTACGTTGCGCCTAAACTGTTAGGCAACGATGCGCGCGGCCTGTTTGTGCTGCCCGGTCTTGAAAAACTGGCCGATGCACCGCAACTCAAATTCAGCGAGATTCGTCCGGTAGGTCCGGATGTCTGCCTCCACTTAACGACAGCGTAATTGCCCCTGAAATAGGGAAGCAGTGCGCAAAGTATTATGATAAAATCCGCCCCCCTGCGGGGCCAAATGAACCCGTAAAGGAAGAGTATGAACATTATTGAAGCTGCTGTAGCTACCCCGGACGCTCGCGTCGCCATCACCATTGCGCGTTTCAACAACTTCATCAACGACAGCCTGCTGGAAGGTGCGATTGACGCCCTGAAACGTATCGGCCAGGTTAAAGATGACAACATTACCGTTGTTTGGGTTCCAGGTGCTTATGAACTGCCTCTGGCAGCCGGCGCGCTGGCGAAAACCGGTAAATACGACGCGGTGATTGCGCTGGGTACTGTTATTCGTGGCGGCACTGCGCACTTCGAATACGTTGCGGGCGGTGCAAGCAACGGTCTGGCACACGTTGCACAGGATGCTGAAATTCCTGTCGCGTTCGGCGTGCTGACCACCGAAAGTATTGAACAAGCCATCGAACGTGCTGGCACCAAAGCCGGTAACAAAGGTGCAGAAGCTGCACTGACCGCGCTTGAAATGATCAATGTATTGAAAGCCATCAAGGCCTGATTTTTTGTAAGGGGAATTCCGTGAAACCTGCTGCTCGTCGCCGC
The DNA here is from genome assembly GCF_918797525.1 of unidentified bacterial endosymbiont. NCBI lineage: Bacteria > unidentified bacterial endosymbiont. The sequence goes on along the minus strand of NZ_OU963893.1, from coordinate 3,740,130 downwards.
GCCCGTGAATGTGCCGTTCAGGCACTTTACTCCTGGCAGTTGTCCCAGAACGACATCGCTGATGTTGAATACCAGTTCCTGGCAGAACAGGACGTGAAAGACGTTGACGTTCTGTACTTCCGTGAACTGCTGTCGGGAGTGGCGACTAATAGCGCGTATCTCGATGGCCTGATGAAGCCATACCTGTCTCGTCTGCTTGAAGAGCTGGGCCAGGTTGAAAAAGCCGTGTTGCGCATTGCGCTGTTCGAGCTGTCTAAACGTGATGATGTGCCGTACAAAGTGGCGATCAACGAAGCGATTGAGCTGGCGAAAACCTTTGGCGCAGAAGACAGCCATAAATTTGTTAATGGCGTGCTGGATAAAGCCGCACCGGCAATTCGTCCCCACAAAAAGTGATCCGCAAACCGGAGTCTTGCACTGCGCAACCGGCAGTGCGGCTCCGGTTTTTCTTTTCTTTGCTGAGGCATAACGTATGGCATGCGGCGAATTTTCCCTGATTGCCCGTTATTTCGACCGTGTCAGAACCTCTCGTCTTGACGTTGAAACCGGCATCGGCGATGACTGTGCACTTCTCAATGTTCCCGAAAAACAGACGCTGGCAATCAGCACCGACACCTTAGTGTGTGGGCGACATTTCTTACCGGACATCAATCCTGCCGATCTGGCGTATAAAGCGCTGGCCGTCAACGTGAGCGACCTGGCCGCCATGGGGGCCGATCCCGCGTGGTTAACCCTGGCCTTGACCCTTCCCGATGTTGATGAAGCCTGGCTTGAGGCCTTTAGCGACGCGCTATTTGACCAGCTTAACTACTACGATATGCAGCTGATTGGGGGCGATACCACCGCCGGGCCGCTGTCGATGACGCTGGCAATCCACGGCTATGTGCCGGTTGGCCGTGCGCTGAAGCGCTCGGGCGCGAAGCCGGGGGACTGGATCTACGTGACCGGTACGCCGGGTGACAGCGCCGCGGGGTTAGCTATCCTTCAGAATCGCTTAACGGTTGAAGAGGCTGACGATGCGGCGTATCTGGTGAAGCGCCATCTGCGCCCAACGCCACGTATTCTGCACGGCCAGGCGCTGCGCGATCGCGCCAGTTCGGCTATCGATCTGTCCGATGGGCTGATCTCCGATCTCGGCCATATCCTGAAAGCCAGCGGCGTGGGGGCGCGGATCGATCTCGACTCGTTCCCGCTTTCAGAACAACTTCTCCGCCACGCTGAACCCGAGCAGGCTCTGCGCTGGGCGCTGTCCGGCGGTGAAGATTACGAGCTGTGCTTTACCGTTCCGGAATTGAACCGCGGCACGCTCGACGTAGCGTTGGCGCATCTTGGCGCGCGGTTCACCTGTATTGGGCAGATTATGCCGGAGAGCGAAGGGCTACAATTTGTCCGCGAGGGCGCACCGGTAACGCTGGACTGGAAAGGATTTGATCACTTTGCTTAACGTAGAGCTTGTCCGGTTTAATACCTACACCCGTTACCTCAGGTTGCAAATGTCATCTCTGAAACATCGGGGATTACTGAAATAACGACTGTTCCCGGTATGCTCGTTCATTAACTTCCACTTTCGCTCTAAAAGATTCAGGTTAGGGTTGTAAGGTGGAAGGCAATGACACCTATATCCCCCACTTCTGCTCAGTCTTTCATTGGCGACGAACGAATGATTTAATTAATCTAATGAATTTGTAAATAAAACTTTATTCATTAAATAAATGTAATTTATATAATTCCGCTATTTGATTTATTTATCGTGTTTTTGTCTTGCCGTCTGGCGTATGATGACCTTGGAATGAGGATGTAAGTTATAGGATTGTTAGCACGTGTACTATTAAGGGATGAATATGTACGAAATGAATTTTCCTTGCGAAATACTTTTTCAGACAAAACATAGAATTAATGATGCAAGTACAGATGACATGCAGTATAGCGATCTGTCTGCTGTAGAATTACAGTCACTAGGGCTTAACGATGTTTCGACTATAGTCGATCCTTATAGTATGTCCTTCAAAGATAACACAGTTAAATATCTTAACGCTCCATTCTTTACTGGGTACTCTCTCAAAGACGATAAAAGCGTTACCCCTGATCAATGCGCCAGTATACTTTTCGATGAAATGAGGGAGTTGTCAGGGGCGTTTGCGTTCGGGCAATATAAAAACTTAATTGGAGAGATGATTAACCATTTTCAGCATGGCGATGGCAGGCCTTATGGTTATAGTGCGTTACTCAACAGATCATTTTCTGATCTTCTCAGGGCAAGGCAATATAGAGATACTACGCTCGGTGTTATCAGGGATGTAATTAATAAATATGTCAGTGATAGGCATAAACACGTTGGTAGTCAGAGTTTTATTTGGGATGTACGAACGGAAATATCGAGGACGATATTGCCTAAGTTTAATGATTTCGAAGACAGATTTAATGGAATGGGGATCACCGTCCATGATATCTATTTCCAGAGAATTGTTATGCTTAATTTTAGACGATACCAGATTGGATGGGAGGCGGAGATATTAGTTGAGGCTCAGGATCATTTTGGCCTGGGGCGAGAAGATATCACGAAAAAACTATACCAAAACTTCAGGTTTTTTCGGATATGGTTTGTTCTTCAACGATATAACCGCTTTTCATTTAAACCTTTTGTGACGAACTTCAATGCTTCTGTAAAACTGACGGGGCAATAATGATATGAAAAAAACCTGGCTTATTTATATATCGATTGCTTTGGCTGTAATTATTTATAGTTCCTGGGACCATATCTATCCTGTGAAAATCATTGATGTCCATCGTAGTACGGATAGGCTGGGCTATAATGATATTATCGTTGATCATTTCCCGTTAACGGACCGGGGGCGCATTAACTGGTGGCTATCTCAGCGGGATATGCTTAAGGAAAAATACAATATCCCATCCGGGCAGCGATTTGTTTTGATGGTCTGGGACGTGGGCGACGGCTATCTACAGGATTCGCCGCACGAGGATTATTTTTGTTTTCCTGATATGACTTCTGAGAAGAATTGTATTGAGAAAATTAGCCTCCTTGAGGTTGCTTTCAGATTTCCTGAAAGCAATAAGATCAGGTTTTATGTTGGTGATAATATGTACATTATGAATACAAAGGATGGCTCGATAACTAAAGAGCGGTATTAACATGAAAAAATCCTGGTTTATTTATACGGCAATTGCTTTGGCTGTGATTGTTGTTAGCTTATGGGATTATATCTATCCCGTGAAAATAATTGATGTCCATCTCAGCACTGATAGATTTGATTATGATGATATTATCGTTGACCATTTCCCGTTAACGGATCGAGGAAGAATTAATTGGTGGTTATCTCAGCGGGATATGCTTAAGAAAAAATACAGCATCCCCTCCGGGCAGGAATTTGTTTTGACAGTCTGGGACGTGGGGGACGGGTATCTGCGGGATTCGCCGCGAGAGGATTATTTTTGTTTTCCTGATATGACATCAGAGAAGAACTGTATTGAGAAAAATAAACTTCTTAAAGTTGATGCCAGATTTTCTGATAAAAACAATGTTAATTTTATTATTGGTGATAATAAATACATTATGAATAAAAAAGATGGCTTAATGACTAAAGAACGGAACTAATATGAAAAAATCCTGGTTTATTTATACGGCGATTGCTTTGGCTGTGATTGTTTATAGTTCCTGGGGACATATTTATCCTGTGAAAATCATTGATGTTCATCGCAGTACGAATAGCCTTGGCTATGATTATATTATCGTAGACCATTTCCCGTTAACGGACCGGGGGAGAATTAACTGGTGGTTATCTCAGCGGGATATGCTTAAGAAAAAATACAATATTCCCTCCGGACAGAGATTTGTTTTGACGGTCTGGGACGTGGGGGACGGGTATCTGCGGGATTCGCTGCACGAGGATTATTTTTGTTTTTCTGATATGACTTCAGAGAAAAATTGCATTGAGAAAAATAACCTTCTTGAGGTTGCTTTCAGATTTCCTGAAAGCAATAAAATCAAGTTTTATGTTGATGGTAATCTGTACATTATGAATAAAAAAGATGGCTCAATGACCAAAGAGCGGTATTAAAAGCTGCTGCTTATAATGGCGTCAGAGAGTGTAGGCCGGGTAAGCGCAGCGCCACCCGGCTTGTGTTTACTTAAACCCCACCACTGGATGCTGCTGATACGGCGTTTCCAGCTCGGCAATCTGCTCTGGCGTTAGCGTTAAATCCACCGCGCTCAGCAGCTCATCCAGCTGTTCCTCGCGAGACGTGCCAATGATCGGTGCCGCAACACCACGTTTGCTCAGCAGCCACGCCAGCGCGACCTGCGCGCGCGTTGCGCCCGTATCGTCGGCAATGCCTGCCAGACGTTCGGCAATCAGCGCATCGCTGCCCTCGGTGCCTTCATACAGCGTTTTGCCAAACTCGTCAGACACCGAGCGGGCCGTGGTTTCGCCCCACGGGCGGGTCAAGCGGCCGCGCGCCAGCGGGCTCCAGGGGATCACCGCCACGCCTTCCTGGTAGCACAGCGGCAGCATTTCGCGCTCTTCTTCGCGGTAGATCAGGTTGTAGTGATCCTGCATGCTGACAAAACGCGCCCAGCCGTTCTGCGCCTGCAGATCCAGCGCCTGGGCAAACTGCGAAGCATGCATAGACGACGCGCCGATGTAGCGCGCTTTCCCGGCTTTCACCACGTCGTTCAGGGCTTCCAGCGTCTCTTCAATTGGGGTGTTGTAATCCCAGCGGTGGATCTGCAGCAGGTCCACGTAATCCATGTTCAGGCGGCGAAGGCTGTCGTCAATGGAGCGCAGGATCTGCGCCCGGGAAAGACCTTCAGTCAAATCGCCAACCTGATGGTACACCTTGGTCGCAACGACCACGTCCTCGCGTCGGGCAAAGTCGCGCAGGGCGCGGCCTACGATCTCCTCGCTGCTGCCGTCGGAGTAGCTGTTGGCGGTATCAAAAAAGTTAATGCCGCCGTCGAGGGCGCGTTTAATGATGGGGCGGCTGCTCTCTTCCGGCAGCGTCCAGGCGTGTTTACCCCTGTCAGGCTCGCCAAAGCTCATACAGCCCAGGCACAGTCGGGAAACCTTAAGGTCAGTTTTTCCTAATGTATTGTATTGCACGGTCCGCTCCTGCTGTTTTAAACATTACGTTTAAGCATAGCAGGAGCAGAAAAGGGGAGGGGTTATGCCAGCCAGGAGCGGATTTTGGCTTCGATACCGGCGGCATCAAGGCCAATAGCCGCGCGGGCCTCGTCCTGCGTGCCTTGAGGAATAAAGCGATCCGGCAGGCCGAGGTTCAGCACCGGGATCATTTTACGGTTCGCCATCAGCACTTCATTTACGCCGCTGCCCGCGCCGCCCATGATGGCGTTCTCTTCCAGCGTTACCAGCACGTCATGGCCTTCCGCCATGCTGAGGATCAGGGATTCATCAAGCGGTTTCACGAAGCGCATATCCACCAGCGTTGCGTTTAGCGTCTCGGCAACGCTGGCCGCTTCCGGCATTAATGTGCCGAAGTTCAGGATGGCCACTTTTTCACCGCGACGCTTCACCAGTCCTTTACCGATCGCCAGTTTTTCCAGCGGCTGCAGCTCAACGCCAACGGCATTGCCGCGCGGGTAGCGCACCGCGCTGGGACCTTTCTGATAGTGGTAGCCGGTAAACAGCATCTGGCGACATTCGTTCTCGTCGCTTGGCGTCATAATCACCATGTCCGGGATACAGCGCAGGAACGTCAGGTCGAATGCGCCCTGGTGCGTCTGGCCGTCCGCCCCCACGATGCCCGCACGGTCAATCGCGAACAGTACCGGCAGCTTCTGAATGGCAACGTCGTGGATAACCTGGTCGTAGGCGCGTTGCAGGAAGGTAGAGTAAATCGCCACCACCGGCTTGTAGCCGCCAATTGCCAGGCCCGCCGCAAAGGTCACCGCATGCTGCTCGGCAATCGCCACGTCAAAATACTGGTCAGGGTATTTTTTTGAGAACTCCACCATGCCGGAGCCTTCACGCATGGCAGGCGTTACCGCCATCAGCTTGTTGTCTTTGGCCGCCGTTTCACACAGCCAGTCGCCAAAGATTTTCGAGTAGCTCGGCATGCCGCCGCTGCTTTTTGGCAGACAGCCGCTGGTCGGGTCGAATTTCGGTACCGCGTGGAAGGTGATCGGATCTTTTTCCGCCGGCTCGTAGCCACGCCCTTTTTTGGTCATGATGTGCAGGAACTGCGGGCCTTTCAGGTCACGCATGTTCTTAAGCGTCGACACCAGCCCCAGCACGTCATGGCCGTCGACCGGGCCTATGTAGTTAAAGCCCAGCTCTTCAAAAAGAGTGCCGGGGACAACCATGCCTTTGATGTGTTCTTCAGTGCGTTTGAGCAGCTCTTTAATCGGCGGTACGCCGGAGAAGACTTTTTTGCCGCCTTCGCGCAGGGTGGAGTAGAGCTTGCCGGAAAGCAGCTGCGCCAGATGGTTATTCAGCGCGCCGACGTTTTCGGAAATCGACATTTCGTTATCGTTGAGGACAACCAGCATGTCCGGCTTAATATCACCCGCGTGGTTCATGGCCTCAAAGGCCATCCCGGCAGTGATCGCCCCGTCGCCTATTACGCAGACGGTGCGGCGCTGTTTGTTCTCTTTTTCGGCGGCGACGGCAATACCGATACCCGCAGAAATGGACGTGGAAGAGTGACCGACGCTTAACACGTCATATTCGCTCTCACCGCGCCACGGAAACGGGTGCAGGCCGTCTTTCTGGCGGATAGTGCCAATTTTATCGCGACGTCCGGTCAGAATTTTGTGCGGATAGGCCTGGTGGCCGACGTCCCAGATAAGTTGATCGAAGGGCGTGTTATAGACGTAATGCAGCGCCACGGTCAACTCAACCGTGCCAAGCCCGGAGGCGAAATGGCCGCTGGAGCGGCTGACGCTGTCGAGGAGGTAACGACGCAGTTCGTCGCACAGCTTCGGCAGGCTCTCTTTCGGCAACAGACGTAACTCCTGGGTGGAGTCAACTAACGCCAGTGTCGGGTATTTGGCAATATCAAAACTCATCAAAGGCTCATTGAGATAGGTTGTTATTTATCACGCTGGATTATGTATTCCGCTAGCGCTTCCAGTGCCGAGGTATCCAGCGATTGTGCTGCCAGTTCATTCAACGACTGGCGGGCATCGGCTATCAGATCCCGGGCTTTACGTTGGGCTTGCTCAAGGCCCAGCAGGGCGGGGTAGGTACTTTTGCCAAGATGCTGGTCGGCACCCTGACGTTTACCCAATGTTGCAGTATCGCCCACCACATCCAGAATGTCATCCTGTACCTGGAACGCTAAACCGATACTTTCTGCGTATATGTCCAGTATCGGCAAGGCTTTCCGTCCTTGTTCACCCGCGCTCAGCGCGCCCAGCCGAACGGCGGCGCGAATCAGTGCGCCCGTCTTATGACGATGAATGCGCTCCAGCTGTTCCAGATTAACCTGGTGTCCTTCCGCCTCTAAATCCAGCGCCTGACCGCCACACATTCCGGCGACACCGCTGGCCATTGCCAGTTCGGAGACCATCGCCAGACGATCGCGGTCGCTGACTTCAACCATTGGCGCATCGCTTAATATTGAGAATGCCAGCGTTTGCAGAGCATCACCCGCCAGAATGGCATTCGCTTCACCAAACCGGATATGGCAGGTTGGTTGACCACGACGCAGATCGTCGTCGTCCATGGCTGGCAGATCGTCGTGGATCAGTGAATAGGCATGGATGCACTCGACGGCCGCGGCCGGGGCGTCCAGCGTGTTATCACTGATACCGAACATATTGCCCGTGGCATACACCAGGAACGGCCGCAGGCGCTTACCACCCAAGAGTGCCCCATAGTGCATGGCTTCAACCAGAGGAGTGTTCTGAAAAGGTTGTGGCGCGATAAAACGGCGCAGGGCGTCGTTGGCGCGAACGACGCACGCCTGAAGCTCGTTGGCAAAATCCATTTATTCGGCGTCCGGTGTGAAGGGCGTTGTTTTTGCATCTTCGCTGTCGGAAAGTAAGATCTGCACGCGCTGTTCAGCCTGCTGCAGTTTGACCTGACCCTGGCGCGCCAGTTGCACGCCGCGTTCGAATTCGTTGAGCGCCTCTTCCAGCGGGAGATTGCCGCTCTCAAGGCGGGTAACAATGTGCTCCAGTTCATTCAGCGCAGTTTCAAAACTGGCTGGTGCATCATTCTTCTTCGGCATAGTAAATTGACTCTTCTATTCTTCGCCCCGACATGGTAACGAACTTGGGGGAATTATCAAATAACGCGAGCGGCGCGATGGTGGTATACTTGCGCGCCTGGATGCAGCCACGGGTGTGGGCTGCTGTATCATTTTCCAATACAAGCCTTAATCCGCTTGCCTAAGAAACATTGCCGCCATGAAGTTTATCATTAAATTGTTCCCTGAAATCACCATCAAAAGCCAATCTGTCCGTTTGCGCTTTATTAAAATTCTCACCGGGAACATCCGTAACGTATTAAAAAATTATGACGAAACGCTTGCTGTGGTTCGTCACTGGGATCACGTTGAAGTGCGCGCGAAGGACGAGAACAAGCGTCTTGATATTCGCGATGCGCTGACCCGTATTCCTGGGATCCACCATATTCTGGAGGTGGAAGACGTTCCGTTCACCTCTTTGCATGACATCTTCGAGAAAGCGCTGCTCCAGTACCGTGACCAGATCGAAGGCAAAACTTTCTGCGTGCGCGTGAAGCGCCGGGGTAAGCATGAGTTTAGCTCTATTGAAGCGGAGCGCTACGTGGGGGGTGGGCTTAACCAACACGTTGAGAGCGCGCGCGTGCGGCTGTCTAACCCCGACGTGACCGTCAATCTGGAGATCGAGAACGATCGCCTGCTGCTGGTGAAAGGTCGCTATGAGGGCATTGGCGGTTTCCCGATCGGTACCCAGGAGGATGTGCTGTCGCTGATCTCCGGTGGTTTCGACTCTGGCGTGTCCAGCTATATGCTGATGCGTCGCGGGTGCCGCGTACACTACTGTTTCTTTAACCTGGGTGGCGCGGCGCATGAAATTGGCGTGCGTCAGGTGGCGCATTATCTGTGGAACCGCTTCGGTAGCTCCCATCGCGTGCGTTTCGTGGCAATCAACTTCGAACCTGTGGTCGGTGAAATCCTCGAGAAAGTGGACGACGGCCAGATGGGCGTAGTGTTAAAGCGTATGATGGTGCGTGCGGCGTCCAAAGTTGCAGAGCGCTATGGCGTGCAGGCACTGGTCACCGGCGAAGCGCTGGGCCAGGTTTCCAGCCAGACGTTGACCAACCTGCGTCTTATCGACAACGTGTCTGATACCTTGATCCTGCGTCCACTGATCTCCCACGATAAAGAGCATATCATCGACCTGGCACGCGAAATCGGTACCGAAGATTTTGCCCGTACCATGCCGGAGTATTGCGGTGTTATCTCAAAAAGTCCCACCGTTAAAGCGGTGAAGGCGAAGATTGAAGCGGAAGAAGAGCACTTCGATTTTGCCATTCTTGAGAAGGTGGTCGCCGAAGCGTCTAACATTGATATCCGCGAGATTGCCCAGCAGACCGAGCAGGAGGTGGTGGAAGTGGAAACCGTCAGCGGTTTTGGCACCAGCGATGTGATTGTGGATATCCGTTCGATTGACGAACAGGATGCTAAGCCGCTTAACGTCGACGGTGTTGACGTGGTTTCTCTGCCGTTCTACAGGTTGAGCACCAAGTTTGGCGACCTCGACAAGAGCAAAACCTATCTGCTGTGGTGCGAGCGCGGGGTGATGAGCCGCCTGCAGGCGCTGTATCTGCGCGAGCAGGGCTTTGCCAATGTGAAGGTGTATCGCCCATAGTTTTATTGCAGGGGAGTGCGGCGGAATGCCTTCACTCCGACCCTATCCCGCCGGGAGGGGGGCGAAAACCGTAAAAACGGCAGCCTGTGTGGTTGCCGTTTTGCTTTTATTGGTAATAATTATAAATCCCCGCGGGCATCACCAGCGACGACGCGACGTCATACGCTTTTTCACGCCCGACCAGCAGGTCGATAATCTTTAGCGCGAAATCAATCGCGGTGCCCGGCCCCTGGCTGGTGAGCAGGTTGACGCGCGGATCCCAGACGACGCGTTTATCCACCCAATGGTTTTCCGGGATCGTATCTTTCAGCCCCGGGAAACCGGTCATATTGCCGATGGGAAAGATATCGTGAGGAACCAGCACCGTTCCGGCGGCGGCGCAAATCGTCGCGACGATACGACCAGAGAGATGGAACTGACGAACGGTTTCAACCAGTAAAGGGCTGTCGCGAAAACACTCTGCCCCTTTCAGTCCGCCGGGAAGTACGATGATGTCGTATTCTCCATCTGCCACCTGGACAAGCGGGGCATCCGCAAGGATCTTTACCCCGCGTGAACAGGTGACAGCCAGATTGCCATCGCTGGCGACGCTGGCCGTGGTCACCGCGATACCGCCACGCACCATTAAATCGATGGTGGTCACGGCCTCCATTTCTTCGCTACCAGGGGCGAGACATACCAGTGCCGACGCGCTCATACTCATTCTCCTTACGTTTAACCAGGTCATACATACGGGCATTTTCAGGCACTGCAATGCCGTGCGCACGGGCGCGTTTCAACAGATAACCGGTAATATAGTCGATTTCGGTGTGACGCAATGCCCGGACGTCTTGCAACATCGAGGAGATATTTTCTGCCGTACTGCCAATGACCTGCCCGACATAATAATGTATATCCTCTGCAGAGGTGTGCAGCCCTTCTCGCTCGATGACTGAGGCCACCTCAGCGCATAGCGTCGCGACCTCCTGTGGGTGGTTTTTCAGATCTCCATTCGGGCAATCCCACAGCGCCGTCAGTGGATTGATCACGCAGTTAACCGCCAGCTTGCGCCACAGTTGCGGCAGAATATTATTGTGCCAGGCCACGTCTGGCAGGATGGTTTGCAGAACATCTGCCAGATAACTGTAGTCGCCATCCTGTTCACGAGCTGGGCCAATATGCGTTACGCCGCTGGCGACATGCACGATAATATTGCCATCCCGGCGCGCGGCGTGGGTGGTGATGGCCATCAGCAGCGGCTGCGGGACACTTTTTAACTCATCGATCGTTCCCATACCGTTATGCAGCAGCAAAACAGGCGATGTGGCGGGGAGCTGAGCCGCCAGGGTTTTCACCGCATATGAAACCTGCCACGCCTTAAGCGTAACCAGCAGCAGATCGCTTTGTGCGAGGAAATCAGGGTCGTTAGCGATCAGTGATGCGTTAAAGATACTTCCGTCTTCATCAATCAGGTTTACACTGCAGTAGGGTTGTGGCACCCGCAGCCAGCCCTGTACTTCGTGACCGTGCTTGCATAGCGCGGTAAGCCACAATTGACCAAGGGCTCCACAACCGAGCACTGTAATTTTCATGGTTCCTCCTCACCTGCAACTGCGCCAGGTGTTACGGCTTAAGTATAGCGCCGTCAGCTAAGCTTCTCGTTATGCCTCGTTGCGGGTATTATGCAACGCAACAAAAATGAATGGAGAAGAAAAGATGCCATCTTTCGATATTGTTTCCGAAGTTGATATCCAGGAAGTGCGTAACGGCGTGGATAACGCAAGCCGTGAAGTTGAGTCTCGTTTCGATTTTCGCGGCGTTGAGGCCACTTTTGAACTGAATGATGCGAATAAGACTATTAAGGTGTTGAGCGAATCAGACTTTCAGGTCAACCAACTGCTCGATATTCTGCGTGCCAAGCTGTTAAAACGTGGAATTGAAGGCACGTCGCTGGATGTGCCGGAAGAGTTTGTGCACAGCGGCAAAACCTGGTTCGTTGAAGCGAAGCTGAAGCAGGGTATTGAGAGCGCGATGCAGAAAAAAATCGTTAAGCTTATCAAAGACAGTAAGCTGAAGGTCCAGGCGCAGATTCAGGGCGAAGAGATCCGCGTGACCGGAAAATCACGCGATGACCTGCAGGGCGTGATGGCGCTAATCCGCGGCGGCGATCTGGGACAGCCGTTCCAGTTTAAAAACTTCCGCGATTAAAACGAAAATGCCCGCTTTCCCGGGCATTTTTCAGGCTTTCAGGGCCTGTTCCACTTCGAAGCGGTTAGTCACCTTGCTGTCTATTTTGACATAAGCGCTGCGCTCCAGTGGGACAATAAGCACTTCACTTACCCCCTCAGTGGCTTCGAGACGCTGTTTCAAGGTCTCGCTAATCTCGACATCATCAGGAATTTCCACGCGCAGGCTGCTCACGTAGCGCGGTTCTTTCATGGTGCTGGCGACCAGCAGCCAGACCATAGCCAGCAGCGCGCCTGCCAGAAACACGGTTTGTGAATCAAACAGGCCATCAATCCACCCGCCGATCGCACCGCCGATGGCAACGCCGATAAACTGGCTGGTGGAGTAAATGCCCATCGCCGTACCTTTGTAGCCAGCGGGGGATTCTTTACTGATCAGTGACGGCAGGAGTGCTTCCAGCAGGTTAAATGCCAGGAAGAAAAGCTGTACGCCCACCACCAGTTCCCAGAAGTGCGGACCGGAGCCCCACAGTACGATTTCAGCAATCAGCAGTACGGTGACGCAGCCAACGAAGACACGTTTCATCTTGCGCTTCACTTCGGCGTAAATGATAAACGGCACCACGGAGATGAATGAAATCAGCATCGTCACGAGGTAAATTTTCCAGTGCTCAGACGCAGGAAAACCTGCCGCCGCCAACTGGCCGGGTAGAGCGACGAAGGTCGACATCAGCAAAATATGCAGGCACATAATGCCGATGTTCAGCTTGAGCAGGCGTGGCTCAACAATGACTTTGTTAAAGCAGCCTTTCACCATCCCGGATTCACGGTTAAGGACGTGATGTTTGCTGTCCGGTACCACCCACAGGGTTAACGCAATACCGACGGTTGCCAGCACCGCAATCATCCAGAATAGCGCGTGCAGGCCCAGCGTATGGGTGATGATCGGGCCAAGCACCATTGCAATCGCAAAGGTGACGCCAAAGCTGATGCCGATAAAGGCCATCGCTTTGGTGCGGTTCTGTTCACGGGTTAAATCGGACAGCAGCGCCATCACCGCAGCGGCGATAGCGCCAGAACCCTGCAGGGCGCGGCCAAGAATAATCCCCCATATTGAGTGAGAGAGGGCGGCGATGATGCTGCCGAGCACAAAGACCAGTAATCCCCCAATAATCAGTGGCTTGCGACCAATGCGGTCGGAGAGCAAGCCAAAGGGGATTTGAAAAACCGCCTGGGCCAAACCATAAATGCCAATTGCGAGGCCAATCAAGGCTTCACTGGCTCCCTGTAGCGCCATACCGTAGGTGGTCAGAACAGGCAGGACCATAAACATGCCAAGCATCCGTAGCGAGAAGACAGTCCCTAAACCCCAGGTCGCGCGAAGCTCGCCTGGCGTCATTTTATAATCGTTCATTACCACCTCAATTCAAAAGCAGGCCATAGTGTAGTGCGGGGAAGGGGCGGGGTAAACAGAGTGATAATTAATAAATATTACATGAGTGCTGGTCAGAGCAGTTTAAATCAGGCAGGAGGTTAGCCAGTGCAGAGACATAAGTCATGTGAAAAGGATACGTTTATTCTGAATGAAATAACGTATCCTGTGGCGTATTAAGCTAAAGCACTCTGGCTCAGATTACGCCAGCTGAACCAGACGAAGGTTCTTCAGCGTTTTATTTTCTTCGCTCTGATTGGGGTACAGGATCTGAATATCCAGTTCTACAGATTTTCCTGGATCAATCGTATGACCTGATTGACTGTCCAGATAAATATTCCCATTGACGGATTTCTCGACATTCAGGCTGATCCAACTACTTTCACTTTCCAGCCATTGTGGATAAACCTTCGCCTTTTCTGGCAGAATAAATGAAAGCTCCCATCTTACAACACGCGTTTTGGCGGAACTCAGCATCAGTTTGTAACTATAAAGATAATCGGTGCTTGGCCATGTGTCCTGCCAGCTGCTTAAATACTGCTGAGTTACCTCGAGATCGCGGGGTTCAGTGATCCGCACGGTGGTATAGCTCATATTGTTAGCATTGTTAATGATCCCAAATGGCATATTCAGGGTACAGGTTAGCGTAGCGGTGCCCATTGCTTCGCCTTCCAGCGGGATACGCACGGTCGCGGTGCCCTTTGCCGGAATATTTACCGTTTGTGTGAAGGGCTGAATGGTAAAAACGGATGCATTGCTGGTTGTCGCGGTGATGACCGCTCCGTTTACATCTTTGCTGGAGTTATTGCGCAGCAACAGCAGCGCGGAATAAACCTCGCCATCCTGTATCGTAAGATTATCTTCGATACTCATGGTAACATTTACCGTATCTACCCCTGCAGAGACAACGGAGTTTACGGCGTCGTTCCAGTTTTTAGCACCCAGTGGAAAATCAACCAGGGTTTTGATTTGCGTTCCCGCTTTTACCGTTAGAATTTGCCCGTCAAGATATAACCCGGAAACCAGGGTCGCATCTTGATCCATATTATTCACGACGCTTGAAACGCCATCGTGCTCGCCGAGAATAAAACCGTAACTTTCCAGTTGTGCTTTATCCAGTTCAACGTCAGGTGACATGATAAGAATGTCGCCAATTTCGCCGCCGTTGAAATTTATATTGGTATAAAGCGCCAGTTTTCCAGCTGGGCATTTGTCTGCGCCTGTACTGTTTTTGATCAAATAGACTTGTTCATTGGACATGATAATTTCCTCAATGAGTGATATAGCAATTAATTTTTTACTTGCTGACGTTTGCAAGTTGGAGGAAGTCTATAGGATGTAGATGGCGGGGAGGCGGGGGAAAGGCGCTAAATGATGCAATTTATAGACGGCATGATAATAAAAGATGGGATTATCAGAAGATAACCCCGCCTTTTTAAAACGGAACGCTGTTACCAGACGTAAGTCAGCAGGTGCTGTGAATCGGGCACCATAAAGTCCACGGACATCATCACCGACAAGGAAGTGATGGCGACAATCGAGAACACGAACAGTTTACGTGCCCAGACTTTGTCATCTTCCACTTTGTAACCGCGCAACGCCATGCCAAGCCACCAGACGCTCACCGCCGCAGCCACCACCAGATATTTATATCCAGCGTAACCACCCAGAGAGAGCATCAGCGTCGCCACGGCAAAGGCGATGATGTACAGCGTGATGTGGTTCTTGGCAACCGAGATACCCTTCACGACCGGCAGAACCGGGATGTTCGCTGCCTGATAATCCTTAAAGCGGAAAATCGCAATGGCGTAGGAGTGCGGCATCTGCCACAGGCTAAAGATAGCCAGCAGGATCAGCGCACCGCTGTCGAACTCGTTCGTGACGGCGCAGTAACCAATCACCGGCGGCGCGGCGCCGGAGAGAGAACCAATCAGCGTACCGTAGACGGAGTGACGCTTCATATATAGGCTGTAAACGCCCACGTAAACCACGAAACCCATCACCCCGAGCCAGCAGGCCAAGGGGTTAGCGCCAAACCACAGCAGCATAAAGCCAGCAATACCCAGCAAGGTGGCGTACACCAGCGAGACGGAAGGGGCGATCAGACCTTTCACCAGCACCCGATTTTTGGTCCTTTCCATCTTCTTGTCGATATCCATGTCGATGTAGTTGTTAAATACACAACCGGACGCAACAACCAGTGACACGCCGACCAGCGTAGAGATAAAGAGGGTGTAATCAATGCTGCCCTTAGAGGCCAGCAGGAACCCTCCGATTACGGAGATCAGGTTGCCAAAGATGATGCCTGGTTTCGTGACTTGCAGGTATTGCTTAAACATACTCGCCGCTCTTAGTGAACCATCATGTTGTAGTTAAGGTTCCACATAATCCAGATGGAACCGACTACCAGGATAGCGATGATAATCACGGTAAAGATAAAGGCAGTCATATTCCAGCCTTCATCGGACCTGGTGTTCATGTGCAGGAAGCAGACCAGATGCACCAGAATCTGAATCACCGCAGTCACCAGGATGACACCCAAAATGACCGGCTTCGACGCAGAACCGTTCATCACCATCCAGAACGGGATAACCGTCAGGATGATCGACAGGATAAAACCTGTCATGTAGGTTTTTACGCTACCGTGGGAAGCGCCGTGATCGGTTGAATGACTCATTACATCGCCCCCATCAGATAAACAACAGAGAACACACAGATCCACACCACGTCCAGGAAGTGCCAGAACAAGCTCAGGCACATGATACGGGTACGGTTAGTGCTGGTCAGGCCGCGGCGGGATACCTGGAACATCAGTACCGCCATCCAGATCAGACCCGAGGTTACGTGCAGACCGTGCGTACCGACCAGCGCAAAGAACGCTGACAAGAAGCCGCTGCGATCCGGGCCGAAGCCTTCCGCAATCAGGTGATGGAATTCATAGATTTCCATCCCGATAAATCCAGCACCAAACAACCAGGTCAACGCCAGCCAGGAGACAACCTGGCTCTTGTTGTTTTTGTACATGGCGATAGCCGCCATGCCGTAGGTGATGGAGCTGATTAACAGCAGTGCGGTTTCAACCAGAACGAATGGCAGTTCAAAAATGTCCTTGCCGGTTGGCCCGCCCGCAGTGCCGTTCACCAGAACGGCATAGGTTGCGAACAGACAGCAGAACAGAATGCAGTCGCTCATGAGGTAGATCCAGAAACCGAAGACTTTCATCGGTCCTGTATCGTGGTGCGCATGCTCATGCGCGTGGGCAGTTGAGTGCGCCAGAGTATCAGTTGCCATTTTTCAGCCCCGCTTTAGAAATCTCGTCGAAATGCTGCTTTTCCAGCGTTTCAACTTCACGGACTGGTACGTAGTAGTCCACGTCCTCGTCAAAGCTCTTCACAATCCAGCTGATTAAGATGCCAGCGAAGCCAACAATCGCCATCCACCAGATGTGCCAGATCATTGCGAAACCAAATACCGTCGCGAAGGCGGCAATCACAATGCCCGCACCGCTGTTTTTCGGCATATGGATCTCTTCGTAATGCGCAGGTTGCTTGTACGCTTCACCTTTTTCTTTCATTTCCCAGAATGCGTCGCGTTCATGGATCTGCGGCACAACGGCGAAGTTATAGAAAGGCGGTGGAGAAGAGGTTGCCCACTCCAGCGTACGGCCACCCCATGGGTCACCGGTCAGGTCACGGTTCTGATCGCGGTCGCGAATAGAAACGTAGAACTGGATCAGCTGAGAGGCGATACCACATGCAATAAGGACTGCGCCACCCGCTGCAATCATAAGCATTGGGTGGAACTGTGGATCAATTTGCTGGCTCAGGCGACGGGTCATCCCCATGAAGCCCAGCACGTACAGCGGCATAAATGCCACGAAGAAGCCGATAATCCAGAACCAGAACGCGCGTTTACCCCATTTTTCGTTCAGGGTGAAACCGAACGCTTTTGGCCACCAGTAGGTTACGCCCGCGAAGCAACCGAAGACCACGCCGCCGATGATAACGTTATGGAAGTGCGCAATCAGGAACAGGCTGTTGTGTAGAACGAAGTCAGCGCCTGGTACCGCCAGCAGTACGCCAGTCATGCCACCTACGGAGAAGGTAACGATGAAGCCGATGGTCCACAGCATTGCTGAGTGGAACACAATACGGCCCTGATACATTGTGAACAGCCAGTTGAAGATCTTAACCCCGGTAGGGATTGCGATAATCATCGTGGTGATACCGAAGAAGGCGTTTACGTTCGCGCCCGCACCCATGGTGAAGAAGTGGTGCAGCCAAACGATGAACGACAGAACGGTAATACACACGGTTGCCCACACCAGTGAGGTGTAACCAAACAGGCGTTTACGCGAGAAGGTCGCCGCGATTTCGGAGAACACGCCGAACACAGGCAGAACCAGGATGTAAACTTCCGGGTGGCCCCATGCCCAAATCAGGTTGATGTACATCATCATGTTGCCACCCATATCATTGGTAAAGAAATGGGTGCCCAGGTAGCGGTCCAGGGTCAGCAGCGCGATGGTGACGGTGAGAATTGGGAATGACGCGATAATTAGGATGTTGGCGCACAGAGAGGCCCAGGTAAATACCGGCATCTTAAACATGGTCATGCCAGGGGCACGCATCTTGATAATGGTCACGAAGAAATTAATACCGGTCAGGGTAGTACCGACACCGGAGAGCTGAAGCGCCCAAATCCAGTAGTCAACGCCTACACCCGGACTGTACTCAATGCCCGACAGCGGCGGATAAGCTAGCCAGCCGGTCTGTGCAAATTCGCCCACGCCCAGTGACAGGTTAACCAGAATGACGCCGACCACCGTGAGCCAGAAGCTCAGGTTGTTCAGGAACGGGAACGCAACGTCGCGGGCGCCGATTTGCAGCGGAACGACAACGTTCATCAGGCCTACAACCAGCGGCATCGCCACGAAGAAGATCATGATAACGCCGTGGGCGGTAAAGATCTGATCGTAGTGGTGCGGCGGCAGGAAGCCCGCTTCCCCCGCAGACGCGAGCGCCTGCTGGCTACGCATCATGATTGCATCCGCAAAGCCACGAATTAACATGACGATACCGACGATGCAGTACATGATGCCGAGTTTTTTGTGGTCAACCGAAGTCAGCCACTCATTCCACAGGTAGCTCCACTTACCAAAGTAAGTGATCAAGCCCAGTAAGGCTGCGCCACCGATGATAATTGCAGCCACCGTAACCACGATAATGGGTTCATGGTAGGGCACTGCATCCAGTGTCAATTTTCCGAACATTTTCTTCCTCGGCCCCTTAGTGAGCGGTTTCCGCGTGGCTCATGTCCATACCTTCCATTCCGTCGTGTGCGCTGTGCTCACCTTCAGGCTGGGTCATGTCCATGCTCTTGCCGTGATCCATAAATTTGCCAATAACGTCTTTAAACAAATTAGGTTTCACATTAGAGAAGTACTCCACCTTGTTGTATTCGCTAGGCGTAGCCACTTTCTCGAACGCCGCCATGTCAGACATGGTGTTTGTAGACTGTTTCGCTTTTTCAACCCACTGGTCGAATGCGGCACGGTCTGGCGTCGCGATAGCTTTGAACTTCATACCCGAGAAGCCCGGGCCGCTATAGCTGGCGGAGATACCGTCGTAGGTGCCTGCTTCATTGGCAATCAGGTGCAGGTTAGTCTGCATACCGGCCATCGCGTAAATCTGGCTACCCAGACGCGGGATGAAGAAGGAGTTCATTACGGAGTTGGAGGTCACTTTGAACTGAACCGGAGTGTTCGCCGGGAAGGCGATTTCATTCACGGTAGCAATACCCTGTTCCGGGTAGATAAAGAACCATTTCCAGTCCATGGAGACCACTTCGATGGTAATGGGTTTCTCGTCGTGAACCAGCGGTTTGCTCGGCTCAAGCGCGTGAGTGGTTTTCCAGGTCAATACGGCAAGGAACAGGATGATCAGAATTGGCACTGTCCAGACCACAGCTTCAACTTTATTGGAGTGTGACCAGTTAGGGCTATACTTCGCATCTTTATTGCTCGCACGATACTTCCAGGCGAAACCAACAGCCATCAAAATGGCGGGAATAACCACAATCATCATCAGGCCAAATGCCGTCAGAATCAATGAGCGTTGTTCCAGTCCAATCTGTCCTTTGGGGTCTAGTAGTGCAGAATCGCAGCCACTGAGTAATACAGTGCCTGCTAATAATGACAACCATCCCAAACTTTTATTGTATTTCCTGAGTCTCATTTAACGACCTCAATTCCACAGAGTCTGGTGGCGTTTAAAGTGTGGGGGCATTTTACGGGAAGGTTACATTACTGTAAACATCATTAGACCTGTGTCAGGAAGGTGTTACCGGGTTCTGCTGTACATGTCACATGTGTTGCAAATTATGTCGATTTTTAATACACAGGCCGCAGGCTATGGGCTTTATAACGAATGGACCCCCAAGCATAGCCTAAAAGGGGCAATTGGTATAACCATTATCAATAATAAACATAAAATTAACATTTAATTATCAATAAAAAGACATTTGAAAAACGAAAATTCAATCTTTCAAACGCTGAATCGTTTAACGAAAAATAGCATTTCGGAACATGCTCCAGTAATTTCCAAAAACTATCCCGCACAAAACAACAAATATTTTTTTGTAAAGTGCGGGACATTAGCCCGTTATAATTTCAGATGGTGATTACAACGGGAAATAACCTTTCGTTTTTACCTTCGCGTTACCGGCGTTTTACGCAGCGCCAGATAGTCAAGTATCCCCCCCGTCAGGATGCCAGCGACGGCCAGAACCGCCCCGACGTCGAGGAGAATGGCGTCGAGCGCAAGCGCAAGCGTGGTGGTGGCATTAATAATCAGCACCACCAACCACAGAGCCAGCGCTAAACAGCCCAACATTAACAGGCGTAAAGCAAAACAGTAGGCGCGGTGATACTCCGTGCGCGGCATAAAGTGTTCAGTCTGCTGGGTATATTCCAGCGTCTGGCGGCATACCAGCAACAATAAAATACCGGGTACTGCTGCCACAACTGAGAAAAGATAAAACGACGGCCAGCCGTAGGCTTCAACAAACCAGCCTGCAACAGGGCCGACATAAACACGTCCAACGGCGGAAAGGGCTGAAAGCAACGCAAACTGCGTGGCGGAAAACGACTTGTTGCACAGCGTCATCAGCAGGGCGACAAACGCTGCGGTTCCCATCCCGCCACAGAGGTTTTCCAGGAACACCGCTGACGCCATACTGATCATATTTTTATCGGTGATCGACAGCAGCCAGTAACCCGCGTTAGACACCCCTTGCAGAATGCCAAAAATCAGGAGTGCGCGAAAAAGCGTGAGGCGTTGCATCAACACGCCGCCATACAGCGCCCCGACAATGGTGGCGAACAGCCCCAGCGTTTTGTTGACTACGCCAACTTCTGCGGCATCAAAGCCAACACCGCGTATAAGGAAGGTGGTCGTCAGGCTCATAGCGAACGCATCACCCAGCTTATAAAGGACGATGAGCAGCAGGATAAGCCAGGCGTTATTGCGGCCAAAGAAGTCACGTAAAGGTTCGGCGACCGCTTGCTCCAGCGAGCGTGGAGCTGGGATCACATCGCTCGGTTCAGGTGCCATAAGGGTGGCAATAATGCAGGGAATGAGCAGGGCCGCCATCAGCCAGTACATGCCCTGCCAGCCAAGATAGCGGTCTGCCAGCCACAGCGCCAGCCCGCCGGAAATCAGCATTCCCAGACGATAGCCCAGCACGCTGATTGCGGCTCCGGTGCCGCGCTCTTCAGCGGGCAGCACGTCCGTTTTCCAGGCATCAAAAACGATATCCTGCGAGGCGGAACAAAAGGCAATCACCACGGCAAGCGCGGCCATCCAGCGTAGCTGCGTCGACGGCTCGAGGAACCCCATTGCGGCAATGGCGAGCAATAACAGGATCTGCGTCATGATTAACCACCCGCGACGCCGCCCGAGGAACGGGGGAGTATAGCGGTCCATCACCGGCGACCACAGGAACTTAAAGACGTAAGCCTGGCCGACGAGGGAGAAAAAGCCGATGGTTTTGAGATCGATATTCTCGACGGTCATCCATGCCTGCAGAGTGCCGGAGGTGAGCGCGAGCGGTAAACCGGAGGCAAAGCCAAGGATCAGCAGAATGGCTGATTTGGGTTGCTGGAAAATGCGTAAGTAATGGTTGGACATAATTTTATCATGCTGACCCGGTGAAGTACCGGGTCAGAGGGCAGAATTAACGGGCGTTCTGCTTGATGAAGTCGTGAATGCTGGTGTCCTGCGCCATATCGGCGATGGTGTCGGTCAGCACGCTGTTAACCGCATCAGCAATATTTTTGTTGGAGGCCTGGAAAGCGCCTTCGACAGAGTAGCTGGCACGGTAATTTTTGTTCATCTTGTTGCCGTTCTTCGCCGTCGCAATGATGGCGATATCCGCTTTGGTGGAGATGTTGTAGCGAACGTTACCTTGCGAAACGTCAGCGTACAGGTTGTTAACGATAATCTGCAGATCAACTGCGCCGCTTGGGCCAACCATGTATCCGCGGGAGGTCATCTGTTTTTCCAGCACTTCCTGGAGCAGGAAGCGCAGATCGCGGGAGGCGGTCAGCGTAACCTGCTGGTTGTCGCGGGTGACTTTTGCCAGAGCCTGATCCTGACGCTGATCGGCACCGTTGATACTGACCGTTACACCCATCAGGCTTGGATCCTGCTGAGGCAGGGTAATTTTTGGTGAAACATCAATGGTGGTTGGCGGAGTCGCGCAGCTTGCCAGCATAAAAAGGGCTACCAACGGAAAGAAGAGTTTTTTTAACATTTCAGGTTCTCAACGAATCGTAAGCATGTTTATAGAGAAAAATTGTCATCATCATAACATCGCTAACGGTCAGGGGAAGTGGTCAATGCATGTAAATTCATCGTCTTGTCTGAAAACTGACCAGCCTAACCTTTATCTCACGTCATAATGACAAAACGGTTGAACCTTATAGTGAACTTCATTCGCCTGGAGGAGAAAATCGGACGTAAGCTAAATAATTGTTGTTTTGATGTAATGGAAACGGTAAAAGCGGCTAACATTTAAAGGGATGGGTGACATCCTGGCGTTGTCGGAGGAGTAATTTCATGATGATACGTGAACAGATAGAAGATAAATTAAGGGCAGCGTTCGACCCTGTGTTTCTCGAAGTTGTCGACGAAAGCTATCGTCATAACGTGCCGGCAGGTTCTGAAAGCCACTTCAAAGTGGTTCTGGTCAGCGATCGTTTCCTGGGAGAGCGTTTCCTGAACCGACACCGCTTGATCTACAGCACCTTGACGGAAGAACTCTCCACGACCGTACATGCGCTGGCGTTGCATACCTACACTATTAAGGAGTGGGAAGGGCTGCAGGATACGGTTTTCGCATCACCTCCTTGTCGCGGTGCAGGCTCTATAGCCTGATAAATCGGATTTGCAACCACTGGAGTTTTTCCAGTATGTTGCATACAGATTTCGTTAAACGGCCTGCGGGCCGTTTTGTTTTGTCTGAGTTTTGAGCGGATGGTGCGTTTTTAAGACTAAAAATAGCCTTAAAGTGTGAAAAAAAGCCGCAGCAACATGCCCCAACCGTTCTCGACTCACCTAAGTGATGCCGCTATAATGCCGCGTCTTAATGAATGTCTTCGGGATGATTCTGGCGACAGGGAATGTGAATCTGCACTAAGAGAGCATCCCGGTATAACAGACAGATTCAGAGTTGACCGAGCACTGTGATTTTTTTGAGGTAACAAGATGCAAGTTTCAGTTGAAACCACTCAAGGCCTTGGCCGCCGTGTAACGATTACTATCGCTGCTGACAGCATCGAAACTGCTGTGAAAAGCGAGCTGGTCAACGTAGCAAAAAAAGTACGTATTGACGGCTTCCGCAAGGGCAAAGTTCCAATGAATGTCGTTGCTCAGCGTTATGGCGCTTCCGTGCGTCAGGATGTGCTGGGTGAACTGATGAGCCGCAACTTTATTGATGCGATCATTAAAGAAAAAATTAATCCAGCCGGTGCGCCGAACTATGTTCCAGGCGAATACAAGCAGGGTGAAGACTTCACCTACTCTGTTGAGTTCGAAGTGTACCCGGAAGTCGAGCTGAAAGGTCTGGAAACTATCGAAGTAGAAAAACCGATCGTAACCGTGACTGACGAAGACGTTGACGGCATGCTGGATACCCTGCGTAAACAGCAGGCGAACTGGAAAGACAAAGATAGCGCAGTTGACGCTGAAGACCGTGTCACCGTTGACTTCACCGGTTCTGTTGACGGAGAAGAGTTCGAAGGCGGCAAAGCGTCTGACTTCGTACTGGCAATGGGACAGGGCCGTATGATCCCAGGCTTCGAAGAGGGTATCAAAGGTCATAAAGCTGGCGAAGAGTTCACCATCGACGTGACCTTCCCGGAAGAATACCACGCTGAAAACCTGAAAGGTAAAGCAGCCAGGTTCGCCATCAACCTGAAGAAAGTTGAAGAGCGCGAACTGCCAGAACTGACTGAAGAATTCATCAAACGTTTCGGCGTGGAAGATGGCTCTGTGGCAGGTCTGCGTGCTGAAGTGCGTAAAAACATGGAGCGTGAGCTGAACGGCGCGGTGCGTAACCGTATCAAATCTCAAGCAATCGATGGTCTGGTGAAAGCGAACGAGATCGACGTTCCTTCTGCTCTGATTGACGGCGAAGTCGACGTTCTGCGCCGCCAGGCTGCACAGCGTTTCGGTGGCAACCAGCAGCAAGCGATGGAACTGCCGCGCGAGCTGTTCGAAGAGCAGGCTAAACGTCGTGTTGTTGTTGGCCTGCTGCTGGGCGAAGTGATTCGCACCCACGAGCTGCAAGCTGACGAAGAGCGTGTTAAAGGCCTGATCGAAGAGATGGCTTCCGCATACGAAGATCCATCAGAAGTTGTTGAGTTCTACGGTAAGAACAAAGAGCTGATGGACAACATGCGTAACGTCGCACTGGAAGAGCAGGCTGTTGAAGCGGTACTGGCGAAAGCTAAAGTGTCCGAAAAAGCGACCTCTTTCAACGAACTGATGAACCAGCAGGCGTAATTTCGCCCTAACGGTCCAAAGTTTAAACAAAAAACCCGTTGCCCTTCGGCGACGGTTTTTTTTTATCACAGCTTTATGCCAGGAAGAGTGCTAAAACGCCCTTTCAGTGTTAGCGTAACAACAAAAGATTGTTATGCTTGAAATAGGGCAGTGTGAACCCCATAAATATGAAATCGCGATGATTGAGACTGGCTGATAATCCGTCCATAAGGTTACAATCAGTACCGCAGGTGTTTTCAATTTTGATCCAGGAGACGGAAATGTCATACAGTGGCGAACGAGATAACTTTGCACCCCATATGGCTCTGGTGCCAATGGTTATTGAACAGACCTCCCGTGGTGAGCGTTCTTTTGATATCTATTCCCGCCTGCTCAAGGAACGCGTTATCTTTCTGACAGGCCAGGTCGAAGACCATATGGCAAACCTGATTGTGGCACAGATGCTGTTTCTGGAAGCGGAAAACCCGGAAAAAGACATTTACTTGTATATTAACTCACCGGGTGGCGTGATCACGGCAGGGATGTCCATTTACGACACCATGCAGTTTATTAAACCAGATGTAAGCACGATCTGTATGGGTCAGGCAGCATCCATGGGGGCTTTCCTGTTAACCGCAGGGGCTAAGGGCAAGCGTTTCTGCCTGCCGAACTCCCGGGTGATGATTCACCAGCCGCTGGGGGGTTACCAGGGCCAGGCAACGGACATCGAAATCCATGCCCGTGAAATTCTGAAAGTAAAAGCGCGCATGAATGAACTTATGGCGCAGCATACGGGTCAACCTCTCGAGCAGATCGAGCGTGATACCGAGCGCGATCGCTTCCTCTCTGCACCAGAAGCAGTCGAGTACGGCTTAGTCGACTCTGTGTTGACCCATCGTAATTGATGCCCGCGACGCGAGTGTGCCGCTATACTCAAGTAGGGCGTCACGTTGCTTTAAGCAGCTTGCGTCTGAATATGGCATTTGCGTCGTCATGTGCGGCACAAAGAACTTAAAAAGAGGTTTGGACTCATGACAGATAAACGCAAAGATGGTTCGGGCAAACTGCTGTACTGCTCTTTTTGCGGCAAAAGCCAGCATGAAGTGCGTAAACTGATTGCCGGGCCATCCGTGTATATCTGCGACGAGTGTGTCGATTTATGTAACGACATCATTCGCGAAGAGATTAAAGAAGTAGCCCCTCACCGTGAGCGCAGCGCGCTACCAACACCGCATGAGATCCGTCATCATCTTGACGATTATGTCATCGGCCAGGAGCAGGCGAAAAAAGTGTTGGCGGTGGCGGTGTATAACCACTACAAACGTCTGCGTAATGGCGATACCAGCAATGGCGTCGAACTGGGTAAAAGTAACATTTTGCTGATCGGCCCGACCGGTTCCGGTAAAACGCTGCTGGCAGAAACCCTGGCGCGTCTGCTGGACGTTCCGTTCACGATGGCGGATGCGACCACCCTGACCGAAGCGGGTTACGTGGGCGAAGATGTTGAAAACATCATCCAGAAGCTGCTGCAGAAATGCGATTACGACGTGCAAAAAGCACAGCGCGGGATTGTCTACATCGATGAGATCGACAAGATTTCGCGTAAGTCAGACAACCCGTCTATCACCCGTGATGTGTCCGGCGAAGGCGTTCAGCAGGCACTGCTGAAGCTGATAGAAGGTACTGTCGCCGCGGTTCCGCCGCAGGGTGGGCGAAAACATCCGCAGCAGGAGTTCCTGCAGGTTGATACCTCTAAGATCCTGTTCATCTGTGGTGGTGCGTTTGCTGGCCTGGATAAAGTCATCTCCCACCGTGTTGAAACGGGTTCCGGCATCGGTTTTGGCGCGACGGTGAAATCCACGGCTGAAAAACCGAACGAAGGCCAACTGCTGTCCCAGGTTGAACCGGAAGATCTGATCAAGTTTGGTCTCATCCCCGAGTTCATTGGCCGTCTGCCCGTGGTGGCTACGCTGAATGAACTGAGCGAAGACGCGCTGATTCAAATCCTGAAAGAGCCAAAAAATGCGCTGACCAAGCAGTATCAGGCGCTGTTCAATCTGGAAGGCGTTGAGCTGGAATTTCGTGATGAAGCGCTGGATGCGATCGCCAGGAAAGCCATGATTCGCAAAACCGGCGCCCGTGGTCTGCGTTCCATTGTGGAAGCGGCGCTGCTCGATACCATGTACGATTTACCGTCCATGGAAGATGTTGAGAAAGTGGTTATCGACGAGTCTGTAATTGGCGGTCAGACCAAGCCATTGCTGATTTACGGCAAACCCGAAGCCCAGCAGGCATCTGGCGAATAATTAATCAGATCATACAAGCAGTTAATCAAAAAGGGGGGATTTTATCTCCCCTTTACTTTTTCCGTATTCATGGCGTTGAATGTAGGGAATACATCCCCATATACTGGATTACATGTTACTGGTTATGTGAAGCACAGTGACATGACCAGCTTACCTGGCGGACACTAAACTAAGAGAGAGCTCTATGAATCCTGAGCGTTCTGAACGCATTGAAATCCCCGTATTGCCGTTGCGCGATGTGGTGGTTTATCCGCACATGGTCATACCCTTATTTGTAGGGCGGGAAAAATCTATCCGTTGCCTCGAAGCCGCCATGGATCATGATAAAAAAATCATGTTGGTGGCGCAGAAAGAAGCATCAACGGATGAGCCGGGTGTAAACGATCTTTTCACCGTCGGGACCGTGGCCTCTATTTTGCAGATGCTGAAGCTGCCTGATGGCACCGTTAAGGTGCTGGTAGAAGGCTTACAGCGTGCGCGTATTACCACGCTATCTGATGATGGCGAACACTTCTCTGCGAAGGCAGAGTACCTTGATTCGCCTGAGCTTGACGAGCGCGAGCAGGAAGTGCTGGTGCGTACCGCGATTAGCCAGTTTGAAGGCTATATCAAGCTGAACAAGAAAATCCCACCTGAAGTGCTGACGTCGCTGAACAGCATCGACGATCCTGCGCGTCTGGCGGATACCATCGCTGCCCATATGCCGCTGAAGCTGGCTGACAAACAGTCCGTGCTGGAAATGTCCGACGTTAACGAACGTCTGGAATATCTGATGGCGATGATGGAGTCAGAGATCGATCTGCTGCAGGTTGAGAAGCGTATTCGCAACCGCGTCAAAAAGCAGATGGAGAAATCACAGCGTGAGTACTATCTGAATGAGCAAATGAAAGCTATTCAGAAAGAGCTCGGCGAGATGGACGACGCACCGGATGAAAACGAAGCGCTGAAGCGTAAGATCGATGCGGCGAAAATGCCGAAAGAGGCAAAAGAGAAAGCGGAAGCAGAGCTGCAGAAGCTGAAAATGATGTCTCCGATGTCGGCAGAAGCGACCGTTGTGCGCGGCTACATTGAGTGGATGATTCAGGTTCCGTGGAGTGCCCGTAGCAAGGTCAAAAAAGATCTGCGTCAGGCTCAGGAGATTCTGGATACCGACCATTATGGCTTAGAACGGGTGAAAGACCGCATTCTTGAGTATCTCGCGGTACAAAGCCGTGTAAACAAAATTAAAGGGCCAATCCTGTGTCTGGTTGGGCCGCCAGGGGTAGGTAAAACCTCTCTGGGTCAGTCTATCGCCAAAGCGACCGGACGTAAGTATATCCGCATGGCGCTGGGTGGCGTACGCGATGAAGCGGAAATTCGCGGTCACCGTCGTACCTACATTGGCTCCATGCCGGGCAAACTGATCCAGAAGATGGCGAAAGTGGGGGTTAAAAACCCGCTGTTCCTGCTCGATGAGATCGACAAAATGTCTTCGGACATGCGTGGCGATCCGGCGTCTGCGCTGCTGGAAGTGCTTGATCCAGAACAGAACGTGGCGTTCAGCGATCACTACCTGGAAGTGGACTACGATCTGAGTGATGTCATGTTCGTTGCCACCTCCAACTCCATGAACATTCCGGCCCCGCTGCTGGATCGTATGGAAGTGATTCGTCTGTCAGGTTATACCGAAGACGAGAAGCTCAACATTGCGAAACAGCACTTGCTGCCGAAGCAGATTGAGCGTAATGCTTTGAAAGGTACCGAACTGACCGTAGAAGACAGCGCCATCGTCGGCATCATTCGTTACTATACCCGTGAAGCGGGCGTGCGTAGCCTAGAGCGTGAAATCTCTAAACTGTGTCGTAAGGCGGTTAAACAGCTGCTGCTGGATAAGAGCCTGAAACACATTGTGATTAACGGCGACAATCTGCATACCTACCTGGGCGTTCAGCGCTTCGACTATGGTCGTGCGGATAACGAAAACCGCGTGGGCCAGGTAACCGGTCTCGCGTGGACGGAAGTGGGCGGCGATCTGCTGACCATCGAAACCGCCTGTGTGCCGGGTAAAGGCAAACTGACCTACACCGGTTCGCTGGGTGAAGTGATGCAGGAGTCCATCCAGGCTGCGCTGACCGTGGTGCGCGCACGTGCAGAAAAACTGGGTATTAACGCTGATTTTTACGAAAAACGTGATATCCATGTTCACGTCCCGGAAGGGGCAACGCCGAAAGATGGTCCAAGCGCAGGTATTGCCATGTGTACCGCTCTGGTCTCCTGTCTGACAGGGAACCCAGTGCGTGCCGATGTGGCGATGACGGGTGAAATCACCCTGCGTGGCCAGGTACTGCCAATTGGCGGATTAAAAGAAAAACTGCTGGCAGCACACCGTGGTGGGATCAAAACCGTATTGATTCCTTACGAGAATAAACGCGATCTGGAGGAGATTCCGGACAACGTGATTGCCGATCTGCAGATCCATCCGGTGAAACGTATTGAAGAAGTTCTGAGTCTTGCCCTGCAAAATGAACCCTCCGGAATGCAGGTTGTAACGGCAAAATAGTGACCTCGCGCAAAGAGCGTCAATAAATATAAGGCTGGTAAGTCATTTCGCACTTGCCAGCCTTTTTTTGTATAGCTAATTTAGATTGCTGATTGGGCCAGCCATCTACAACGGGTGTTGTAAGGTCATAGCAGGCCTGATATAACTGCTGCGCGGTCGCGTTGTTAAGGATTCAGGCGCGATATAAATTATAAAGAGAGGAAGAGAACAGTGAATAAATCTCAACTGATTGACAAAATTGCTGCTGGTGCCGATATTTCCAAAGCTGCAGCTGGACGTGCGTTAGATGCATTAATTGCTTCTGTTACTGAATCTCTGCAGGCTGGGGACGACGTTGCACTGGTAGGTTTCGGTACTTTTGCTGTTAAAGAGCGTGCTGCCCGTACTGGCCGCAACCCTCAGACCGGTAAAGAGATCACCATTGCTGCCGCTAAAGTGCCGGGTTTCCGTGCAGGTAAAGCGCTGAAAGACGCAGTAAACTGATTGCTTTCCCGCTTCAGGGAAGCCGAAAAGTACAAGGGCGCATCATCTGATGTGCCTTTTTTGTTTCTCAAGAGCTGATTTGTGCGAGTTTATGCGAGTTGTGGGCTGACAATTGCCCTGTTTTCTTGTCACAATACATCTTTAGGCGCGACGGTAAGGATTTCCGTTTGCGTCAGGTAACCAGTCACCTACAGCGGAGTGTTGTTACACCATGATGGACAGCTTACGCACGGCTGCTAACAGTCTCGTGCTCAAGATTATATTTGGTCTCATTATCCTGTCGTTTATTCTGACCGGCGTGAGCAGTTACCTTATCGGCGGTGGCACGAACTACGCCGCAAAAGTGAATGGCCAGGAAATCAGCCGTGGGCAGTTCGAGAACGCTTTCGCCGGTGAACGTAACCGTATGCAGCAACAGTTGGGCGATCAATTCTCTGAGCTGGCTGCAAATGAAGGCTATATGAGAACCCTGCGCCAACAGACGCTGAACCGCCTTATTGACGAAGCGCTGCTGGACCAGTATGCCAAAAACTTAGGGTTGGGCATTAGCGACGAGCAGGTTAAAAAAGCTATCTTCTCTACTCAGGCCTTCCAGTCCGACGGCAAGTTCGACAACGCGCGTTATAACAGTATCGTCAATCAGATGGGCATGACCGCCGATCAATACGCGCAGGCGCTGCGTAATCAACTGACCACTCAGCAACTGATCAACGCGGTTGTCGGCACCGATTTTATGCTCAAAGGGGAAACTGACGAACTGGCCGCCCTGGTGGCTCAACAGCGCGTTGTGCGGGAAGCGACTATTGATGTGAATGCGCTGATGGCAAAACAGCAGGTTAGCGAGGCAGAAATTAGCGCCTTCTACGAGCAGAATAAAAACGCATTCATGTCCCCTGAACAGTTCCGCGTGAGCTACATCAAGCTGGACGCCGCGGCGCTACAACAAACGGCATCTGACGCGGATATTCAGTCTTACTACGATCAGCATCAGGATCAGTTTACCCAGCCGCAGCGTAACCGTTACAGTATTATTCAGACCAAAACTGAGGCTGATGCGAGGGCGGTACTGGATGATCTGAACAAGGGCGCTGATTTCGCGACCGTTGCAAAAGCGAAATCGACCGATATTATCTCTGCCAAAAATGGCGGTGATATGGGCTGGCTGGAAGACGCGACAACCCCGGACGAGCTGAAAAATGCAGGCCTGAAAGAGAAAGGTCAACTGTCTGGGGTGATCAAATCTTCCGTTGGTTTCCTGGTGGCACGTCTTGACGATATTGAAGCCGCGAAAACCAAACCGCTGGCCGAGGTTCGTGATGATATTGCGGCGAAAGTGAAACAGGAAAAAGCGCTGGATGCCTACTACGCCCTGCAGCAGAAAGTGAGCGACGCGGCGAGCAACGACAACGAATCCCTGGCAGGTGCAGAGCAGGCAGCGGGCGTGAAGGCGGTTGAAACGGGCTGGTTTGGTCATGACAACCTGCCGGAAGAGCTGAACTTCAAACCGGTTTCTGATGCTATCTTCAACGGTGGTCTGGTTGGCGAAAACGGCACGCCAGGCAGCAACTCCGACATCATTACCGTCGACGGGGACCGTGCCTTTGTCCTGCGCGTCAGTGAGCACAAAGCTGAGGCAGTCAAACCGCTAGCGGAGGTGAAAGATCGGGTTATTGCTCAGGTTCAGCACAACAAAGCGGTGCAGCAGGCGAAACTGGATGCAGAGAAGATCCTGGTTGAGCTGAAAGCGGGCAAAGAGGATGCGCTTAAAGCGGCGGGGCTGAGCTTTGGTGAGGCGAAAACGCTGAGCCGTACCGGCCAGGACCCGATCAGCCAGGCCGCATTTGCTCTGAGCCTGCCGGCGAAGGACAAACCAGGCTTCGGTATGACCACCGATGACCACGGGAACGTTGTTCTGCTGGCCCTGGACGACGTTAAAGCAGGCACCATGCCGGAAGAGCAGAAGAAAGCTATGGTTCGGGGTATCACCCAGAACAATGCCCAGATTGCTTTCGAAGCGATGATGAGCAACCTGCGTAAAGATGCCAAAATCAAACTGGGTGATGTGATTACTCAGCAGCAATAACTACGTATCAGCTCGCAGATTTTCGTAACGCTCTGCAATAACTAAAGGCCGCTTTCGCGGCCTTTTCCATTTCTGCAATCTGCTGTTTGTGCCTGTTTTTGCGGGCGGCTATCGTGACATGGCTGTCAACAAACAAGGAGAAAACAGCATGAAATGTGGAATCAAAGCACTGTTACTTTCGCTAACGTTTGCCACCTGCGGGCTAAGCGCAGGCGCACTGGCGGCGACACCTGCGGCCAAAGCGCAGGTATTACAGAGCAAAACCGACTCAACCGCGCAGAACCCGGGTCAGGCAAAAGCAACCGATGCCGCTAAGGGTACGCAGGATGAAGGTACGCGAGTGAGCATCAATTCGGCATCTGCAGAAGATCTCGCCCGCGCAATGAACGGTGTTGGGCTCAAAAAAGCTCAGGCCATCGTCAGCTATCGCGAAGAGTATGGCCCTTTCAAAACCGTCGACGATCTTAAGCAGGTACCTGGGATGGGAAGCTCACTGGTTGAGCGCAACCTCTCACACCTGATGTTGTAATCGCACAATTACTTGCACAGCAGCAAAATTTTGCCAGGATAAAGAGGTCATACCAGTTGTGACCTCTCATCCTATAACAACGAAAGGCTTTCGCGCTATGCAGACAAAAATCAAAGTACGCGGTTTTCACCTCGATGTTTACCAGCACGTGAATAACGCTCGCTATCTTGAGTTCCTTGAAGAGGCGCGTTGGGACGGGCTGGAAAACAGCGATAGCTTTCAGTGGCTGACTGCGCACAACATTGCGTTCGTGGTCGTGAACATTAATATCAACTATCGCCGCCCGGCCGTACTGGGAAATGTGCTTACCATCACCAGTCAGGTTCAACAGTTGAATGGGAAGAGCGGGGTGCTAAGTCAGGTGGTAACGCTGGATCCTGAAGGGCAAGTTGTTGCCGATGCGCTGATCACCTTTGTCTGTATTGATCTGAAAACACAGAAAGCATTGGCGCTGGAAGGGGCGTTGCGCGAAAAGGTAGAGTTGATGATCGTGTAAAAGTGTTGTCTTTTATAACAGACAAAAGGCTTTTTCAGAGATTACGTTATTGAGCGTTACCAGACCCGTGACGGCAAATTCCGTTTGAGGAGTGGGAGGCGTAGATGCAAAGAAAGGATCCGGCGTTAGCGTTTCGGATCCTTCTGCGTATTTAATCGCCTTAAGGCACGTCATCGAAGCCTACGGCGGCATGGGTGAAACTCTGCCAAAGCTGGTTTGTCACCTCTGCAGCTATATCGAACCTTGTCTGTCAACGCTAATGAAAGTGAACCGCTCTGCCGGCGTGAAACTCTTCGACAGCACGGTGAAGAAGCCTTACTTCAGCCCGGTCTTTTTCTGCATCGCGACCATCACCCCGGCTTTATCGGCAAGATAGTGGTTCAGCCCCTTTGCCCGCAGATTGCAGGCCGCGCAGTGGCCGCAACCGTCGCCTTTGATACCGTTGTAACAGGTCAGGGTTTCGCTGCGAACAAGGTCCAGTTTGCTCCAGTAGTCGGCCAGCGCCCAGGTCTCTGCTTTATCCAGCCACATAAGCGGCGTTTCGAAGCGCGTCTCTTTTGCCATACCCAGGTTCACCGCGTGATTGAGCGCTTTTACGAACGCATCGCGGCAGTCCGGGTAGCCGGAAAAAATCGGTTTCACATACGCCGGTGATCACCGCTTCGGCTTTCACCTGGTAGGCATAAATCGCCGTCAGGGTCAGGAACAGAATATTGCGGCCCGGCACGAACGTATTCGGCATGCCGCTGGCGTCCGGTTCGTAATCCGGTACTGGAATACTGTCGCGGGTGAGGCTGCTGACGGCCAGTTCATTTAATAGCGTAACGTCCATTACCTTGTGCGCGCGAGCACCCAGTTTCAGGGCCAGTTCTCGGGCCACGTCGATTTCAGCGCGGTGGCGCTGGCCATAATCGAAAGTGACACAGTGAACTTCATCATACTGATGAAGAGCCTGAACCAGGCAGGTAGTAGAATCTTGTCCTCCGCTGAACACGACGACGGCACGTTTCATAAATCATCTCGACAATTACGGTAAAACGTCATGTTACCGCCTGGCCGGGGCGGCGACCAGCTTCTTCACGATTTAGGGGCCGGGATCCAAGCTTCGGTGAAATCAAACCAGCCGCGGGTGTTCAGCCGTATCCCCTTAACGCCTGGCGGTGCGCTGATTCGATACTGATAGTTAAACAGCGGTGTCAGTACCGCTGTTTCCATAAGCTGATTGAAAATGACCTTCAGGCCAGCATGCCGGGCCTGTACATCACCCTGGCGTTGTACGGCATCCAGCGTAGCCTGAAGATGAGCATATTGCGCTGCGCTCAACAGATGCGGCCAGAGCGTATCGCAGCGTAGCCACTGCTCAAGCGTATATTCAGGTGCTTCACCAATTAGCCTGTCGCCCATCATGATGTCCGCATTAGCAATTCGCTGGCATCCATCCCAGGTTTTCGCATCGTGAAAGATAACGGTAAGCTCACACCCCTGCTGCGCAAGATACGCTTTTAGCTGGCTGGCCATGGTGTGTAATTCTACGGGCAGATGGTAAACCAGGGTTAGCGCCTTCGGCAGAGGAACGTCCGCTAAGTCCTCCCACCGGGGAATACGCCAGCCCGGGAGAAGTTCCTCTGTTGGCGTGATTAACCCCTCGTTGAGCGGTAGCGTATGCAGAAGCCTCGACAAATGAATGATATTGATAAGCCGCCGTGCCTGCATTTCATCAAAACGGACGCTCTGTTTTAGCGTGAGATAACAAAAACCCAGGCTGGTGCTGTTACTCACAAGACGTAGGCTTTCCAGCTGATCGGGTTCGCCGATCGCGATTTGCACCGGATGACGACAGCTGGTTCCCAGGCCGGAGTCAAACAGCGTTGGGGTTATCCAGAACTCAATCGCCTTCAGCAGCGGGTGGCTAAGATGGTACTGCTCATGGCTTTCAAGGCGGACTAAATCGGGATCGTAAACGCTCAGCCTGAAAGGGCCGCTTCCCGTCATGGGGTGGTCGGGATGAGCAAGGCGGCTACAGTAGGTCGCCAGTCGATGTGCCAGCCAGAAATCCCCGCGATGCAGAATAAAGGTCAGACACTGCGGATGGGTGACTTCAATACGCAAGACGCTCTGGAAAAGTTTACGCAGGGCAGGCAGGGTCAGCAGCGCTATCAGGCTTCGCTGAAGCTGTACCGTCTCTATTTTATCGCCGTTATGCCAGTGCAGAGTGGATCGGATGTAAAAATGCCAGCGCAGGCCGTCATCCGATACCTCCCAGTGATGCGCCAGATCGCCCGTGGGTTCGCTGTGATTACCGTTGAAACGCGTCAAGCCGGAGAAGACCTGTCCAGCCAGATGCTGCTCTGCCCGCCCGGGTAAGAAGCCAGGAACAAGCGGATCCAGCGAACGGTAGTAGGGAATACGCAGGGTCGGCGTATCGTTTTGCCACAGGCCTCCCATGAAAGGATGCAACAGTGCGCGCAATTCGTCGGGGGCAAGCTGGGCCAGCTCCAGGGCGTTGTGCTGCTGTCCGCTCTTCAGCGCCTCTTCCATCATCGCATTGCGCAATGATTCCGGGGAGACATGAAATATCAGCTCACCGCGTTTACCGCGACCAGATTGCGCGCGCCAGCTAAGCCAGCCCGCCTCCTGAGCCTGACGCAGAAGCGTACGGACATGGCGCTCGCTGCAAAAACAGCGGCTGGCCAGTTCGCTGACGGTAACCTGCTGCGGCGCACCTTCTGAAGGTCGCCACAGGCGTTGATACTGGTTGAGACGGTTAAGCTGGCGCATGGTAAACCCGGAACAATAATTTTCATCTATTCACTATTACTTCCGTATATCTCACGGGATACTGATGCACAAGTTAAACGCATCACATTTCGGGAGTAATCATGGCCAGGCTCGCTGCATTTGATATGGACGGCACGCTGTTAATGCCGGATCACCGATTAGGGAATAAAACCCTGAGCATCCTGAAGCGCCTGCATGAACGTGATGTCACCCTGACGTTTGCCACCGGCCGCCACGTGCTGGAGATGCGTTATCTGCTGGGAGCATTCTCTCTCGATGCGTTTTTGATAACCGGCAACGGCACGCGAATTCACTCCGTCGAAGGGGAGGTGTTGCACCGACAGGATCTCAATCCCGAAGTGGCGGAAATCGTGCTGCACAGCACCTGGGATACGCAGGCCAGCGTGCATGTTTTTAATGATGACGGCTGGTTTACCGGCCGCGACATACCCGAAATTCTGCACGCGCATGTTGACAGCGGTTTTAAGTATCAGCTTACCGATCTGCGTCGTATCCCTGCTCATGCTGTGACCAAAATCTGTTTCTGTGCCGATCATGACGATCTCTGCCGCTTACGCATTCAGCTTAATGATGCGTTAGGCGACCGGGCGCACCTGACGTTTTCAGCATGGAATTGCCTGGAGGTGTTGCCGGCTGGCTGTAACAAAGGTTCTGCCCTGGC
The DNA here is from genome assembly GCF_918797525.1 of unidentified bacterial endosymbiont. Taxonomy (NCBI): domain Bacteria; species unidentified bacterial endosymbiont. Next base: position 3,703,757 of record NZ_OU963893.1, on the reverse strand, counting down.
GGTACTGAGCGACCACCTGGGCTTTACGCTTCAGGATTGCATGGCGTTCGGTGACGCAATGAACGACCGGGAGATGCTGGGCAGCGTCGGGCGCGGTCTTATCATGGGGAATGCGATGCCGCAGCTGATTGCCGAGCTTCCTCATCTACCGGTTATCGGTCACTGCCGTAATGAGGCGGTGTCCCATTTTTTAACCCATTGGCTGGACAAAAACACCCTCCCATATTCCCCCGAATAGTGAGACCCTGCCAGCAAGCCAGACGTCGGTCTGGCTTTTTTTATTGCACCAACTGGGTAATCTGCGCTTTCCAGGGGGCTACGTCGCCAATGTTGGCCTGCACCCATTGCGCATTGTAGTAGGTCTCCAGGTAGCGCTCACCGCTGTCGCACAGCAGCGTAACGATAGACCCCGTCCGGCCCTCATCCCGCATACGGGCAGCCAACTGCAGTGCGCCCCACATGTTAGTGCCGGTAGAGGCGCCCACTTTGCGGCCGAGCTGCGTCTGTAGCCAGTGTGCGGTGGCTACGCTGGCGGCATCCGGAACACGCAACATTTCGTCTACCACGTCAGGAATGAACGATGGCTCAACACGCGGGCGGCCAATCCCTTCAATTTTACTGCCTACCGGGCTACGCAGGCCCGTATTACGGCTCTGCCAGTAGTCGAGGAACACAGAGTTCTGCGGGTCAACCACCATTAGCTGGGTATCGTAACCCTGGCTGCGAATATAACGCCCAATGGTCGCGGATGTGCCGCCGGTACCTGCGCTCATCACCACGTAAGAGGGAACCGGGTGCGGCTCGTGCGTCATCTGGCGGAAAATACTGTCGGCGATGTTGTTATTGCCGCGCCAATCGGTGGCACGCTCGGCGAAAGTGAACTGGTCCATATAATGGCCGTTCAGCTCGCGGGCCAGCGTTTCTGAGGCCGCATAAATCTCGCAGGCGCTTTGCACAAAGTGGCAGCGTCCACCGTAAAATTCGATCTCCTCGATTTTGCGTTTTGCGGTACAGGCGGGCATTACCGCGATGAACGGCAGTCCCAGCAGGCGGGCAAAGTAGGCTTCTGAAACCGCCGTTGAACCGGATGAGGATTCAACGATCGGGGTGCCTTCTTTGATCCAGCCGTTACACAAGCCGTATAAGAAGAGAGAACGTGCCAGCCGATGCTTCAGGCTACCAGTGGGATGAGTACTTTCATCTTTAAGGTACAGCTGAATGCCGCTAAACCCCGGCAGGTTCAGGCGGATTAAATGGGTATCTGCCGAGCGTTGATAATCGGCATTGATTTCGCTGATGGCATGCTTAAGCCAGGTGCGATTAGTTGTATTTGATATGTTGATCATTTCTTTGTTTGTATTCATGTGATTTGTCATTTTGTGCCAAGCATAGCGAAAAGCACAGAAAAAATTGTTGCTATCTGGCCTTTAAAATAGAATGAAGAGAGAAAAATTTTCTCTGTGAGGTGGGTATGCTAGATAAAATCGATCGCAAGCTGCTTTCATTGCTGCAAGGTGACTGCACCCTCTCTTTGCAGGCGCTGGCAGATGCCGTTAATCTGACCACCACGCCCTGCTGGAAGCGACTCAAGAAACTCGAAGATGACGGCATCCTGCTGGGACGTGTTGCGTTATTAGATCCTGAAAAACTGGGGCTTGGACTGACCGCCTTTGTCCTGATAAAAACACAGCACCACAGCAGCGACTGGTATAGCCGCTTCGTTACTCAGGTAGCCGAAATGCCGGAGGTACTTGGTTTTTGGCGCATGGCAGGGGAGTACGACTACCTGATGCGTGTTCAGGTCGCGGACATGAAGCGTTACGACGATTTTTATAAGCGGCTGGTCAATAGCGTGCCGGGCTTGTCGGACGTCACCTCAAGTTTTGCCATGGAACAGATAAAGTACACCACAGCATTACCCATTGAATAAATTCGTTAAATACCTTCAGGAACAAACCGCGTGCGATTATTTGCCCAATTAAGCTGGTACTTTCGTCGGGAGTGGCAACGCTATCTCGGCGCAGTATGCCTGCTTATTATCATTGCCATTTTGCAGTTGATCCCGCCAAAAGTGGTGGGATATGTCGTGGATGGCGTCACAGAACAGCATTACACCACCGCACGGGTGCTGATGTGGGTTGGCACGCTGGTGCTGACCGCGGTGATTGTTTACCTGCTGCGCTACGTCTGGCGGGTACTGTTATTTGGCGCGTCCTATCAACTGGCCGTCGAGCTGCGTGAGGATTTTTATCGACAGCTTAGCCGACAACATCCTGAGTTTTACCTGCGCCATCGTACCGGCGACCTCATTGCCCGCGCCACTAACGACGTCGACCGCGTGGTGTTTGCCGCCGGTGAAGGTGTGCTAACGCTGGTGGATTCGCTGGTTATGGGCTGTGCGGTGTTGATTGTCATGTCGACCCAGATCAGCTGGCAGTTAACCCTGATGGCGCTCCTGCCCATGCCGATTATGGCTCTGGCGATCAATCGCTACGGGGAAAAATTACATGCGCGCTTCAAACTGGCGCAGGCTGCGTTTTCATCGTTAAACGATCGCACCCAGGAAAGCATGTCCAGTATTCGCATGATCAAAGCTTTTGGTCTGGAGGACAGACAGTCTGCGCTGTTTGCCGCCGATGCGGCGGACACCGGGGCGAAAAACATGCGTGTAGCCCGTATTGATGCTCGTTTTGATCCCACTATTTATATCGCAATCGGCATGGCTAATCTGCTGGCGATTGGCGGCGGAGCTGGATGGTGGTGCAGGGCTCTATGACCCTCGGCCAGTTAACCAGTTTTGCGATGTACCTGGGGCTGATGATTTGGCCGATGCTGGCCCTGGCCTGGATGTTCAACATTGTTGAGCGCGGCAGCGCGGCATACAGCCGTATTCGCGACATGCTGGCTGAAGCACCGGTAGTAAATGACGGCAGCGAGCCGGTGCCGGAAGGGCGCGGGGTGTTGAAAGCCGATATTCAGTCGTTTAGTTATCCACAGACAGATCAAACGGTGCTCGAAAACCTGAACTTCACGCTGCAGCCCGGTCAGATGCTGGGGATTTGCGGTCCTACCGGCTCGGGTAAAAGTACCCTTTTGTCGCTGCTCCAGCGTCACTTTGATGTAACGCAGGGCGACATTCGTTTCCATGATATTCCGCTAACGAACCTGCTGCTGGACAGTTGGCGCAGACGCCTGGCAGTGGTCAGCCAGACGCCGTTTTTATTCTCCGATACCATCGGCAACAATATTGCCCTTGGATGTCCTTCTGCAACCCAGCAAGAGATCGAGCACGTCGCGCGATTAGCCAGCGTGCATGAGGATATTCTGCGTCTGCCTCAGGGCTATGAGACAGAGGTGGGCGAGCGGGGCGTGATGTTGTCCGGCGGGCAAAAACAGCGAATTTCCATTGCCCGTGCGCTGCTGCTTAACGCCGAAATTCTCATTCTGGATGATGCGCTCTCGGCTGTTGATGGCCGCACCGAGCATCAGATTCTGCATAATCTGCGTCAGTGGGGCGAAGGACGCACGGTTATTATCAGCGCCCATCGGCTGTCGGCGCTGACGGAAGCCAGTGAAATTGTGGTGCTGCAGCACGGGCATATCGCCCAGCGCGGAGACCACGACTCTCTTGCTCAACAACCTGGCTGGTATTGCGATATGTATCGTTATCAGCAGCTTGAAGCGGCGCTGGATGATGCCCCGGAACAGGACGAGGAGGCCGCCAATGCATAAACCGGCAACGATATGGCCGACGCTTAAACGTCTGCTTGCCTACGGCTCGCCGTGGCGCAAGCCGCTCTCGATCGCGGTATTTTTGCTGTGGATTGCGGCGATAGCCGAGGTGAGCGGCCCGCTGCTTATCAGTTATTTCATCGACAATATGGTGGCGAAAAGCTTTATGCCGCTTGGGCTGGTGGCGGGCTTGGGCGTGGCTTACGTCGGGTTACAACTGATGGCGGCCGGGCTGCACTATGCGCAGGCTCTGCTCTTTAACCGGGCGGCCGTTGGCGTGGTACAGCAGCTTCGCACGGACGTGATGGACGCAGCGCTGCGCCAGCCATTAAGTGAATTTGATACTCAGCCGGTCGGACAGGTTATTTCCCGCGTAACGAATGATACCGAGGTGATCCGTGACCTGTACGTCACCGTGGTGGCAACCGTGCTGCGCAGCGCAGCCCTGATTGGGGCGATGCTGGTGGCCATGTTCAGTCTCGACTGGCGAATGGCGCTGGTGGCGATTGCCATCTTCCCGGCGGTGCTGATTGTCATGGTTATCTACCAGCGTTACAGCACGCCGATTGTCCGCCGGGTGCGCACTTATCTGGCCGATATCAATGATGGCTTTAATGAAGTGATTAACGGCATGAGCGTCATCCAGCAATTTCGTCAGCAGGCGCGCTTTGGCGAGCGAATGGGCGAAGCCAGCCGTTCACACTATATGGCGCGAATGCAGACGTTACGCCTTGACGGTTTTCTGTTACGGCCGCTGCTCAGCCTTTTCTCGGCGCTGGTACTGTGTGGTCTGCTAATGCTGTTTGGCCTGACAAACCACGGCACGATTGAAGTTGGCGTGTTGTATGCCTTCATTAGCTATCTCGGACGCCTTAACGAGCCGCTCATTGAACTCACTACCCAACAATCCATGTTGCAACAGGCCGTGGTAGCTGGTGAGCGTGTCTTTGAGCTGATGGACCGACCGCGTCAGACTTACGGTAATGACGACCGTCCGCTGCAAAGCGGATCCATAGCCTTTGATAACGTCTCCTTTGCCTACCGCGATGACCGGCTTGTCTTGCAGGACATCACACTCGATGTGCCTTCACGGGGTTTTGTCGCTCTGGTTGGGCACACCGGAAGCGGTAAAAGTACCCTTGCCAGTCTGCTGATGGGGTATTACCCCTTAACGCATGGCGAAATTCGCCTCGACGGTCGCCCGCTTGCCTCGCTCAGCCACAACACGTTGCGCAAAGGCGTCGCGATGGTGCAGCAAGATCCTGTGGTGCTGGCCGATACCTTCTTCGCCAACGTGACGCTGGGTAGGCCATACACCCCGGAACAGGTTTGGGATGTGCTGGAAAAAGTGCAACTGGCAGCGCTGGCGCGCGGGTTTAGCGAAGGGATTAACACCAGGCTGGGAGAGCAGGGGAATAACCTCTCTGTTGGGCAAAAGCAACTCCTGGCGCTGGCGCGGGTGCTGATTGAAACGCCGCAGGTGCTGATTCTGGATGAAGCAACGGCCAGTATTGACTCCGGCACTGAACAGGCTATCCAACAGGCGCTGGCTGCAGTACGTAACCAGACGACGCTGGTGGTCATTGCGCATCGCCTTTCAACGATTGTCGACGCAGACACCATTCTGGTTCTGCATCGTGGTCAGGCCGTTGAACGCGGAACGCATCGGCAATTGCTGGAGGCGAAAGGGCGCTACTGGCAGATGTACCAGTTGCAGCTGGCGGGGGACGAACTGGCCGCCAGCGCACGAGATGAAGAATCGCTTAGCGCCTGATGCACCAACATCAGGCAATGCGCTAACAGTCATTACTGTTGGTGCAAACCGGAAACGCGCCCTGCACTGTCATGGTGCGTTTTTTTTTCGCCCGCCTCAGGCTAAACCCCTTTACTGGCGCGTTACCGCGCATATTCCCTCTGTTTTCAATTGTGGCACATCCCTTGCAATATCTCCCGGGTGAGCGGCGGCCATTACTGCATTCTGACTGGAGGGGATTTATGAAGCTGGTTACGGTTGTAATTAAACCATTCAAACTCGAAGACGTGCGCGAAGCATTGTCTTCTGTGGGTATTCAGGGACTGACTGTGTCCGAAGTGAAAGGATTTGGTCGTCAGAAGGGGCATGCCGAGCTTTATCGCGGGGCGGAGTACAGCGTTAACTTCCTGCCAAAAGTGAAAATTGATGTTGCAATTGCGGATGACCAGCTTGATGAGGTGGTTGATGTGATCAGCAAAGCGGCTTACACCGGCAAAATTGGCGACGGCAAGATTTTTGTTGCCGAGCTGCAGCGCGTCATTCGCATCCGTACCGGCGAATCTGACGAAGCGGCGTTGTGAGTAACGTCTGGCACACAGTGATAGGGATCGAAAAATGAAAATAGCAACAATCAAAACGGGTCTGGGGTCGCTGGCACTGCTGCCGGGCCTGGTAATGGCTGCCCCTGCGGTAGCAGACAAAGCCGATAACGCTTTTATGATGATCTGCACCGCCCTGGTGCTGTTTATGACCATTCCGGGGATTGCGCTCTTTTACGGCGGTTTGATCCGCGGTAAAAACGTTCTCTCCATGCTTACCCAGGTTACCGTCACTTTCGCGCTGGTATGTGTTCTGTGGGTGGTTTACGGCTACTCGCTGGCCTTTGGTGAAGGGAACGCCTTCTTCGGGAACGTCAACTGGGCGATGCTGAAAAACATTGAGCTGACCGCGTTGATGGGCAGTTTCTACCAGTACATCCACGTGGCATTCCAGGGATCATTCGCCTGCATCACCGTGGGCTTAATTGTAGGCGCGCTGGCTGAGCGTATTCGCTTCTCTGCGGTGCTGATTTTCGTGGTGGTCTGGCTAACACTCTCTTACGTTCCTATTGCTCATATGGTCTGGGGCGGTGGTCTGCTGGCGTCTCATGGCGCACTGGACTTTGCCGGCGGGACCGTGGTTCACATTAACGCCGCGGTCGCCGGGCTGGTCGGGGCCTATCTGATTGGCAAGCGCGTAGGCTTCGGTAAGGAGGCGTTTAAACCGCATAACCTGCCTATGGTATTCACCGGGACAGCCATTCTCTACTTCGGCTGGTTCGGATTTAACGCCGGTTCCGCAAGCGCCGCGAATGAAATCGCCGCGCTGGCCTTCGTGAATACCGTTGTGGCTACGGCGGGTGCGATCCTCTCCTGGGTGTTCGGTGAGTGGGCGGTTCGCGGTAAACCTTCTCTGCTCGGCGCCTGTTCGGGCGCCATCGCTGGTCTGGTAGGGATCACCCCGGCGTGTGGTTTTGTCGGCGTAGGCGGGGCGTTGCTCATCGGTCTGGTTGCGGGTCTGGCGGGGCTGTGGGGCGTGACGGCGCTGAAACGTGTTCTGCGCGTTGACGACCCTTGCGATGTGTTTGGTGTGCACGGCGTCTGCGGCATCATCGGATGCATCATGACCGGTATCTTCGCGGCGAAATCTCTGGGAGGCGTCGGTTATGCAGAAGGGGTTACCATGGTTCACCAACTGCTGGTCCAACTGGAAAGTATCGCCATTACCGTCGTCTGGTCTGGGGTCGTCGCGTTCATTGGCTACAAGCTGGCGGACATGACCGTCGGCTTACGTGTACCGGAAGAACAGGAGCGTGAAGGTCTGGACGTCAACAGCCACGGCGAGAATGCGTATAACGCCTAATAAACAGCACAACGGCAACCGAGGTTGCCGTTGTGCTTTATTCTCTCCCACGGGGGAGCAACCCGCACACCATTATCCGCGGTTGCGCATAACCCCTTCCTGAACCGTCGATGCCACCAGTATCCCCTCCTGCGTATAAAACTCCCCACGTACGAACCCGCGCGCGCTTGATGCCGAGGTACTCTCCACGCTGTAAAGCAGCCACTCGTTCATATCGAACGGGCGGTGGAACCACATGGAGTGGTCTATGGTCGCAACCTGCATCCCTTTTTCAAGAAAACCCACGCCGTGCGGCTGTAGCGCAACCGGCAGGAAGTTGAAATCTGAGGCGTAGCCCAGCAGATACTGATGAACGCGCGAATCTTCCGGTACGCTGCCATTCGCGCGGATCCAGACCTGGCGTTTCGGCGCTGCCACATGGCCTTTCATTGGGTTATGGAATTCAACAGGACGGATTTCAAGCGGTTTATCACAGAGAAACTTCTCTTTTACCTGAGGCGGCAGTAAATGCGCCAGCGCACGGGCGATATCCGTCTCTGATTTCAGATCTTCTGGCGACGGGGCGGGCGGCATCACTTTTTGATGCTCATAGCCTGGTTCCGGGGCCTGGAAAGAGGCGGTCATGTAGAAGATCGGTTTGCCGTTCTGAATCGCCGCCACGCGGCGTGCGCTAAAGCTGTTGCCGTCTCTTAATACTTCAACATCGTACACAATGGGTTTCGCGCTATCGCCAGGGCGTAGAAAATAGCTGTGAAAAGAGTGTACCAGACGGTCTGTCGGGACGGTTTCCTTCGCAGCGTACAGCGCCTGTCCGACGACCTGTCCGCCGAAGACCTGACGTAAGCCTAAATCTTCGCTCTGACCGCGATAGAGGCCTTCCTCAATTTTTTCCAGATTTAGTAATGTCAGCAGATTGTTCAGTGCCTGACTCATAGCCGTCCTCAATAATACGCCGTGGCGAAAGATAGGCAGAGTATAACGCAGAAATGAAAGGGGTCCGATGGGTGGATTTGTCTGAATATCAGGACGATTCCAGGCAATAATCAGTGAGTTGTGCCACACTTGCTTATGTTATGTGAATAAAACGACATCAGATGGGATCGATCCCGCTGGTGCATTGATGATAAGGAGACTTCAATGAAACTCGTGCCTATGCTAAGTGGTGTAGCTATTGCGGTGGCGTTGTCCGCCTGTGCAGGAAAGAGCGCCCAGGTGCCGGTGCCAGCGGCAAACCCGAACGGTATTAACACACTTTCACAGCAGTCTATTCAGCAACCAAATGTTTCAGGGACTATCCGGATTCAACAGCGCGTGGCGTTACCACCGGATGCGGTTATTACGGTAACGCTTTCTGATGCTTCCCTGGCTGACGCACCGTCAAAAGTGCTGGCGCAGCGCGCCGTACGTACCGAGGGTAAACAGGCGCCGTTCAGCTTTGTGTTACCGTACAACCCCTCTGACGTGCAGCCTAATGCACGTATCCTCCTGAGTGCGGCGGTGACGATCAACGATAGGCTGGTCTTTATTACCGACACGGTGCAGGATGCGATTAACAACGGCGGCACTAAAATTGACCTGAATCTGGTTCCTGTCCCGCAGACCGCTTTGCCGGTCGCGCCACAGACCAACCAGCCGGCGCTGCCAACGCCTCCAACACAGCTTTAATCGCTACTGCCCTTTCTTCTGCGGGAGAGGGGGTCAGTAAACCCAGCGATACGTCTGCAAATCTATCTCTCCGGTCCCGGATACCTGCACCCCCTCTGACAGTAAAGCCTGACGCTGGCGCTGTAAATCCGGTCCGGTCAGCGAGATAGCGCCGTGTCGATTCACCACCCGATGCCAGGGTAGGGAGCTCCCTTGCGGCAAGCGTCTCAGCACGCCGCCGACCATGCGGGCTGCGCGAGGTGAACCGGCAAGACGCGCTACCTCCCCATAGGTGGTGACATAGCCTACCGGGATCGACGCCACAATGTGCCAGACACGTTGCGGGAAAGCGTCATACTCGTCCATTTTTTCTCCTTCAAAGAAGTCATGCAGGACAATGGTAAACCAGGAGAAACGAGATTGCGCGGCTGTTTGCGCAATAAAGCGCCATCCAGTTCGTGATAGCTTGCAATTGAAGGGCGGCACAGGGATAATGCGCCAGCGCGTTGGTTATCAACGCTCGCAATGGGGGCTCTGTTGGTTCTCTCGCAACGCTACTCTGTTCACCAGGTCAGGTCCGGAAGGAAGCAGCCAGGGCAGAGGACGTGGGTGCCGGGATGTAGCTGGCAGGGCCCCCACCCATTTTTTGTCCTCTTCATAAATCTCATCGCCTTTATCACCCTAAGCGCATTTCTGAAATAATTCCCTTTTATTGTAAGGGTAATAAGGTATTGCGTAATATACCCGTCATACTTCAGGTTGCATGTGCGTTGGCTGCACGCGTTCACCCCAGTCACGTACTTATGTACGTTCCCGGGGATCCACTCCCTTGCCGCCTTCCTGCAACTCGAATTATTTAGGGTATATATCTTTCATCCTACTGAAATAATATTGTCATAAACCTGTAATAATAGACTGTCATTTTATTATTGGGTGTCTTTTTTCTGTCATAAGATAAAAATATAATTCTGGATCAAGTTGTTAACTTCGTGTATTAAATAAATAACTTATTCCGAATGGAAGTGACCATCATGGCTACTGCGGTTTTAAACGTTAAGATTGATGACGCGCTAAAAGAAAGACTTCGCCTCTACGCAGAAGTGAATAATGAGAATCTCAGTGTGACCACAGAAAAACTGCTGCTACTGGCGTTTGAGGCAGTCGCAGAGGCGGGAGTAACGGAAGAAGACATTGATAATCAGCATACGGAAGAAGAGAGCACATCTCCTTTTACGCCTAAAGAAATCAAGGCGCTACGTAAAATTCTGAAGAAGAAAAAATGAAACAACAACTGTCAACTGCCACAGACTACAAACAAGCCTGCGATTTGTTGCGTTCAGGCTATGTAAAGCATGTCCGTCTGGGCTGGAATGTAGGAAGTGATGAGTTCTTTCGCATTGCGTCAGACTGGTGTGATACTGGCGCAAAAATAAAGAAAGAGGGGGATGACTTCGTTATTTCGCTGAAGGGTTTTCCCATTCCTCCGCAGCATTAAATCACCTGTCTGTGAAAACGCCTGACTGCATCCAGTACAGTCAGGCGTTTTTATTTGCATTATACCAGGCTTCGTTTAACGGACAGCGTGCTGTTATTGATGGTGAGCCACAGCGGCTTAATCCTCAGTAACGCCTGCTCCAGTTCTGCCGGCTCAAGCGAGAAGGGCATGCGTAAATAGCGGTCAAAAGCGCCAGACAAACCAAACCGCGTACCGGTCCCCAGATTGATCCCCAACGTTTCCGCCCGTGCGGCAAGCTGCGTTGCCTGCATATCCGGCAAGGCTATCCAGTATGAAAGTCCACCCTCAGCCTGCTGGAATGTCCAGTGCGGAAAATGTTCCCGCAACAGCGCTCCGCACCGGTCACGGCGTTCAGTTAGCATTTTTCGTCGCGCAGGTAAAAACGTCTCACTGTTTTCGATAAGCCACTGCGTCGCCAGTTGCTCCAGCAGCGGTGATCCTAAGTCCAGGGTATCGCGCATCTGTGCAAGCGTTGCGATAGTGCGGGACGATGCCCGGATCCAGCCGAGACGAAGCCCGCCCCAGAAACTTTTCCCCGCCGAGCCGAGCGTGATGACCGTCGCGTCCGGGTTAAATGAGGCTAACGGCGGTGGCGGTGGCGAATCAAACCAAAGATCGACCATGGTTTCATCCACCACCAGCGTGGTGCGGGTCCGCGCGGCAATGTCGGCGATTGTCTGGCGCGTGGTGAGATCCATGCAGCGCCCCGTCGGATTGTGAAAATCCGGCATCAGATAGGCCAGCCGTGGCGCGGTCTGGGCCAGCGTGGCGGCAAAGCCATCGGTATCCCACCCGCTTTCAGGCAATGCTACACCCACCGGCCGACACAGCGCGCCCTGAATAGCGGCTATCGCCAGGGGATAAGTCGGATGGTCAACGACGACCCTGTCTCCGGGGCCGGTCATCATGCGCAGTACCAGGGCAAAACCGCTCACCGCGCCATTGACCACCATCACCTCGTCCGCCCGTGTAGGCAGTCCTCTCGCGGTATAACGTCCGGCAATAGCTTCACGCAGCGCCGGCAAACCAAGCCGATCGTATCCCGTTAGCGCAAGGTGCGAAGTGATTACCGTGAGGGCATGAGTATAAGCCTGATGGATTTCAGGCCCGGCGTTGAGCGCGGCCGTAGAAAGATCCAGAGCAACGCTTGCCGCCGAGAGTGTGGGGACGGGACGAGTGTCCGGCAGGATCACCCGGGAACCGCTGCCGTGACGGCTCTCCAGGTAACCCTCTTCCCGCAGGTGAGCTAACGCACTGCTGACGGTAGTACGGCTTACCGCCAGCGCAGCGGCCAGCTCCCGTTCACCCGGTAAGCGCGTATTGAGGGCCAGCCGGCCATCGAGGACGATCAGGCGTAATGCGTCGGCCAGTTGACGCCAAAGCGGCAACCGGGAGGTGGGTTGCTGCCAGTGGCCTATAAGGCGTACCAAAGACTGGCTTCCAAAACGGCGAGATGACATATGCAGTCCACTATTTATAAACTGGACATTAATCATAGAGCCATTTTCACGCATGATAAAAGCCGGGTTTACTGGAGAAGATAAAAAATGGTACGTCGCTTAGTTCAGCTTTATATCGGGTTAGTGCTCTATGGTGTATCAACGGCCATGTTTGTTCGCGCAGATCTGGGGGCCGATCCGTGGAATGTGTTTCATCTGGGGGTGGCAAAATTGTTTCAGATGGATATTGGGGCCATCATGATCCTCACCGGCGCCGCAGTGTTGCTGCTGTGGATCCCGCTTCGTCAGCGTCCAGGGCTTGGGACCCTCAGTAACGTCATTGTGCTGGGTATAGCAGCCGATGCAGCGCTGGCTATGATCCCTGAGCTGTCCTCATTAACGGCTCGCATTATGCTGCTGATTTCTGCGGTGATCGTGAATGCGATTGCCACAGGGATGTATATCGGAGCCGGTTTTGGGGCCGGACCCCGGGATGGCCTGATGACCGGTCTACATGCGCGAACAGGCTGGTCGGTGCGCAGTATCCGTACCGCCATTGAAGTGTCCGTCCTGCTGGTGGGTTGCCTGTTAGGCGGCTCGTTCGGCGTGGGAACGGTGCTGTATGCATTGACCATTGGCCCGCTGATCCAGCTCTGTTTGCCATGGTTTCGCCAGAAACCACGAAACAAGCATATCGTCCAGCCGGAGCGGGTTGTTTAATTTTGCGAAGCGCTCACATGTTTTAAGGGCCTCGCTGTGGCACAATAGCCGCCTGTTTTATCGCGATGGCGGATTGCATGAAAGCGATTACCCTTTATGATGTCGCCCGCCTTGCGGGGGTTTCCTACCAGACCGTTTCCCGTGTGATTAACGACGCGGCGCACGTTTCCGCCCGCACGCGGGATAAGGTGCTGCAGGCGATGGCGGAGCTGCACTACGTTCCTAACCGTGGCGCGCAACAGCTGGCGGGTAAACGCACCCACACGCTGGGGCTAATCACCACCGATCTGGCCCTGCACGCGCCATCGCAAATTGCCTCGACGGTAAAATCCCGTGCCTCAGAGCAGGGCGCAAGCGTACTTATCTCAATGGTGGAACATCCGCAACAATGCCTGGTTGCGGTGCAGGAGCTACTGTCCCAGCGCGTGGAAGCCTTGCTGGTGAATGTTCCGCTCGACGATCCTGACGCCGAACAGCTCAATGCCCTGGCCTCGCCCGTTCCGGTGCTGTTTCTGGATGTTTCACCCTGCGCGCAGGTCAACAGCCTGGCGTTTGATGCCGCACAGGGCGCGCGCCTTGGCGCTGAACATCTGTTCGCTCTGGGGCATCAGCATATTGCGCTGCTCGGTGGCCCTGAACGTTCAGTCTCTGCCCGCGCGCGTCTGCTGGGCTGGAAAACGGCTCTGGCGAAGGCCGGGCATGAGGCCGTCGCGGTGGAGCATGGCGACTGGAGTGCCGCATCCGGATATGAAAAAGGCCACCGGCTTTTATCCGGTGCGCATTTACCTGATGCCATTCTGGTGGCGAACGATCAAATGGCGCTGGGCGTGATGCGGGCCTGCGCTGAAAGGGGGGTCGCCATACCCGGCCAGATATCACTCGTCGGGTTTGATGATACTGCCGACAGCGCCTGGTTTTCGCCCCCGCTTACCACCGTGCGTCAGGCTTTTCGTGAGGCGGGAGAGCGAAGCGTGGAGTGGTTGCTGGCACCCACTCCGGCGGACAAATGCTGGCAGGTACAGCTGCCCGTTACGCTTATTGCCCGGCATTCAACCGCTCCCCGTGCCGCCGATCGGGTCGATCGCGACGATCTGGCGCGGCAGCTAAAATTTCTGGCGGTATTAGCGGAGAAAATTGCGCGCGGGTAAGGCTTTTGTGATCTGACTCGCGAGTTGGCGATCCGCAGCTTTACCCGCGCATTCCACCAGGGCAAGTTGGTTCAAAATTGTGAGCGCTTCGCAAAGAGGTTGTTATGTCTACCGCTTCACCGCTGACTCTTAGCACACTTCTGGCGCGTCGCGACTGGGAAAACCCCGGCGTGACGCAATGGAACCGTCTGGCGGCGCACGCGCCATTTCAAAGCTGGCGTAGCCCCTCTTGCGCCAGAGATAATACGGGATCCGCAAGCCGGCGTTCTCTCAACGGGATATGGCGCTTTCACTTTTATCCCGCCCCTGAGCACGTTCCAGAGGTCTGGATAACGGAGGATACCGCCGCCGCCGTCGCGACGCCCGTGCCGTCAAACTGGCAGAGGCAGGGATTCGATACCCCTATCTACACCAACGTCACCTATCCGATCCCTGTAAATCCGCCCTCCGTTCCGACAGAGAATCCCACCGGTTGTTATTCGCTCACATTTGAAATGGATAATGCCTGGCTGCAAGGCGGACACACGCGGATTATCTTTGACGGGGTGAACTCGGCGTTTCATCTGTGGTGCAATGGTCAGTGGATCGGCTACTCGCAGGATAGCCGGCTGCCCGCCGAATTTGATCTCTCTGCTGCCCTGCGCCCCGGACAAAATCGCCTGGCGGTGATGGTCCTTCGCTGGTGTGACGGTAGCTACCTTGAAGATCAGGATATGTGGCGAATGAGCGGTATTTTCCGCGACGTGTCACTTCTGCATAAACCGGAGACCCACATTGCGGATTATCACCACGTCACGGAGCTAAACTGCGAAGGTGACAGGGCAGTGCTGAAGGTTGAGGTCGCGCTGGCCGGTTCTCGTTTCACCGAATGCGAGGTGGCCATGACGCTTTGGCGCAACGGCGAAAAATGCGCCAGTGCGACGCAATGTCCGGGGTCAGCCATTGTCGATGAGCGGGGGAACTGGGCCGAGCGGCTTACGATGACGATCCCTGTCGATGCCCCAGCGTTATGGAGCGCTGAAACGCCGGAGCTCTATCGCCTGACCCTTGCGCTTGTGGATGGAGAGGGGAATTTACTGGAAGTTGAAGCCTGTGACGTAGGCCTGCGCCAGGTTGAAATCAGCAACGGCCTGTTGAAGCTCAACGGTAAACCTCTCCTGCTCCGTGGCGTGAACCGTCATGAGCACCATCCTGAAAACGGGCATGTAATGGATGAAGCAACGATGCGCCGCGACATCGAACTGATGAAACAGCACAATTTTAACGCCGTGCGTTGCTCGCATTATCCGAACCACCCGCTGTGGTACAGCCTGTGTGACCGCTACGGGCTCTATGTTATCGATGAAGCCAATATCGAAACCCACGGCATGGTTCCGATGAATCGTCTTTCTGACGATCCTCGCTGGCTGCCCGCCATGAGCGAGCGCGTTACCCGGATGGTACAGCGCGATCGTAACCACCCCTCAATTATCATCTGGTCGCTGGGCAATGAGTCGGGTCACGGTGCTAATCACGACGCCATGTATCGTTGGCTAAAAACGACCGATCCGACGCGCCCGGTACAGTATGAAGGCGGCGGAGCCAATACCGCCGCCACCGACATTGTTTGCCCGATGTATGCTCGCGTCGATCAGGATCAGCCTTTCCCGGCCGTGCCTAAGTGGGGAATTAAAAAATGGATCGGCATGCCCGATGAAACGCGCCCGCTGATCCTGTGTGAATATGCCCACGCGATGGGCAACAGTTTCGGTGGGTTTGCTAAATACTGGCAGGCGTTTCGTAGCCACCCGCGCCTGCAGGGAGGATTTGTCTGGGACTGGGTTGACCAGGCGCTCACTAAAATGGATGAAAATGGCGCGCCCTTTTGGGCCTACGGGGGGGATTTTGGTGATAAACCCAACGACCGTCAGTTCTGTCTGAACGGGCTGGTATTTCCCGATCGCACGCCCCATCCTGCGTTATACGAGGCGCAGCGCGCGCAGCAGTTTTTCACCTTCAGGCTGGTGAGTGCCTCTCCACTGGTGGTTGAGATACAGAGCGACTACCTGTTCCGTAATACAGATAATGAGTTGCTGAGATGGTCGGTTGCCCGCGACGGAACGGTGCTGGCCTGCGGCGAGGTAACGCTTTCCATTCCCCCCCAGGGCGTGCAGCGCCTGGCGCTCTCGCTGCCGGAGCTGGCGGCCGGACGGGATGAACTCTGGTTCAACGTGGAGGTGCTTCAAGCACAGGCGACGATGTGGTCGCCGGCCAACCATCGCTGTGCGTGGGAGCAATGGCCGCTGCCTGCTCCGCTGGCTATTGCGCCACCGGTTCAGGCGGGAGTGACTCCGCGCTTTACGCAGACGGATGAGGTGCTGGAGCTGTGCCATCAGCACCAGCGCTGGCAGTTTAACCGGACGACGGGAAACCTGACGCAATGGTGGTGCAACGGTGCTCAAACATTGCTTTCGCCGCTGATAGATAATTTTACCCGGGCGCCGCTGGATAACGATATTGGCGTGAGCGAGGCGACGAGAATCGATCCGAATGCGTGGGTTGAGCGTTGGAAAGCGGCGGGGATGTATAATTTAACGCCTCGGGTGGTGCTGTGTGAAGGTAAGCAACGGGAGGACGATGCGGTCGTCACCTCGCTGCATGCATGGGAATATGGTGGCAAAATACAGTTCCTGAGCCGCAAAGTCTGGCGGGTGGATGCGCACGGTGTACTGCATGTTGAAGTTGAGGTGGAGATTGCCTCTGATATCCCTGAGCCTGCGCGCGTGGGTCTGAGCGTTCAACTTTCTCGTACGCCGGAAACGGCCTGCTGGCTCGGGCTGGGGCCGCATGAAAACTATCCTGACCGAAAGCTGGCGGCTCAGCAGGGGCGCTGGACATCGCCGCTGGAGGAGATGCACACGCCGTATATTTTCCCAACGGAAAACGGCCTGCGCTGCGATACGCGTGAGCTTAAATTAGGTTCACACCAGATACAGGGCCTGTTCCATTTCTCAGTGAGCCGCTATAGCCAGCAGCAGTTGCAAGAGACCACTCACCATCATCTGCTGCGCGAGGAGCCGGGCTGTTGGCTCAACCTCGATGCGTTCCACATGGGCGTGGGCGGGGACGACTCGTGGAGCCCGAGCGTTTCAGCGGGATTCATTCTGCAAAAACGTCAGCTTCGCTATACCCTAAGCTGGCGCCAGAACGCGTAATACCGCCGCACATGCGGTCATTCAGGTGACCGCATGGCTTTCGAGGTTATTTTCGGCCCACTGAATAAACTCGACCTGCGCCAGCGCCTTGCTGTAGTACCAGCCCTGGCCGTACTGCACGCCGTGGCGGTGCAGCCAGGCGAGCTGACCTTCCGTCTCAATGCCTTCCGCCACCATCGCCAGATTGAGTGATTTTGCCATTTCAATGATGTGCGGCGTCACGTTCTTATACTCCAGCGCATCCACGAAAGATTTATCAATTTTTAGAGTATCGACGTCCAGGTCCTGAAGGTAGCTGAGGCTGGAGTAGCCTGTACCAAAGTCATCAATATGAACGGCATAACCAGCGCGGCGGAGGGCGGCAATGGCCGGCGCGCTGACTTTGGGATCGGCAAAACCGCGCTCGGTAAGCTCAAGCGCGATTTGCCCGGGCTGGACTTGCCATTTGTTCAGCCGCTCACTCAGCAGGGGCGGCAGCTTGCCTGAAATGAGATCGGCGGGCGCGAGATTAATGGAAATATGCTGTTCCGGATGAAGGTGTAGCCAGTTGCCCATCTCCTCGAAAACCTTTTCAACGATTAACCGGGTCAGCTGTGAAATAAGACCTGTCTGTTCAGCCAGCGGGACAAAGATATCGGGCGAAAGGTTGCTACCGTCAGGCTGTGGCCAGCGGGCAAGGGCTTCAGCTCCCACTATTTTTCCGCTGGCTAAGGCGACGATGGGCTGATAATGAACCACGATATTACGGCTGTTAATTGCATCCTGAAGACGGTTCTTCGGCGACTGGATGCGGCGCAGGATCCGTAACATAAAGAGCGCGGCGAGCAGGCTTATCAGCATGCCAAAGGGGAGCCAAAAAAGAAGCTGCTTATGCCAGCTCTCCTGTAGCGGCGTTAATGCTGACCACGCCACCACGCTAAAGCCCAGATCGGAAGCCGACTTTGCCACGTACATTGAACCCTTATATTGCAAACGCGTCAGGCTCTGGTGTTCCAGCAGGGTGCGAATATGCGGTTCGAGGGTGTTACTGCGGGCAAAAATAATATTATTGCCATGACCAATCAGCGCGGCATCGGTACGAAGCTCGCCAAAAGGAATGACATCGACCAGTGAGTCCGGATCGATCATCACCATATAGTGGCCTTTACCCAAAACGGCCATGTAATGGTTAACGGCGAGATCGTTGTGTGTCGTTAGCCAGGCGCTGTAACCGTCTGATGTCACGCGCATCGCGGGGGGAAAAGGTTTAGCATTGCTGACCTGTTCCAGCGAGGAGCAGAGGGGAGTCAGACCCTCAACGTAAATTACCTCCTGAATATAACGAAACGAAAATGCGACCCGACGCATCTCGCGCAGATGCATACGGCTGCAGGGGGCAAAATCAGGGGATTGCAGTGATGTAAGGGCATCCTTCGCTTGTCCAACGACTTTGTCGGTACGGATTAGCACGCGTGAGGCGTAGTTATCCAGCGAATCTACGAATTTTTCTTCCGCCTGGCGGTGAGCCAGCCAGACGCTGAGGCAGATCGGGACCAGCACAGAAAAGATCAGGACGCCTGTCACGAGGCTGATAAGATGTCGGCTTTTCATGCTGTTGTTTCCTTCCTCATATGCCCGCTCCCGGAGCCCTGGGTGTCATCGCCAGAGGAGAGATATTTTACCGCGAAATGATAAAGTTATAGCATGCAGCGGTCATAGAGTTGACGTCTGACCGCGTAAATCAGAAAAAAAACACAGGGAGGGTGAACTGGAGAGGGGGTTGTTTTTACAGTACGGCTCAGATATGCTTTTGTTATGTTATAACAAAACATTGAGAGTCCACGATGAAACCTAATATCCATCCAGCCTATCGCACTGTGGTGTTTCACGACACCAGTGCAAATGAATACTTTAAAGTCGGTTCGACCATAAAGACCGACCGCGTCATTGAACTCGACGGTGAAACGTTTCCGTACATCACCATTGAGGTCTCGTCAAAATCGCATCCGTTTTATACCGGTAAACAGAAGACGTTTTCCACGGACGGCAGTGCGGCACGCTTCCGCAAGCGTTTTGGCGGTTTTCTTAACGTGAAACGAGGCTAACCATGCAGGTACTTAACTCATTGCGCAGCGCAAAACAGCGTCATCCGGATTGCCAGATAGTGAAACGCAAAGGACGTCTGTACGTTATCTGCAAATCGAACCCGCGCTTTAAAGCCGTCCAGGGGGGTAAAAAAAGAGGCTAAACACGCTTATCAGCGCCGGGGATCCGGCGCATCCAGCCGCGCTTTATGCCGTAGCAGGGCGTGAAAGCGTAAACACATCATAGAAAGAGAGCTCGCCTTTGGTGGAGACCATTTTCTGCAGCTTTTGTTTAAGCGTCGTATCCACGGCTGGGGAGTGCAGAATGGTGTCGATCAGCTCGGGTGGCACATAGCGTGTGTTATACCACTCGCCGTTGTAACAGACGCGAAAATCAAGCACGTCGATATCCTCGTAGCGATAACGAGGGTTAACGTCGAAAAAGAAGAACGCGTTGAACACCACAAACAGCACCACCAGAAGCCAGACGGAATCTACCAGCGTGGCGGAGGTCAGCATTACCACAAGCGTTGCCAGCCAGGCGGCGTACATGGCGACAAACAAACCCGGATGTTTGCGGATAAAGCTAATGCTAAAGCGCGGGCGATTGTCGCGCTTTTCGCGGATGTTGAGATCGTTGATAGTGGCGGTAAGCAGGCGCTGTATCTCGGTCATTTATTACCTTTATGAATTTTGAAAATACAGGTGATCTGCCTAGTTTAGGGGAGGCGGTTAATTGAATAAAGTAACAGTTACGCAATGAAAGGCCATAACAGTTAGCGTCATTCAGCCCTACAGGGTCTTGATGATTTTAGCCGGGTTCCCGCCAACGACGACGTTTGCCGGAACGTCTTTGGTCACGACTGCACCGGACGCCACGACCACGTTATCACCCATGGTCACGCCGGGGTTAATCACGGCGCGCCCGCCAATCCAGACATTGTTGCCAATGTGTACGGGTTTACCAAACTCAAGACCGCTGTTACGTTCAATCGGGTCCAGAGGATGGGTTGCCGTGTAGATATGAACGCCCGGCGCCAGCATACAGTTGTCGCCGATATAGACAGGACAGACATCCAGTATCACACAATCAAAGTTTGCGTAGAAATTTTTACCCAGGTAAATGTTATAGCCGTAATCGCAGCGAAAACTCGGTTCTATATATGCCCCATCACTTTGCCCGAGTAGCATCGCCAGGATTGTCTGGCGTTCTGTTTTCTCATTGGGAGCTGTGTGATTATAACGGTGAATCAGTTGACGGGCATTCTGCCGATCGGCCCGTAAGGTTTCATCACCGGGACGATAGTATTCACCCGCAATCATCTTCTGTTTTTCTGTGCTCATAGGAACCTCTCTGGGATCAATTACCGCAGGGTAAAGGGGATTAGCCAGAAAGGGAACGTTCCCTAAAGGTCACTGTGACAACAGTCACAACATTACTGTTGATAAGCGCTGTTAATACGGAGACCCAGTATTCGCACAGGGAGCATAAATCGAAAGTTTAATTCTATTTAAAAAGTGGCGTAGAACTCTACAGGCACGCTTCAAAGATTAACGGACAAATTTCCATACGGATGACGGAATTTTGTCGTACAACTTATTCATGGTCAGCTCAGCAAGACGGTGGTCAGCCGCCGAATAAAATACAGCCAGTTCATTATCAGAAAGCTCGTATTTATTCTTTTCAATTACACGTTCTAGCGTGTCCAGAGATTGACAGCGTCGCAAGCGCAACAAATAGTCGATTTTGGTTAATGGTTTTTCAGTCATAAATTCACCTTAGAAATTGTAATAATTTTAACAGGAAAGGCTAACGGGGTTAGCCCGGCTGGCGTTGACGAAACAACGGAATAGCCGATTTCCAGATTTACGCCATTTTTGCAAATCTTGTACATTAATGCCGTAACTGCTGAACAACATAAAGGTGTCGTCCAGGTATTCGTCAATTTGCTCAATCAGCTTATTATCTTCATTATACTTAATTTTATAATTAAGTGCGAAGGTTGCAATATGCTCTATCAACTCATTTAGCTGTAAATTGATGGCAGACGTTGGATCGTTCACCCAGCCATGGTTACTTTCATCAAGATTGGCAAGGCAGTCATGGTACAAGGATTCGCAGAGAAATTTCAACTGCGCGATATCATGCCTTTTTGGCGAGTACTCGTCCATAGCGCATCCCCTTTTGAGTGATTTTTTACTCACCGAACATCTGTGTCGGGATGGATACAACAAACTTAGCCCACGGGTGCTGTGTTCCTGATAACTCTAACTATAAGCCACTCTGATCAAGATTTCATCGCGCTATTACGAAAAATTACAAATAACATGCCATGCTGCGATCGTCCAAGCAAATGCACATTCTGAGTAAGACATTTTTATCTAAACTTATCCTTGTGTTTTTACGGCTTCCTTACGTTTCATTGAGTTAAGTTGCGCCTTCAAATGAAGTCTGTTTGCGGAACTATCGCAATCCAGCCTCAGTTGTTAGGAATATTCCTAATATTTACGCGCCGATATGAAATTAAAAATGACTTAACTTCGTCGAGTCATTTCTAGCGTATTTATGATATGTCTTACGGAGAAAGCATAAAATAAATAGAACGACAATAAGCGTAATTTATGACTCTTCTCAGGATTGTAAAAGGCCGCTTATGCGGCCTTTGTATGATGTGAAACCGGTATCAGTGATGATCTACTGAGTGATTATGCTCAATATCTTCATTCTTACGGCTAAAGCGGCGGCGAACCACCACGAAGAACACCGGTACGAAGAAGATGGCGAGAACGGTCGCGGTAACCATCCCCCCCCATTACACCTGTACCTACGGCGTTCTGCGCGCCAGAGCCTGCGCCGGAACTGATAACCAGCGGCATAACGCCGAGGATGAACGCCAGCGAGGTCATCAGGATTGGGCGAAGACGCATACGCACCGCATCAAGCGTCGCCTCAATCAGGCCTTTGCCCTCTTTTTCCATCAGATCTTTGGCGAATTCCACGATAAGTATCGCGTTTTTCGCCGACAAGCCAATGGTTGTCAGCAGGCCCACCTGGAAGTACACGTCGTTGGTCAAGCCACGGAACGTTGCAGCAAGCAGTGCGCCGATAACCCCCAGCGGAACTACCAGCATCACGGAGAACGGTATCGACCAGCTCTCGTACAGGGCAGCCAGACACAGGAACACCACAATCAGTGAAATGGCGTACAGGGCAGGGGCCTGGTTGCCGGACAAACGTTCCTGATAGGACATTCCCGTCCAGTCATAGCCGATACCCGCAGGCAGTTTGCCCGCCAGCTCTTCCATCAGGTTCATGGCCTCACCGGTGCTTCGGCCCGGTGCCGCCTGGCCCAGAATCTCCATAGATGGCAGACCATTATAGCGTTCCAGACGCGGTGAACCGTACTCCCAATGCGAGGTTGAGAAGGCTGAGAACGGCACCATCTGCCCGTTGCTGCCGCGAACGTACCAGGTGTTGATATCGTTCGGCAACATACGGTATTCCGCCTCTGACATCACGTACACTTTCTTCACGCGGCCGCGGTCGATGAAGTCATTGACATAACTACCGCCCCAGGCCGCGCCCAGGGTAGTATTGATGTCACTGATGGAAACGCCCAGCGCCTGGGCTTTTTCCTGGTCGATATCAATTTTGTACTGCGGCGTATCTTCCAGACCGTTCGGACGCACGCCGACCAGCAGGTCAGGGTGTTTCGCCACTTCACCAAACAGTTGGTTACGTGCCTGAGTCAGTTTTTCGTGACCCAGACCGCCCTGGTCAATCAGCTGGAAGTCGAAACCTGTGGCGGTACCCAGTTCAACAATCGCGGGCAGGTTAAAAGCGAAGACCATCGCATCTTTAATCTGTGAGAAGGTGCCCATCGCACGGCCAGTAATGGCTTCAACTTTATTCTCATCACCTGGACGATCTCCCCAGTCTTTCAGAGAGACGAAGGCAATACCGGTGTTCTGACCTCGGCCTGCAAAGCCAAAGCCGTTAACCGCAAACACCGATTCAACGTTCGCTTTCTCTTTAGTGAGGTAGTAGTCGGTCACTTCATCCAGCACTTTCTGAGTACGCTCTTGCGATGCCCCCGCTGGCAGCTGTGCCATGGTCAGGAACACGCCCTGGTCTTCGTCTGGCAGGAACGAACTGGGCAGACGAACAAACAGATAGGCCATGCCCACCACGATGATGATATACAGCAGCAGGTAACGACCGGTGCTGCGCAGAATGTTGCCTACGCTGTCGGTGTAGTGGTGCGTGCTCTTGTCAAACATGCGGTTAAACCAGCCGAAGAACCCTTTGTGCTCGCCGTGGCCCCCTTTCTTAATCGGCTTGAGCATGGTTGCGCACAGGGCTGGCGTCAGCATTAACGCCACCAGTACCGACAGCGCCATCGCCGAAACGATGGTGATGGAGAACTGACGGTAAATCGCCCCGGTAGAGCCGCCGAAGAAGGCCATCGGAATAAATACCGCCGACAGCACCATTGCAATCCCGACCAGTGCGCCCTGGATCTGACCCATAGATTTACGGGTCGCTTCTTTCGGCGGTAGCCCTTCTTCCGCCATGACGCGCTCGACGTTCTCAACCACCACGATGGCATCATCCACCAGCAAGCCGATGGCGAGCACCATCCCGAACATCGTCAGGGTGTTTATCGAGTAACCGAATATCGACAGGATCGCAAAGGTTCCGAGCAGTACAACCGGCACCGCGATGGTTGGGATCAGCGTCGCACGGAAGTTTTGCAGGAACAGGTACATCACCAGGAATACCAGGATTATCGCTTCTACCAGCGTTTTAACGACTTCGTTAATCGAGATTTGCACGAACGGCGTAGTGTCATATGGATAAACGATTTTCAGACCTGACGGGAAGAAGGGTTCCATCTTCTTCAGTTCTGCACGGATAGCCGTCGCGGTGTCCAGGGCGTTAGCGCCTGTTGCCAGTTTGATCCCCAGGCCTGAGGCCGGTTTGCCGTTAAATTTCGCAATGACGTCGTAGGTTTCGCCACCCAGCTCCACTCTTGCTACGTCACGCAGACGAACCTGCGAGCCGTCCTGATTCACTTTCAGTAGAATTTTGCTGAACTCATCGGCAGAGGTCAGGCGGGTCTGCGCGATGATAGACGCGTTAAGCTGCTGACCTTTCACTGGTGGCGTACCGCCTAGCTGACCGGCCGCAACCTGGGCGTTCTGTGCTTTAATGGCGTTGATAACGTCCACTGGCGTCAGCTGGAAGTTGTTCAGTTTGTTCGGATCCATCCAGATACGCATCGCGTACTGGGAACCGAACAGCTGAACGTCACCCACACCGGAAGTACGGCTGATAGCGTCCTTCATGTTGGCGCCCACGTAGTCGGAAATATCCTCCTGGGTCATGGTGCCGTTGGTGTTAATAACGCCGACAACCATCAGGAAGCTACTGGAGGATTTCTCGACGCTCACCCCCTGCTGTTGCACTTCCTGCGGCAGCAGCGGCATCGCCAGCTGCAGTTTGTTCTGCACCTGAACCTGCGCGATATCTGCATCAGTACCTGACTCAAAGGTCAGGGTAATCTGAACTGTACCGGTTGAGTCACTGTTTGAGGACATGTACATCAGGTTATCGATACCGTTCATGTTCTGTTCGATAACCTGGGTAACGGTATCCTGCACCGTTTTGGCATCAGCCCCTGGGTAGGTTGCGGAAATAGTCACCGCCGGTGGCGCAATTGTTGGATATTGCGCGACAGGCAGCTTCAGGATCGCAAGTCCCCCGGCCAGCATGATGATAATGGCGATCACCCACGCAAATATGGGGCGATCGATAAAGAAATTAGGCATGTCTTAACGGCTCCTGTTTAAGTTAAGACTTGGTTTGTTCTGACTGGCCTGCGGCCGAAGCTTGTTGTTTCTCGTCAGATTTCACTTCCTGTGCTTTTACCTGCGCGCCAGGACGAACTTTTTGCAAACCAGTGATAATCACGCGATCGCCATCTTTCAGACCTTCCGTCACCAGCCATTTGTCGCCAATCGCCTGAGTGGCGGTAATATTGCGGGTTTCGACTTTTTCATCGGCACCGACAACCAGCGCGCTCGCATCGCCACGCGGTGTTCGGGTTACGCCCTGTTGAGGCACCAGAATGGCGGTTGGGTTGGTCCCTTCTTCCAGACGTGCGCGAACGAACATTCCTGGCAGCAGATTTTTATCCGGGTTTGGGAAGATCGCACGCAGGGTGATGGAACCGGTGGTCTGATCGACTGTCACATCAGAAAATTCCAGGGTGCCTGTCTGCGGGAACTTAATACCGTCGTTGGTCACAAGCTCCACTTTAGCCTTGCCGTTTTCCTGTTTCAGGGTGCCGTTTGCCAGCTCTTGTTTCAGGCGCAGGTAATCGTTACTGGACTGAGTGACGTCAACGTAGATCGGATCAAGCTGCTGCACGGTAGCCAGCGCGGTGGTTTGTCCGTTTTGCACCAAAGCCCCTTCCGTCACGGAAGATTTACCAATGCGACCGCTGATAGGGGAGGTCACTTTGGTATAAGCCAGGTTAATGCGTGCCGTCTCAACCGCGGCTTTTGCTGCAACGACGGCTGCGCTGGTCTGCTGCGCATCAGCCAGGGCTGTATCGTAGTCCTGTTGGCTGATGTACTGGGTGCCAAGCAGTTTTTTATAGCGGTTCAGTGTTAGCTGGGAAATTTTGGCAGCCGCTTCTGCTTTTGCCAGATCGCCTTTCGCGCTTTCAAACGAGGCCTGATAGGTGGCTGGATCAATCTGATACAGAGACTCACCCGCTTTCACATCACCGCCTTCGGTGAAGTTACGTTTCAGGATGATGCCATTTACCTGAGGACGAACTTCCGCGATACGGTATGCGCTGGTGCGGCCTGGCAGTTCTGTTGTCATCTGTAGGGGTTCGGACTTCAGCGTCACGACACCCACTTCGGGTGCCTGTTGCGCTTGTTGTTGAGCCTGTTTGTCGTCACATCCTGTAAGCGCTAAGCTGCCTGAGAGCATCAGAACGACCGCCAGAGGCGTTAACCCTCTGTTTTTGTTCATATGTAAACCTCGAGTGTCCGATTTCAAATTGATCAAGGGTCCTGAGTCTAAAAACCCATTGCTGCGTTTATATTATCGTCATGCTATGGTACATACATTCATAAATGTATGTAAATCTGACTCCTGTAAATTCACTGACGTATGGCACGAAAAACCAAACAACAAGCGCTGGAAACCCGACAACACATCCTGGATGTGGCAATGCGTTTGTTTTCTCAGCAGGGCGTTTCGTCGACCTCGCTGGCGCAGATTGCTCAGGCCGCGGGCGTCACGCGGGGAGCGATTTACTGGCATTTTAAAGACAAGTCAGATCTGTTTAGCGAAATCTGGCAACTCTCAGAGTCCAGCATTAGCGATCTTGAGAATGAGTATCGGGCAAAATTCCCTGACGATCCACTCTCAGTATTAAGAGAAATATTAGTATATATCCTTGAAGCAACGGTAATTGAAGAACGCCGCAGGCTAATGATGGAGATTATTTTCCATAAATGTGAGTTTGTGGGGGAGATGGCTGTCGTCCAGCAGGCACAACGTAGCCTGTGTCTGGAGAGTTATGATCGCATCGAACAGACGCTGTCCCAGTGTATGCAGGCCAACATGTTACCGGCAAATTTACTCACCCGACGGGCGGCGATCCTGATGCGAAGCTATATATCAGGGCTAATGGAAAACTGGCTTTTCGCACCGCAATCTTTTGATCTCAAACAGGAAGCGCGTAGCTATGTCGCTATTTTCCTGGAGATGTGTCAGTTCTGCCCGACGCTTCGCGAAGAGGTGTTGAGCCCCGCCAGGAATTCTCCCGAAGGTTAACGTTGCCGCTATTCTGCTTCAGGAGAGCGTGATATTCTGCACGCCGACTATTTTCGGTCATCTTCTGACATCATTCACGACTATGCTGCACACCAATCGCTCGCAACATCCTGTTCTTGCATTTCTTTTTGCGACGCTGTTTTTCTTTGCGACAGCACCGCTTTCCTGGGCCCGCGCCGATAACAGCAATGATATCCCATCGCGTGCCGATATTCAGTCGCAACTCGACA
The DNA here is from genome assembly GCF_918797525.1 of unidentified bacterial endosymbiont. NCBI lineage: Bacteria > unidentified bacterial endosymbiont. The sequence continues at coordinate 3,676,558 of NZ_OU963893.1, read as the reverse complement.
CCCTGAACAAACAAAAAGATCTCTCTGCTCAGGATAAACTCATCCAGCAGGATCTCACCCAAATGCTGGAGTCGATTGATAAAATCGAGCGTACAAAAGCCGAAACTGCGCAGCTTCGCCAGAAGGTCGCGCAGGCTCCGGAGAACATGCGTAAGGCAACGGTTTCCCTGAATGCCCTGAGCGACGTCGATAACGATGACGAAACGCGCAAAACGCTCGCCACGCTTTCACTGCGTCAGTTGGAGTCGCGGGTCGCGCAACTGCTGGACGACTTACAAACCGCCCAGTCCGATCTGGCGACCTACAACAGTCAGCTTGTCTCCTTGCAAACCCAGCCTGAGCGAGTGCAAAACGCCATGTACACTGCGTCTCAGCAACTACAGGAGATCCGTAACAGTCTTAACGGGACGTCGGTCGGTGACGGGGCGCTACGCCCGACACAGCAAACGTTACTCTTAGTCCAGCAATCGCTGCTTAATGCGCAAATTGAACAGCAGCGTAAGAGCCTGGAAGGGAACACGGTGCTGCAGGATACGCTGCAAAAACAGCGTGACTACGTCACGGCGAACATTAATCGCCTGGAGCATCAGCTACAGCTATTGCAGGAAGCCGTAAACAGTAAGCGCCTGACATTGACTGAGAAGACCGCCAAGGAAGCGGTAACGCCTGACGAAACCGCCCGTATACAGTCTAACCCGCTGGTGCAGCAGGAGCTGGAGGTTAACCATCAACTGAGCCAGCGCCTGATTCAGGCGACCGAAAGCGGTAACACGCTGGTTCAGCAAAATATTAAAGTGAAAAACTGGCTGGATCGCGCGCTGCAGGCCGAGCGCAACATCAAAGAACAGATTGCGGTCCTCAAGGGCAGCCTCCTGCTGTCGCGCATTCTTTACCAGCAGCAGCAGACGCTGCCGTCCGCCGATGAACTTGAGGACATGACCAACCGCATCGCTGATTTACGTCTCGAGCAATTTGATGTCAACCAACAGCGTGACGCACTTTTCCAGACCGATAGCTTCGTTGCCAAAGTAGAAGAAGGCCATTCCAGCGACGTGAACAACGACGTTCACGACGCGCTGCTGCAGGTGGTAGATATGCGCCGCGAGCTGCTCGACCAACTCAATAAACAGCTCGGCAACCAGCTGATGATGGCGATTAACCTGCAAATTAATCAACAGCAGTTAGTCAGCGTCTCCCAGAGTTTGCAGGGGATCCTGACCCAGCAAATTTTCTGGGTGAACAGCAATAAACCGATGGACTGGGACTGGATTAAATCCTTCCCTGAAACGCTGAAGGCCCAAATTAAGAGCATCAAAATCACCGTTAACTGGGAAAAAGCCTGGCCCGCGGTGATGATTGCCTTCCTCGCGGGGTTGCCGCTGCTGCTGATTGCCGGCTTAATTCGCTGGCGTCTCGGCTGGCTAAAAAATTACCAGGCGAAGCTGGCGGGTGACGTCGGGCAATTGCGTAACGACAGCCAGCTTCACACGCCAAAAGCGATTCTGATTGACCTGATCCGCGCGCTGCCGGTGTGTCTGCTGATTCTGGCCGCCGGGCTCATTTTGCTCACCATGCAGCTGAATATCAGCGATCTGCTGTGGGCTTTTAGCAAGAAGCTGGCGCTGTTTTGGCTGGTGTTTGGCGTGAGCTGGAAAGTGCTGGAGAAAGACGGCGTTGCGGTGCGTCATTTCACTATGCCTGAACAACTGACCAGCCACTGGCGCCGCCAGATTGTGCGTATCAGCCTGGCGCTCCTGCCGCTGCACTTCTGGTCGGTCGTTGCCGAGCTTTCCCCGCTGCATCTGATGGATGACGTGCTGGGACAGCTGGTCATTATGCTGAACCTGCTGCTGATTGCCGCCCTGATGTGGCCCATGTGCTTCGATAGCTGGCGCGACAAAGAGTCCCATAACATTCGTCTGGTCACCGTGACGGTACTGGGGCTGATTCCTCTGGGGCTGATGGTGCTCACGGCGACGGGATACTTCTATACCACGCTGCGCCTCTCCGGACGCTGGATAGAAACCGTCTATCTGGTAATTGTCTGGAACCTGCTTTACCAGACGGTGCTGCGCGGCCTGAGCGTGGCCGCCCGGCGTATCGCCTGGCGCCGCGCGATTGCACGCCGTCAGCATCAGGCGAAAGAGGGCGCAGAGGGGGCGGAACCGCAGGAAGAACCCACTATCGCCCTGGAGCAGGTTAACCAGCAGACGCTGCGTATCACCATGCTGGTGATGGTGGCGCTGTTCGGGGTGATGTTCTGGGCGATTTGGTCCGATCTGATCACCGTATTTGCCTATCTTGATAGCATTACGCTATGGCATTACAACGGTACCGAGGCCGGGGTGACGGTCATGAAAAGCGTGACCATGGGCAGTCTGCTCTTTGCGCTGGTTTCGCTGGTGGTGGCCTGGGCGCTGATCCGCAACCTGCCGGGCCTGCTGGAAGTGCTGGTGCTGTCGCGTCTCAAGCTGCGTCAGGGGGCATCTTATGCCATCACTACTATCCTGAACTACGTGATCATTATCGTTGGCGCGATGGTCATATTTGGTTCGCTTGGCGTGTCGTGGGACAAACTGCAGTGGCTGGCGGCCGCGCTCTCCGTCGGTCTTGGTTTTGGTTTGCAGGAGATCTTCGGTAACTTTGTTTCTGGTCTGATCATCCTGTTTGAACGTCCGGTACGTATTGGCGATACCGTCACCATCGGCACTTTCTCCGGTTCCGTCAGCAAGATCCGTATTCGCGCCACCACGATTACGGATTTTGACCGTAAAGAGGTGATCATTCCGAACAAAGCGTTCGTGACCGAGCGTTTGATCAACTGGTCGCTTTCCGACACGGTGACGCGCGTCGTGATCCGCCTTGGCGTGGCCTATGGTTCGGATCTGGATAAGGTCAAAGAGGTGTTGTTGCAGGCGGCGGCCGAGCATCCAAAAGTGATGCACGATCCCGCGCCATCAGTATTCTTCACGACTTTTGGCCCGAGCACGCTGGATCACGAGCTACGTTTATACGTGCGTGAACTGCGCGATCGCAGCTATACCGTGGATGAGCTGAATCGTTCTATCGATCGTTTATGCCGTGAAAACAACATTAATATCGCCTTCAACCAGCTTGAGGTCCACCTGCGAAACGAGAAAGGTGAAGAGCATACGGAAGTGAAGCGCGAGATTAAAGGTGACGATCCCACTCCCGCTTAACATCTGCGGATGTTTTCCCCTCAGGGAGAGCGCTGAGGTGAGGGCAATTTTCCCTCAAAATCCCGCTTAACAATCTCCAGCGCTTTCAGCACCGTTTCTGCCGGGAGTTGATGATTTTCCAGCAGCATAATTAAATCGACGGCCAGCTTGACCTCATCGGGGGCATTTTCCAGCGACATCAGTGTGGCTCCAGTTAGCGGGTCAGGCGTTCTATGACGCGTTCAATGTCTTCCAGCGCCTGACGGCAGCGGACCATACGCCCTTCAAGGGCAGTAATTTCCCGCATCAATAATTGTTGTTCTTCAAGCGTTTCTGCCGCGTTAAGCCGCATTTCACGCTCGCGTTTCATCTCAAACAGACGGCGTTCAAACTCCTGATTCTCCAGCCGTTTGCGTTGCCATTTGCCAGGACCCGGTGATGGGCTGTCCCAGACGCGCAGCGGCCAGGCGGCAATTTCACGGTGCAGGGCGGTGATTTGCTCCGTGAGATGCTCTGCAAGCCACACCACCTGTTCCTGCTGGTGATTCTCCACGGCATGGCGCAGTTCATCGAGATACGTTTGCGTCTCGGCAAGATAATCCCGGATTAGCGTACTGCGGGTTCGAAAGCGCTGCCGGTCAAAGCGCGGTTTTAGGGTGGCATGGCCCATCAGCGGTGTAGCCTGCGCGCGCAGTGCGGTTAGCTGATTTTGCAGTGTCTCCAGAAGCAAGTCTGTTTTCAATGCGCTCTCCAGTGGTAAAGTAGCCGTTCAGTTTGATAAAGATTCGCATTATGCAGCGTACTATTTTAATCATCATTGGCTGGCTGGCGGTAGTGCTTGGCACGCTGGGCGTGGTTTTACCTCTGTTGCCGACGACGCCGTTTATCTTGCTGGCGGCCTGGTGCTTTGCCCGCTCGTCACCGCGTTTTCACCACTGGCTGCTATATCGCTCGTGGTTTGGCGGCTATCTGCGTCACTGGCAAACACACCGGGCAATGCCGCCCGGCGCTAAACCACGGGCGATTGCCGTGATACTGATCACCTTCGCCATTTCATTATGGCTGGTGAAAATGATGTGGGTGCGCATCCTGCTGCTGGCGATCCTGACCTGCCTGCTTATCTTTATGGGGCGGATCCCCGTGGTGGGTGAAAAGCAACAAAAGCACTGATGCCTTATAAAGGCTGTTGCAATTATCGTGCGCAGCCAGTAAATTCGACCGTTTTCGAGCACAGGTGCGCCTGGTTAAAGGTTAAACAATTGTTGCCTTGATCGACTCTTTGCGCACTGTGAGTAACACTGTTTCATTTAGGCACAAACCGATGACCGCAACTGCACAGCAGCTTGAATATCTCAAAAACAGCATCAAAAGTATCCAGGATTATCCGAAACCTGGCATTCTTTTCCGTGATGTCACCAGCTTGCTGGAAGACCCGAAAGCGTATGCGCTCAGCATTGAACTGCTGGTCGAGCGATACAAAAACGCCGGGATCACTAAAGTAGTTGGTACCGAAGCCCGTGGCTTTCTGTTTGGCGCACCGGTTGCGCTGGCGATGGGCGTGGGTTTTGTGCCGGTGCGTAAGCCACGCAAACTGCCGCGCGAAACCATCGCCGAGAGCTACGAGCTGGAATACGGCACCGATCAGCTGGAAATCCACGTTGATGCCATCACGCCAGGCGATAAAGTGCTGGTGGTGGACGATCTGCTGGCAACGGGCGGCACTATCGAAGCAACCGTGAAGCTGATCCGTCGTCTGGGTGGTGAAGTGACCGACGCGGCATTCATCATCAACTTGTTCGATCTGGGTGGCGAGCAGCGTCTCGAAAAACAGGGTATTACCAGCTACAGTCTGGTCCCTTTCCCGGGTCATTAATCCCGGTTTTCACAACCTCGCTCAATGGGTGAGGTTGTGGTAGCATTCCCCTCTATAAATCCACCTTCCAGCGTTGCAGAGCCTGCCCATGAGTTATCAGGTGTTAGCCCGTAAATGGCGACCCCAAACCTTTGCTGACGTTGTCGGTCAGGAACATGTGCTGACGGCCCTGGCGAACGGCTTGTCGCTAGGTCGCATCCATCACGCCTACCTTTTTTCCGGCACCCGTGGCGTCGGCAAAACGTCTATCGCCCGTTTGCTGGCAAAAGGCCTTAACTGCGAAACCGGAGTTACCGCCACGCCGTGCGGCGTATGTGATAACTGCCGTGAGATAGAGCAAGGGCGTTTTGTCGATCTGATCGAAATCGACGCCGCCTCGCGCACCAAAGTCGAAGATACCCGCGATCTGCTGGATAACGTCCAGTACGCGCCAGCGCGTGGGCGCTTCAAGGTCTACCTGATCGATGAAGTGCACATGCTGTCGCGCCATAGCTTCAACGCCCTGCTGAAAACCCTGGAAGAGCCGCCTGCGCATGTGAAGTTTTTGCTGGCGACCACCGATCCGCAAAAGCTGCCGGTCACTATTCTCTCGCGCTGCCTGCAGTTCCATCTCAAGGCACTGGACGTTGAACAGATCCGCGCTCAGCTTGAACATATTCTTGATGAAGAGAAGATTGCCCATGAACCGCGTGCCCTTCAACTGTTAGCGCGCGCGGCTGACGGTAGCCTGCGCGATGCGCTGAGCCTGACCGATCAGGCCATTGCCAGCGGTGACGGCAAACTCTCCACCGACGCGGTCAGTTCCATGCTCGGCACGCTGGACGACGATCAGGCGCTGTCCCTAATCGAGGCGATGATTGCCGCTAACGGTGAACGCGTGATGTCGCAGGTCAACGCGGCTGCCGCCCGTGGCGTGGAATGGGAAGCGCTGCTGGTCGAGATGCTTAGCCTGCTGCACCGTGTCGCGATGCTGCAGCTTTCTCCGTCGGCCATGGGCACCGATATGGCAGCGATTGAACAGCGAATGCGTGAACTTGCCCGCACCGTACCGCCTGCCGATGTTCAGCTTTACTACCAGACGCTGCTGATTGGCCGTAAAGAATTACCGTTCGCACCGGACCGCCGCATGGGCGTTGAAATGACCTTGCTGCGCGCGCTGGCATTCCACCCGCGAATGCCGTTGCCCGAGCCGGAGGCGCCGCGGCAATCTTTCGCCCCGGCAGCCCCGACGGCAGTAATGTCGCCGCCGCAGACGCCGCCGCAGCAGTCGCAAAACGTGCCGCTGTCGAATGCCACCAGTTCGGTGCTTGCCGCACGGAGTCAGCTGCAACGCGCCCAGGGAGCAACCAAACCAAAAAAGAATGAACCGGCAGCGCCCGCAAGAGCGCGGCCGGTGAACAACGCCGCGCTTGAACGACTGGCCTCGGTAACGGAGCGCGTACAGTCGCGCCCTGCGCCGTCCGCGCCTGATCATCACGCCCCGGTGAAAGAAGAGGCTTACCGCTGGAAGGCAACCACCCTCATTGAAGAGGTTAAGGTTGAGGTTGCCACGCCGAAAGCGCTGAAAAAAGCGCTGCAGCATGAAAAAACAGCGGAACTTTCTGCGAAGCTCGCTGAAGAGTCGATTGAACGCGATGCCTGGGCCGCGGAGGTCAGTAAACTGCAACTGCCGAAGCTGGTTGAGCAGGTCGCGCTAAATGCGTGGAAAGAGCAGGACGGCAAACAGGTGCGTTTACATCTGCGCCCCGGGCAGCGGCATCTCAATTCTCCTGGCGCACAAAAAGCGCTGGCTGACGCGCTCGCCGCATTACAGGGGGGGCCGGTTGAATTGACTATCATTGAAGATGATAATCCGGCGGTGCGCACGCCACTGGAGTGGCGACAGGCCATTTATGAAGAGAAGCTCGCGCAGGCGCGCGAGTCAATTATAGCGGATAACAACATCCAGACCCTGCGTCGGTTTTTTGACGCCGATCTGGATGAAGAGAGTATTCGCCCCATTTGATCGTGAGTCTGACTTACGGTTTTAATCGTTAAACGTGAAAGAGAGAGAAGCCTATGTTTGGTGGAAAAGGCGGTCTGGGTGGCCTGATGAAGCAGGCTCAGCAGATGCAGGAAAAAATGCAGAAAATGCAGGAAGAGATCGCTCAGCTGGAAGTCACGGGTGAATCCGGCGCAGGTCTGGTCAAAGTGACCATCAACGGTGCGCACAACTGTCGCCGCGTTGAAATTGACCCAAGCCTGCTCGAAGACGATAAAGAGATGCTGGAAGATCTGGTTGCAGCCGCGTTTAACGATGCTGCTCGGCGTATCGATGAAACTCAGAAAGAGAAAATGGCCTCTGTTTCCAGCGGTATGCAACTGCCGCCGGGCTTCAAGATGCCCTTCTGATGCAAACCAGTCCGCTGCTCACGCAGTTAATGGAAGCACTGCGCTGCCTGCCGGGCGTTGGCCCGAAGTCGGCGCAGCGCATGGCGTTCACGCTCCTGCAGCGCGACCGCAGCGGCGGGATGCGCCTGGCGCAGGCTTTAACCCGCGCCATGTCAGAAATTGGTCACTGTGCAGACTGCCGTACCTTTACCGAGCAAGATGTGTGCAACATCTGCACCAACCCGCGTCGTCAGGAAAACGGTCAGATTTGCGTGGTGGAGAGTCCTGCGGATATCTACGCCATTGAACAAACCGGGCAATTTTCCGGCCGTTATTTCGTACTGATGGGGCATCTTTCCCCGCTGGACGGCATCGGCCCGGACGATATCGGTCTTGACCGCCTGGAGCAGCGTCTTGAATCGGAAACGATCAAAGAGGTGATTCTCGCCACCAACCCCACGGTGGAAGGCGAGGCAACGGCCAACTATATCGCTGAATTGTGCTCGCAGTATGGCGTTGATGCCAGCCGTATCGCCCATGGCGTGCCGGTTGGCGGCGAGCTGGAGATGGTCGACGGCACCACGCTGTCGCACTCTCTTGCCGGACGTCACAAGATTATTTTCTGACCAAACGGGGGCGGCATCCGCTGCCTCCGCTTGAAAATTTCCCCGCCTGGCCCCATCTCTCACTCAACGTGTAAAACCCCATTAAATGGCATTGTTGAGGTCGACTTAGATGAAAGGACAAGAAACCCGTGGTTTCCAGTCAGAAGCAACACAACTTCTGCATCTGATGAGCCATTCGCTCTATTCCAATAGAGAAATTTTTCTGCGCGAACTGATTTCCAACGCCTCGGATGCGGCGGACAAGCTGCGCTTTAACGCGCTTTCTAACCCGAATCTGTACGAAAACGACGGCGAGCTGCGCGTGCGTATCTCTCTTGATAAAGAGAATCGCACCCTGACCATCGCTGACAATGGTATTGGGATGACTCGCGACGAAGTGATCGACTATCTCGGCACTATCGCCAATTCCGGTACCAAAGCGTTCGTGGAGTCCCTTGGCGCCGACCAGGCAGGTGGCAGCAAGCAGATCGGCCAGTTTGGCGTAGGGTTCTACTCTGCATTTGTGGTGGCTGATAAAGTTACCGTCCGCACCCGTAAGGCCGGTGAAAGCGCCGAAAATGGCGTGTTCTGGGAATCAATGGGTAAAGGTAATTATACCGTTGATGACATCACTAAAGCGGAACGCGGGACTGAAATCACCCTGCATCTGAAAGAAGGCGACGATGATTTCCTGAACGACTGGCGCGTGCGCTCCATCATCAGCAAATATTCCGACCACATCGCGCTGCCGGTTGAGATTGAAAAACAGGAAGAGCAGGACGGTGAAACCGTTGTCTCCTGGGAGAAAATCAACAAGGCGCAAGCCCTGTGGACGCGCAACAAGTCTGAAATTAAAGACGACGAATACAACGAATTCTATAAGCACATCGCCCACGACTTTACCGATCCGCTGACCTGGAGCCACAACCGGGTCGAAGGTAAGCAGGAGTACACCAGCCTGCTGTACATCCCGGCGCATGCACCGTTTGACATGTGGAACCGCGATCACAAGCATGGCCTGAAGCTGTACGTGCAGCGTGTGTTCATTATGGACGATGCCGAACAGTTCATGCCGAACTACCTGCGCTTTACCCGTGGCCTGATTGACTCTAACGACCTGCCGCTGAACGTCTCCCGTGAAATTCTGCAGGACAGCGCCGTGACCCGCAACCTGCGCAACGCGTTGACCAGGCGTACGCTGCAGATGCTGGAAAAACTGGCGAAAGACGATGCGGAAAAATACCAGACCTTCTGGAAACAGTTCGGCCTGGTGCTGAAAGAAGGCCCGGCGGAAGATAGCGCGAACGCTGAAACGATTGCAAAACTGCTGCGCTTTGCCTCCACGTACACCGACTCTTCAGAGCAGACCGTGTCGCTGGAAGAGTATGTTTCGCGCATGAAGGAAGGGCAGGAGAAAATCTACTACATCACCGCAGACAGCTATGCTGCGGCGAAGAGCAGCCCGCACCTGGAGCTGCTGCGTAAGAAAGGCATCGAAGTGTTACTGCTTTCTGACCGCATCGATGAGTGGATGATGAATTACCTGACCGAATTTGACGGTAAAACCTTCCAGTCTGTTGCCAAAGCCGATGAGTCAATCGACAAGCTCGCAGACGACGTGGATGAAAGCGTGAAAGAAGCCGAGAAGGCGCTGGAGCCGTTCGTTGAGCGCGTGAAAACGCTGTTGGGCGAGCGCGTGAAAGAGGTGCGCTTTACTCACCGTCTGACCGATACGCCGGCGATTGTCACTACCGACGCTGATGAAATGGGCACCCAGATGGCGAAACTGTTCGCCGCTGCGGGACAGGCGATGCCGGAAGTGAAATATATTTTCGAGCTGAACCCGGATCACCCGCTGGTGAAACGTGCGGCCGATACCCAGGAAGACGCTCGCTTTGCCGAATGGGTTGAACTGCTGCTGGATCAATCTCTGCTGGCCGAGCGCGGCACGCTGGAAGATCCAAATCTGTTCATTAAACGCGTGAATGCGCTGCTGCTGGCGTAATTAAACACTGACCCCCTAACCCTCTCCCCTTTGGGACTGAGGGTTAGGGGGAGTCAACCGCACTATCCCAAATTATCTCCCTCATTAACCGTTTCAGCCTTCCCGCCTTCCTTGAGCCACATCCGTTCTAATGGTATTGTTTAGCGCTTTTGAAAAATTGAACCAACTTTTGAGGGGATTTTCGCAATGCGTATTATTCTGCTTGGCGCTCCGGGCGCGGGTAAAGGAACTCAGGCTCAGTTCATCATGGAGAAATACGGTATTCCGCAAATCTCTACCGGTGACATGCTGCGTGCCGCTGTTAAATCTGGCTCCGGGCTGGGCAAACAAGCTAAAGACATCATGGACGCAGGCAAGCTGGTTACCGACGAACTGGTTATCGCCCTTGTTAAAGAGCGCATTGCGCAGGAAGACTGCCGTAACGGTTTCCTGCTGGACGGCTTCCCACGTACTATCCCCCAGGCTGATGCGATGAAAGAAGCGGGCATCAACGTGGATTACGTTCTGGAGTTCGATGTGCCGGACGAGCTGATCGTTGACCGTATCATTGGCCGCCGCGTACATGCTGCCTCTGGCCGTGTTTATCACATCAAGTTCAACCCGCCTAAGGTTGAAGGCAAAGACGATGTGACCGGCGAAGAGCTAACCACCCGTAAAGACGACCAGGAAGAGACCGTGCGTAAGCGCCTGGTGGAATACCATCAGATGACCGCACCGCTGATCGGCTACTACAGTAAAGAAGCGCAGGCGGGCAACACCCACTACGCCAAAGTTGATGGCACCCAGGCCGTTGCTGACGTGCGTGCAGAGCTGGAAAAAATCCTCGGCTAAGTGCACCGTTCTCACCCGGACCTCCGGGTGAGAAAAATTCTCATTTTTCCTTTCACTGCAATTGGTTCCGTTTACGCGCTTTTCAGATACAATTATCAGCCAGTTAAATGGTTATGAGGCGTGAATGAGTCAGGCGAAAACCGGCATCTTACTTGCCAATCTTGGTACCCCCGAAGCCCCCACCCCCGCAGCGGTAAGCCGTTATCTGCGTCAGTTTCTGAGCGATACGCGCGTTGTTGATACCCCACGTCTACTGTGGTGGCCGTTGCTGCGTGGCGTCATTCTGCCTATCCGCTCACCGCGCGTGGCCAGGCTGTATCAGTCAGTCTGGATGGATGAAGGCTCGCCGCTGATGGTCTACAGCCGTCGTCAGGAAAAAGCGCTGGCTGCCCGCCTGCCGAATACGCCTGTCGCGCTGGGGATGAGCTACGGTACACCGTCCCTGGAAAGTGCGGTTGAACAACTGCTGGCGCAGGGCGTTGACCACATTGTGGTGCTGGCGCTCTACCCGCAGTACTCCTGCTCAACGGTGGCCGCCGTCTGGGATGCGCTGGCCCGCATTCTGGCGACCCGTCGCCGCATTCCGGGTATAACCTTCATTCGTGATTACGCCGATAACGAGATGTACATCAACGCGCTCGCCAGCAGCGCGCGGGCGTCGTTTGAAAAGCACGGTGAACCGGATCTGTTGCTGCTCTCTTATCACGGTATTCCACAGCGGTTTGCCAACGAAGGCGATGATTACCCGCAGCGTTGTCGGGATACCACCCGCGAGCTGGTCTCTGCGCTCGGCCTGCCGCCGGAGAAAGTGATGATGACCTTCCAGTCGCGCTTTGGACGCGAGCCGTGGCTCACCCCCTATACCGACGAAACGCTCAAAATGTTAGGTGAGAAGGGGGTTAAGCATATACAGGTCATGTCGCCGGGCTTCTCGGCGGACTGTCTTGAAACGCTGGAAGAGATTGCCGTGCAAAACAAAGCGTTCTTCCTGGAAGCGGGGGGAACGAAGTACGAATACATTCCGGCACTTAACGACTCACCTGAGCATATCGAGATGATGGTGTCGCTGGTACAGGGCAGCCGCTGATCGCGCTGTGAGCCGGGTTTGTGCTACCATTCCCGGCCCATAATCCTTGTATAGTCCAGACCATGAAATTTCCCGGAAAACGCAAATCCAAACACTACTTTCCCGTTAATTCCCGCGATCCGCTGTTGCAGCAAATTCAGCCGGAAAAAGAGACCAACGCCGCATGGGTGGTGGGTATCGATCAGACGCTGGTGGATATCGAAGCGAAAGTGGACGATGCGTTTGTCACGCGTTATGGTTTGAGCGCCGGACACTCGCTGGTGATTGAGGATGATGTTGCCGAAGCCCTGTATCAGGAGCTGGTGCGCGAAAATCTTATTACCCATCAGTTTGCGGGCGGCACCATCGGTAATACGATGCACAACTACTCCGTTCTGGCAGACGACCGTTCGGTACTGCTCGGCGTGATGTGCAGCAATATCGAAATCGGTGGTTATGCCTACCGCTATCTGTGCAATACCTCCAGCCGTACCGATCTCAACTACCTGCAGGGCGTTAACGGGCCAATTGGCCGCTGCTTTACGCTGATTAGCGATTCCGGCGAGCGTACTTTTGCCATCAGTCCAGGACACATGAACAAGCTGCGTGCCGACAGCATACCGGAGGCGGTGATTGCGGGCGCCTCCGCGCTGGTGTTGACCTCTTATCTGGTGCGCTGTAAGCCGGGTGAGCCGATGCCTGAAGCCACTATGAAGGCGATTGAGTACGCGAAGAAATACAACGTGCCGGTGGTGTTAACGCTGGGGACTAAGTTTGTCATCGCGGATAACCCGGAGTGGTGGCAGGCGTTCCTCAAGGAACATGTTTCCATTCTGGCAATGAATGAAGAAGAGGCCGAAGCCCTGACCGGTGAGAGCGATCCGCTCCTGGCGTCCGACAAGGCGCTGGATTGGGTTGATCTGGTGCTCTGCACTGCCGGGCCGGTAGGTCTGTACATGGCGGGCTTTACGGAGGAAGAGAGCAAGCGCAAAACCCAGCATCCGTTGCTGCCGGGAGCCATCGCCGAGTTCAACCAGTATGAATTCAGCCGTGGTATGCGCCACAAAGACTGCACTCATCCACTACGTATCTACTCTCATATCGCGCCGTATATGGGCGGGCCGGAGAAGATAATGAACACCAACGGCGCGGGAGATGGTGCCCTGGCCGCGCTGCTGCACGACATTACCGCCAACGCCTACCACAAAGCTAACGTGCCGAACTCCAGCAAGCACAAATCCAGCTGGTTGACCTACTCCTCGCTGGCACAGGTGTGTAAATACGCAAACCGCGTCAGTTATCAGGTATTAAACCAGCACTCCCCACGCTTAACGCGAGGCCTGCCTGAACGGGAAGATAGCCTGGAAGAGGCGTACTGGGAAAGGTAAAAGATGGCCCTCTCTCCCCTGGTGGGGTGAGGGGGCCAGAGCGCACAAAATTCAGTGTAGCGCGGCACATAAATTGCGATCGTTTGACACGTAACTTGAGATCAGCCGCGGTGATCGCGTGTTATCTGTCAAAAATGCGCCGTGGCATGAAGTGATCTAAAATTGTTTGTGAACTGGAAAAGTAAAGCGGCCCGCCAGTTTTGCACTAGCCTGGCCGCATCAATCAAGGGTGTATCCCACCAATTCCCGTTTATAGCCGTTTGATCCCGGTTCGTTCCGGTGATCAGTACACTCAGCCCGTCACCGCCTCTTCAACCGGCGGCTTCTCCAGCAGCGTCAGCATTGTGTTTGCAATCTCGCGTTCACCCATCACCACCTGGTCTGCCCCTCGCTCGGTAATGTACTCTACCTCGTCGTCATAATGCGCCCGGGCGATAATCTCGATACTGGGGCACTTCGCGCGCGCAGAGGCGACAATCTCACCCGCTTCATAGCCGTTCGGGATGGTCAGCAGCAGCCAGCGAGCGCAGTCGAGATGCGCTAGGTTCATAATTTCTTCATTAGCCGCATTACCCAGCACGGCACGAATGCCACGCTCGCGCAGCTCGTCGACGCGCGTGCGGGAGGTCTCAATGACTACCAGCGGAATACCCTGCGCCATCAGCTTTTCACCGAGCAGACTCCCTACGCGGCCAAAGCCCACCAGTAACGCGTGGTTGCAAATATCCACCGGGATTTGTTTCTCTTCTTCAATGGCCTCTTCCAGCGTCTGCTCTTCGAGCGTTTCGGTTTTATCGAGGTATTTTTCCAGCAGCGCAAACAGGACCGGGTTCAGCATAATCGACAGGATTGCCCCCGCCAGCACCAGGTTTTGCCCCGCCTGCGGCAGCAGGTTCAGCGCCATACCCAGGCCCGCCAGGATAAAGGCGAATTCACCAATTTGCGCCAGACTGGCGGCGATGGTCAGCGCCGTGCGCGGCGAGTGACCAAACATGCGGACCAGGAAGAAGGCGACGGCCGACTTACCAAAGATGATGATTGCCAGGGTGCCCAGCACGGCCAGCGGCTGCTGGATCAGGACCAGCGGATCAAACAGCATTCCGACGGAGACGAAGAACAGCACGGCGAATGCATCGCGTAGCGGCAGGGTATCGTGTGCGGCGCGGTGGCTCAGTTCGGATTCGTTCAACACCATTCCGGCGAAGAACGCGCCCAGCGCAAAGGAGACATCAAACAGCTCAACGGCACCAAAGGCAATCCCCAGCGCCAGCGCGAGGACCGAGAGCGTAAACAGCTCACGGGAGCCGGTCGCTGCACTGCGCGACATGATCCACGGCACCAGACGGCGGCCCACCAGCATCATAAGGGCGATAAAGGCCACAACTTTACCGATGGTGATACTCATATCCAGCGCCAGCGAGGCGAAGCCAACGTTCTCTTTTTCCATCATACCGGCGATGGCAGGGAGCAGGACCAGCGTTAATACCATTACCAAATCTTCAACAATCAGCCAGCCAATCGCGATTTGTCCGCGCTGGCTGTCTATCAACTGTCTCTCTTCAAGCGCACGCAGTAATACCACGGTACTGGCGGTGGAGAGACACAGACCAAAAACGATACCGGTCATCAGTGACCAGCCAAGCATTGCCGAAAGCGCCATCCCCAGCAGCGTCGCCACCCCTATCTGGGCGATAGCGCCTGGTATGGCGATCGACTTTACCGCCATCAGATCCTTCAGTGAGAAATGCAGACCCACGCCAAACATCAGCAGAATCACGCCTAATTCCGCCAGTTCAGGAGCCAGTTTGGTATCCGCCACGAAACCTGGCGTAAACGGACCCGCCAGAACACCCGCCAACAAATAGCCTACAAGAGGAGAAATACGCAGTTTATTGGCAATCATGCCAAGGATAAAAGCGAGCACAAGTCCACCAACAATGGTGGTGATAAGCGGTGTGGCGTGGTGCATTCCGTCTCCTTTGGTAGTGAGTGTTCCATTTTGGCGATAAAACCAAAAGCCGAGTTACAGTTTATGACAATTTTTGCTCTTATGTTTATGAATAATTATTGAAGTTTGAATAAAACAGCAATAATCGTGAAAAAATAGCAGATTATGAGAAATTTGACGGGGGAGCGAGAAGAAACCCTTATAGCATCAGGTCGACGGGTCGCCAAAGTTAAACTTTAGCGACCCTTAAACTACGCTTTATGACGGTTGTCAGGCAGGAATATGGTCAACATCCCGAGAAGTGGCAGGAAAGCACAGATTTTATAGACCAGGAAGATGCTGGTGTTATCGGCAACCATCCCTAACACTGCTGCGCCGAGGCCACCCATGCCGAAGGCGAAACCGAAGAACAGCCCGGAAACCATTCCGATTCGGCCCGGCAACAGCTCCTGGGCATAGACCAGAATGGCGGAAAACGCGGAGGCGAGAATAAAACCAATAATCACCGTCAAAATCCCCGTCCATTCAAGGCTCGCGTAGGGCAAAATGAGGGTAAATGGCGCCACGCCGAGGATAGAGCCCCAAATAACGTATTTACGTCCGATCTTATCCCCTACCGGCCCGCCTATCAAAGTGCCGGCTGCGACGGCAAAAAGAAACGCAAACAGGTGGAACTGGGCATTTTGTACCGATAATCCGAATTTTTGCATTAAATAAAAGGTGTAATAGCTGCTGATGCTCGCCATATAAAAGTATTTTGAGAAAATCAGCACCAGCAGCACGGAAACAGCCAAAACAATCTTGTTCTGTGGCAGGGGATTGACCACCACTGCTTTAGGTTTTCCTTTATTCACCCGGTGCTGCG
Source organism: unidentified bacterial endosymbiont (assembly GCF_918797525.1). Taxonomy (NCBI): domain Bacteria; species unidentified bacterial endosymbiont. Next base: position 3,660,428 of record NZ_OU963893.1, on the reverse strand, counting down.
CGGCATACCAGCGGCTGATCTGCGCCAGCACCACAATCGCCAGCAGGGCGGCCAGTACAAACCACGCCACGTTGCCTTTGCCGTAAGGGGCGATGATCACCGCTGCCAGCAACGGCCCGAGTGAGCTACCGAGGTTACCGCCCACCTGGAAGAGCGACTGAGCCAGCCCGTGGCGGCCACCGGAAGCCATGCGCGCCACGCGCGATGATTCAGGGTGAAAGACCGAAGAGCCAGTCCCCACCAGCGCGGCGGCAACCAGCACTGTCTCAAAACTGCCTGCCATCGCCAGCAGCACCAGCCCGCTTAAAGTAAAGCACATGCCAATCGGCAGCGACCACGGCATCGGATATTTATCCGTCCAGTACCCGACGACCGGCTGCAGCAGCGAGGAGGCCAGCTGGAAGGTCAGCGTAATCATCCCAATTTGCACAAAAGTTAGGGAAAATTCGGCCTGCAGAAGCGGGTATATGGCCAGGATCAACGACTGGATCATATCATTGAGCAGATGAGAAAGACTGATTGCCCCCAGTACTTTAAAGGAGGTACGAGATTCCGGTGACGCTGCTGGCGTGCCTGAAATAGGTTGGGTTGATTCACTGGTTGCCATAGATACCACGTTGTGAGTTGTCATAAATGCAGAGTGTAATTATTATCCGACTAAGATACCCGTCTGCGGCATTTGAAGAAAGTCGCAATTCTGAAAACATATTTGTCTATTGTTGGCAGTCACTGTAATTTTGCGTTTGTCTATGGGGCAGGGAGAGAGAAGATGAAAATAATAAAACGTGGCGTCGCTCTGGCGCTGATAGCCGCCTGTGGGCTGGCAAGCCTGCCCGCACAGGCGTATGAAAAAGATAAAACCTATAAAATCACCATCCTGCATACCAACGATCATCATGGTCATTTCTGGCGCAGTGAATACGGCGAATATGGCCTGTCGGCGCAGAAAACGCTGGTGGATGGCATTCGTAAAGAGGTGGCGGCAGACGGGGGGAGCGTACTGCTGCTGTCGGGGGGGGATATCAATACTGGCGTACCAGAGTCCGATCTCCAGGATGCAGAACCTGATTTTCGCGGTATGAATCTGATTGGCTATGATGCCATGGCCGTAGGCAACCATGAGTTTGATAATCCATTAACCGTTCTGCGCCAGCAGGAAAAATGGTCTAAATTCCCGTTTCTTTCCGCCAATATTTATCAGAAAAGCACCGGCGAACGTCTGTTTAAGCCATGGGCGCTGTTCAAACGTCAGGATCTGAACATTGCGGTCATGGGATTAACCACCGACGACACGGCAAAAATGGGTAATACTGAATTCTTCGACGATATCGAATTTCGCAAACCGGCAGACGAAGCGAAGCGGGTTATTCAGGAATTACAGCAAAATGAAAAGCCGGATATGATTATCGCCATCACCCACATGGGCCACTACGATAACGGTGAACACGGCTCAAATGCGCCGGGCGACGTGGAGATGGCGCGCAGCCTGCCAGCAGGCTCGCTGGCGATGATTGTGGGCGGTCACTCACAAAACCCAGTGTGCATGGCGGCAGAGAATAAAAAACAGGTGGATTATGTCCCCGGTACGCCGTGCGCGCCAGACCGTCAGAACGGTATCTGGATTGTACAGGCCCACGAGTGGGGAAAATACGTGGGCCGTGCCGATTTTGAGTTCCGTAACGGTGAGACGAAGCTGGTGCATTATCAGCTTATTCCGGTTAACCTGAAGAAGAAGGTGGTTTATCCGGACGGAAAAAGTGAGCGCATACTTTATACCCCAGAAATCGCAGAAAACCCGCAGATGCTCTCATTGCTGACCCCCTTCCAGAATAAGGGCAAAGCGCAGCTTGAGGCGAAAATCGGCACGCTGACTGGTCGTCTTGAAGGGGATCGCAGCAAGGTTCGTTTCGTGCAGACCAATATGGGCCAACTGTTGCTGGCGGCACAAATGGCGCGTACTGGCGCTGACTTCGGCGTGATGAGCGGCGGCGGTATTCGTGACGCCATCGACGAGGGCAATATTACCTACAAAGATGTGCTGAAGGTTCAGCCGTTTGGTAACCTGGTGGTGTATGCCGATATGAGCGGTAAAGAGGTGATTGAGTACCTGACCGCCGTCGCGCAGATGAAGCCAGACTCCGGAGCCTATCCGCAGTTTGCCAACGTCAGCTTTGTGGCCAAAGACGGCAAGCTTAACGATCTCAAAATCAAAGGCGAGCCCGTTGATCCTGCGAAAACTTACCGCATAGCAACCTTAAACTTCAATGCCACCGGCGGGGATGGTTATCCGCATCTTGATAACAAACCGGGCTATGTGAATACCGGCTATATTGATGCCGAAGTGCTCAAACAGTACATTGAGCAACATTCACCGATCGATGCGAATGCGCTTGAGCCGAAAGGCGAAGTGAGCTGGCAGTAGCGCATTTTTTGCTGCCCGGTCGTCGCGCCACCGGGCACATCTCTCACTCTCTGCGCGCGATATCCGCAAACATTGCATCCAGCATTTTTGCCAAATCCCCTGGTGCCAGTTCGATATCCAGCCCGCGTTTGCCGCCTGAAACATACATTGTCCCGAATGCCTGTGATGGCGCATCAATCAGCGTCGGCAGGCGTTTTTTCTGACCTAACGGGCTGATCCCGCCCACCAGGTAGCCCGTGGTGCGCTGCGCAACCATCGGGTCCGCCATATCAACGTTTTTGGCCCCCAGCGCCTTTGCCACTTTCTTGAGATCCAGTTGTCCGGCAACGGGCGTGATGGCGACGGCAAGCTGCTTCATATCGCCATTTATTGCCACCAGCAGCGTTTTATAAACCTGGTCGGCACTCAGCCCCAGTTTACGCACGACCTCATCACCAAAGTTGGTTTCATGCGGGTCATGATCATAAGTGTGGATTTTGAAAGATATTTTGTTTTTTTCGAGTAATTTAACGGCGGGAGTCATAGCTATCCTTCTTACGGCAGACAATTTATGTTGACAGCATACGCCTGACATTTGTCTAAAAAATAGCACCATCTTGCGCATTAGTATTGGCAGTAATGGTCACTTTGAGCGACAATCGGCTCAACCGAAGGTCACCTTCGGCATAATAAAAACGATGAAATTCCTCTTTGACGGGCCAATAGCGATATTGGCCATTTTTTTATTTCAGCAGTGACGGCAAATTCCCTTCACCGTATAAATGTAATGCCCCCACCGCAACAACGTAATGTCCGGCAGGCAAAGCCTGTAGCCGGTACTGCCAGGCCTGATTGCGCTCGTTCATGAGCACATCGTACAAAGATTCACTGAAGGTAGAGGGTAACGTCAGCGTACTGTCTGTCGGGGGCGCATCCAGCCACCAGCCTATCATGGTCTGCAGCAGACGGGCGTTGGTGTGCCAGTGAGTCAGGGTATCATCCAGCAGCATCAGGCCATCATCGGGAAGCTCTCGCAGCAGGGCTACCTGGCTGTCCGTCCCTTCCAGCTCAATAACCGGTATTTTACGCGCCCTGGCGGCATTCAATAACTGATAATCAATTCCATAATCTCCGCGTAATCCCAGACGTTGCGCCTGCGTCGCCTGCATTACCATGGCAATTTGCCATAGCGGCAGGGTATCGAGCATGTACAGCGACACGCCGGTTTCATCGGCGACGCGCGTCAGCTTTGCGAGCTGCGTATCGCTAAGACGTTCTGCCAGAGAGCGATCGCTTTCAAGCCCCGCAAACGGCGAGGCATGCCCGGAAATATCAGCCTCAACGACCAGGGCATCGGCGCTTTTTAACAGTGTTATTAGCCCGGATGGCAGGGGAGACATATCCTGGGTGCCCATATGGATGCTGCCGACCAGATGGAGATGTTGTCCTCCCGGCAGTGAGATATCCATACCGGGCCAGGCATAGCGACGGGGGAAGAGTGCGCGAAACGACGCTTTTACACGATTAAACAGACTCATACGCACTCCCTGAATGGAAAAGATCATGCTAGCGCGTAGGCGAAGAAGGTTCAATCCTTCGGTTTAAACCGCAGCAGTCGGTTCGCATTACTCACCACGGTGATAGACGAAAGCGCCATCGCGGCTCCTGCCACCACCGGGTTCAGCAACGTGCCGGTCAGTGGCCACAAAATACCGGCAGCAATCGGGATGCCGAACGCGTTGTAGATGAATGCCCCCAGCAGGTTTTGCTTCATATTGCGCAGCGTGGCTTTTGCTATCGCCAGCGCATCCGCAACGCCCATCAGGCTGTGACGCATCAGCGTAATGGCCGCCGTCTCGATGGCGACATCACTTCCGCCCCCCATCGCAATACCGACCTCTGCCTGCGCCAGCGCTGGCGCATCGTTGATACCGTCACCGACCATCGCGACCTGTCGGCCCTCGCTTTGCAGTCTCTTGATGGCGTCGGCTTTACCGTCCGGCAGCACGCCCGCAATCACCTCATCAATCCCCGCTTCTTTAGCGATGGCGAGGGCGGTGGTTGGGTTATCCCCGGTTAACATCACCAGCCGGTAACCCGCGCCGTGCAGGCGTTTCAGGGCATCCACGCTGTCCCGGCGCAGCGGGTCGCGAACGGCTAACAGCGCGGCGGCTTTGCCGTCTACGGCGAGCAGCACCGGGGTTGCCCCCTGCGATGCCTGTGAATTCAGTTCGCTTTCCAGGGCGGAGGTGTTTACCCCGTTTTCATTCAGCAACGCCTTGTTGCCCAGCAGCAGGCTGTGTCCCTCGGCTTCACCGCTGACGCCCAGCCCACGCAGGGTATGGAAGTTGCTCACCTGTGGCAGTTGGCTATTTTCAGCTTTTTCGATAATGGCGCGCGCCAGGGGATGGCTGGATCCTTGCTCCAGCGCGGCGGCGAGACGCAGCGCATCCGCTTGCGAAATAGCAGCGGTATGCACCGCCACGACCTGCGGTTTTCCCTCTGTCAGCGTGCCGGTTTTATCAAACACCAGTGTGTCGAGCGTGCTGGCGCGCTGCAGGGCATCGGCATCACGGACCAGCACGCCAAACTCGGCGGCACGCCCCACACCGGAGATAATCGACATCGGCGTGGCAAGGCCCAGTGCACAAGGACAGGCGATAATCAGCACTGTGGTGGCAATCACCAGGGTATAAACAATCTGCGGCGCCGGGCCGAAAAAGTACCAGATCGCCGCGCTCAGCAGCGCAATCACAACCACGACCGGAACAAAAATGGCGGAAATTCTGTCGGCTAGCTGGCCGATTGCCGGTTTACTGCTCTGCGCCTGGCGCACCATGGGAATAATACGTGACAGCGTAGTATGGCGACCCACCGCGCTGGCGCGGAACAGCACGCTACCGTCCTGCACCACCGTGCCGGCATGAACGGTATCGCCCGGGGTTTTCTGCTGCGGGAGAGGCTCTCCGGTCAGCATCGCTTCATCAAACCAGGCTTCGCCCTGGGTTATCTCGCCGTCAACGGGAACGCGATCGCCCGTGGTCAGGCGCAGCGTCATTGCGGGCTGAACATTAGCCAGCGGGACGCTTTTTTCTCCCTCGTCCGTCACCATACGTGCGGTAGGCGGGGTTAAATCGAGTAATCTTTCCAGCGCTTTCGACGAGCGCTGACGGGCACGCGCTTCGAGCATATGGCCTAAGTTAATCAGGCCGATAATCATCGCGCTCGCTTCATAGTAGAGGTGGCGGGCTTGTATCGGAAACCACTGCGGCCAGAGATTAACGCTTATCGAGTAAAGCCATGCCGCACCGGTACCGAGCGCGACCAGGGTGTCCATCGTCGCCGCGCGGTTTTTAAGGCTTTTCCAGGCGCTGGTGTAAAAATGCCCCCCGGCAAAGACCATTACCGCAAGCGTGATCGCCCCAATCACCAGCCACAGCGTGCGGTTGTCGTCGGTAACCATCATGTTGTCACCGAGCATGCCCCAGACCATCACCGGAGCCCCGACCAGCAGCGCGACAATCGCCTGCCAGCGGAAGCGTTTCAGGGTGGCGATAGCGGTTTCCTGCTGGCGCTCGCGGCGTTTAACGTCATCCTCAATGGCCTCAGCGCCGTAACCCGCCTTCTCAACGGCCTGGACTAAGTCGGCGGCACAGGCGCTGCCCATCACCAGCGCAGTGCGTTCTGCAAGATTCACCCGTGCCTGTGCCACACCCGGTACAGCCTGTAAGGCATTTTGTACCCGGGAGACGCAGCTGGCGCAGCTCATGCCGTTGATTAACAACTGTTGGCTGTCATCAACGTTATCCGCTACCGGAAGCTCAGGAGTGGCCGCTGTCAGTGCTTCCGACGGGAGTGATGATTCTGCCAGCGGTTTAGCCTTTGGGTGGCTTACTGCCGCGCCATATCCAGCCTGTTTAATCGTATCAATCAGCGCATCGGCGCTGGCGCTACCAGTGACGGCGGCATGTTCGATAGTTACATCAGCGCTTTCAACGTCAGGGCGCTGCTCCAGGCTTTCTTTAACGCGTTTGACGCAGTGGCCGCACGAGAGGCCGTCCAGCGTCAGGTCGATAGTGTGAGACATAGCATAACTCCCGTATAATGATCCGATCCGTGATTGACCAGTGTGATGCTTTTCGTTAACTGTAATGAAGGGTAAACCTTCCATCAAGGGGAAGGTCAAGGGTGGAAAGTGAATATCAGTGATGTGGCAAAAAAAACCGGGTTAACCAGCAAAGCGATTCGCTTTTATGAAGAGAAGGGGCTGGTGACACCACCGCTGCGCAGCGAAAATGGTTATCGCAGTTATACGCAACGCCATCTTGATGAACTGACGTTACTGCGACAGGCGAGGCAAGTGGGTTTTAACCTGGAAGAGTGTGGCGAGCTGGTTAACCTGTTTAACGATCCGCAGCGCCACAGTGCCGATGTCAAAAAGCGTACGCTGGAAAAAGTTGCGGAAATTGAACGCCACATTGTGGAACTGCAGGCCATGCGCGAGCAGTTACTCGGGCTGGCGGCGTCGTGCCCGGGGGATGACAGCGCCGATTGCCCGATCATCGATAATCTTTCCGGCTGCTGTCATCGTAAGGCGAATGCCTAACAGGCTTTGACGCGTAGCGTAATCCCCTCGATGGCGATGACCTCGACCCGCGTCCCGGCGTTAAGATCATCGTCGGCCACCACGGGCCACGAGCTGTCGCCCACGCGCATGTGGCCGCGGCCGTTCACCAGCGTCGTCTCAAGCGTAAAATGCTTCCCGATGATTTGCCGTCCCCGCTGGTTGAGATGCGCATCTGCTGGCTTCTGCGCCTTTACGCGTTTGTTTAACCAGCGCCACCATAACCATGCGGCCACCAGCGTGAGCGCGGCAAACAGGGCGCCCTGCCATGCCCAGTCAAGGGGAAGCAGCCAGACCAGCAGCCCGGTGATCACCGCCGCGATACCGCTCCAGAGCAGATAACCGTTGCCGCCAAGCATCTCGGCTGCCAGCAATAAGCCGCCGAGGCTTAGCCAGAAGGCATGAGGATGAGCAACAATCAGCGCGATCATCATCTCTTACGCTCGTTGCCGCTGTCTTTAATCAGTTCGGCGATCCCGCCAATCGCGCCCATCAGGCTGCTGGCATCGAGCGGCATCATGACCACTTTGCTGTTATTCGCCGAACCAATCTCTTTCAGGGCATCGGTATATTTTTGCGCAACGAAGTAGTTCACCGCCTGGATATCACCGGCGGCAATGGCTTCTGAAACCATTTGAGTGGCCCGGGCTTCAGCTTCCGCCGAACGTTCACGCGCTTCTGCCTGTAAGAATGCCGACTGACGTTCGCCTTCAGCTTTGAGGATCTGCGACTGTTTTTCACCTTCCGCTTTCAGGATTTCGGCCTGACGTACCCCTTCGGCTTCCAGAATATAGGCACGCTTGGTTCGCTCGGCTTTCATCTGGGCGTTCATGGAGGAGATCAGCTCCGCCGGGGGACGCACGTCGCGGATCTCAATACGCGTGACTTTGATCCCCCACGGGTTGGTTGCCTCATCAACAATGTGCAGCAGGCGGGTGTTAATGCTGTCGCGTTGGGAAAGCATCTCGTCCAGCTCCATGGAACCGAGCACGGTACGGATGTTAGTCATCGTAAGGTTGACGATAGCCAGCTCAAGGTTGCTGACTTCATACGCCGCTTTCGGCGCATCGATAACCTGAATAAAGCACACCGCATCAATGGTAACGTTGGCGTTGTCTTTGGAGATGATCTCCTGGGAAGGGATATCCAGCACCTGCTCCATCATGTTGATTTTACGGCCAATACGGTCCATAAAAGGAACAATCAGGCTCAAGCCGGGCTGAAGCGTATTGGTGTAGCGGCCGAAACGTTCAACGGTCCACTGATAACCCTGTGGGACAATTTTGACGCCTGCGGCCACGATAACCAGCGCAACGAAGATAAGGACAGGAACAACGATGAGCATTAAAACCTCCTGTTTTGCATGCTATAGCAAAAAAATTGCGGGTTTGTTGTTCATCAGTATATCGGCTATCGGGCTGAAATTCGCCCCTTTAAACAGGTGGGATGCGAACATCGAAGAGTAAAATGCCCCGCATCTGCGCGGGGCGAGCGTGTGGTTTAGCGATAACTGTAAGTAAAGTCTGCAATAAGCGCATCTTCGCCCGCATCAGCGATAGCTTTCGACAGCCCCTGATAGTAAAGCTCAAGGCCAATCTCTTCTACCTGCTGCAGCTGTTCACGAACTGGCGCGCAGAAAAGCTCCGCATTGCCAGCCCCCACGCGTTTGTTATTGGGCGGCAATTGCCCTGTAATGCCTTTAAACCAGGTGCGAACTGCGCCTTTCAGAGAGGTTGGCGCTTCAGTAGCCGATTCGTGACCCGTCAGGATCTGCAGGGTGGGAAACTGATCGGCGTTAACGGCGGTTTGCATCCGCTCGTAAAACTGACTGAAAAGTTCAAATGACTGCAGATCGGTGACTTTAGGTTTTGTGGTTTTACCCTGAATATTGCCAGTTCTTCGCGCCGTAGGGTGGGTGGGTGCTGTGGTTATCCTGCTGAGCTGCAGGTCAAACAGCAGATTTGCGTGTTCACGTCTTTTCTTAGCGTCCGGGAAACGCTCGATAAAGGCACTGATAAATTCCGGCGTCATGAGATCCGCAAAGTCATGGTTGACGAGCCATTGCCCGCGGGCAAACTCACCTGGAGACTGGAACCAGCCAGGAACATTACCGGGTTCAAACTCTTTGACATTCCCTTTGCTGTCTATTTCAACAAAACGAGTGCCATCGTCGAAGGCAAAGCGGCAATTCTTAAGCTGAATAACAGGCTTCATCTTAAGCAGCCCTTTAACGAACCTTACCAGTTCGCCGCCAAACACGTAGGCGGTAATGGATTCAGACGCGATTGCCGCAAGCAGTTGGTCTATTGTTTTCACGCCGGGTTCGAGATCGTAAAACTCATAAAAAGTGTGTTTGTTAGACATTCTTATACTTCCTTATTGTGTCGCGCGTAGAGTTTAACACCACTTTAACGAAGGTTCTAAACTCAGGGTGCGGAAGTGACAGCCATGTCACAGCGTAAACTGTAAACCAAAAGTGTAAAATGTATTCAATAAGTGAGCGGTGACGGCAACAATGAAAAGATAAGACGTTTGGGCGGTGGACGAGAGGCCCGGTAAGCGCGAACGCTACCGGGCTTGTGGGATCAATAGAGCAGCGCGTAAAGCTGACGGCGGTATTTCGACGCCAGCGCATCACCGGTACCCAGCGCGGTCAGGATCTCCTGGAACATGTTACGCGCCTGGCCGTCGGCGGCAGCCAGATCTTTCTGCAGATGGCCGAACAGCAGTTCCAGCGCCTCTTCATTACGCCCAACCTGGTGCAGTTGCAGCGCCAGCTGGCTGGCAAGCGACGCATCGGCAGGATGATCAGCGACCTGCTGCTGAAGCAGCTGAATTTCTGGCGTATCCGCCGCCTGTTTCAGCAATTCAATTTGCGCCACCAGGCCTTGATAATGGGTGTCCTGATCCTGCAGAGGAATGGTTTTCAGCACGGCTTCGGCATCGTCTGAGCGGTGCAGTTGAATTTGTGTTTCCGCCAGCAGCAGGCCAATCTGGCTATCCTGGTTAGACAACTGCCATGCCTCTTTCAGCAGTGGCAGTGCCTCATCGTATTTGCCTTCCTGTATCAGCGCCATCGCTTCCTGCGCTTTCAGCTCTTCTTCGCGTGGCAGGACTTTATCCAGCAGGGCGCGGATTGCCTCTTCCGGTTGCGGCCCCTGGAAGCCATCAACAGGTTGACCGTTCTGGAAAAGGTACACCGTTGGGATAGCGCGCAGGCCAAACTGAGACGCGACCATCGGTTCAGCATCGCAATCCAGTTTGGCGAGAATGAACTGGCCAGCGTATTGCGCGGCCAGACGTTCTAGCACAGGCGTCAGTTCAAGGCAGTGTTGGCTACGTTCAGACCAAAAGTAAAACAGCACCGGCTGCGCCATCGACTGTTCGAGCGTCTGTTGCAGGTTAGCTTCATTAATATTGACGATATTCTGTATGGACATACGGCATTCTCTTTTATCAGTTTGATCTTTACATGGGGGTGAGCGGCGACGCTTCAACTCAACCGTGTAAAATTTTGTCCATCATCCGGCCCGGTAGCAGGCGTTTTAACCAGCCAACCGCATGGGTCACCAGCGTAACCGGGTAGCGCATTTTGGGGTACTCACTCTCAAATGCATGACGCACTTTGGCGACAACCGCTTCGGGGCCGAGGGTAAAACGTGCGGCGATACCCGGATTTTCGACTGGTTTATCCGATTGCGTCTGGTTAACGTTTTCAGTGAAACGGGTGCGAATAGGCCCGGGTTCAATCAGGCTCACCTTAATGCCGCTGTGGCGCAGTTCCATGCGCAGGGCATCGGACCATGCCTCTAAAGCATATTTACTGGCGGCGTAAGCGCCACGCCCCGGCGTGGAGATCAGCCCCATGACTGAGGAGGTCATGACAATGCGGCCCTCGCCGTGCGGCACCATGGCGGGAAGCAAGCGCATGGTCAATTGATGCACGCCAAAAAAGTTGGCGGAAAACTGTTGTTCCAGCTGTTCACGGCTAATGGTTTGCAGTGGGCCATACAGGCCGAAACCGGCATTATTGAACAGACCAAACAGTCGGTTACCGGTCAGGGCAATGACGTCGGCGGCGGCGCGTTCAATGCTTTCGGGGGAATCCAGATCCAGCAATATGCCGGTCAGCCCTTTGCCTTGCATACTCTCGACATCTTCGGGCTTGCGGCAGGCCGCCAGCACCCAAAATCCCTGTCGTTTGAGTTCCAGAGCGCTCTCAAGGCCAATTCCGCTGGAACATCCTGTAATTAAGACCGATTTTTGCATAACTTTACCTGTCAGGATCTCCGCTTAATCAGGAGTCATGGTTAACTAAGGGTGCCAGCCGGGTTGCCATCCAGTCGGCAATAAACGGCTGAGCATCGCGATTGGGGTGAATACCATCCTCTTGCATCCATTGGGGTTTCAGATAGACCTCCTCCATGAAAAATGGCAGCAGCGGAATATCAAACTCTTTGGCAAGCTTAGGGTAGATCGCGCTAAAGGCCTCATTATATCGGCGACCATAGTTGGCGGGCAGGCGAATTTGCATCATCAGCGGTTGCGCGTTGGCTGCCTTAATTTTCTGCAAAATTGTGCGCAGGGTTTGTTCGGTTTGCTGAGGCTGGAAGCCGCGCAGGCCATCGTTCCCCCCCAGCTCGACCAGCACCCAACGCGGTTGATGCTGTTCGAGTAAGGCTGGCAGGCGAGACAATCCCTGTTGCGAGGTATCGCCGCTGATGCTGCCATTTATCACTGTTGTCTTGCTTTGCCATTTATCATTAAGCAGAGCAGGCCAGGCCGCACTGGCGGCCATGCGATAACCTGCGCTCAGGCTGTCGCCAAGCACCAGTATTGTATCCGCCGCCGCCGCGCGGAAGGTCATCAGAATCAAAAACAGGAAGGGCAAATGCCAGCGGAAAACATTATTGAAGTTCATCATCTTAAGAAGTCCGTCGGTCAGGGAGAACACGAGTTGTCCATCCTCACCGGAGTTGAACTCGTTGTCAAACGCGCTGAAACCATCGCGTTGATTGGCGAATCTGGTTCTGGTAAGTCCACGCTGCTGGCGATTCTGGCCGGGCTGGATGACGGTAGCAGTGGGGAAGTCCACCTCGTGGGCCAGCCGCTCCACCAGCTTGGTGAAGAGGCCCGTGCCGCGCTGCGTGCCAGACACATTGGTTTTGTCTTTCAGTCTTTTATGCTTATCCCGACCCTGAACGCGCTGGAGAACGTAGAGTTGCCGGGGCTGCTGCGCGGCGACAACACCCGTGAAAGCCGTGAACATGCAAAAGCGTTACTGGAACAACTGGGTCTGGGCAAACGTCTCGACCATCTTCCGGCGCAGCTTTCCGGCGGCGAGCAACAGCGCGTCGCCCTGGCCCGAGCGTTTAACGGGCGACCAGAAGTGCTGTTTGCCGATGAACCCACCGGTAACCTGGACCGTAAAACCGGGGACAAAATCGCCGACCTGCTGTTTTCGCTCAACCGTGAGCATGGCACTACGCTGATTCTGGTCACCCACGATCCACAGCTCGCGGCCCGTTGTGACCGCCGCCTGCGTCTGGTGAACGGAACGCTTCAGGAGGAAACATGATTGCCCGCTGGTTCTGGCGCGAGTGGCGCTCGCCCTCGCTGCTGATTGTCTGGATGGCGTTAAGCCTGGCCGTCGCCTGCGTGCTGGCGCTGGGGAGCGTCAGCGATCGAATGGAAAAAGGGCTAAGCCAGCAAAGCCGGGAGTTCATGGCGGGTGACCGGACGTTACAAAGCTCGCGTGCCGTCCCACCGGGCTGGATTGATGAAGCGCGTAAACGGGGGCTGAAGGTCGGGGAGCAGATTAGTTTTCAGACCATGACCTTCGCAGGCGACACGCCGCAGCTTGCCAGTGTGAAAGCCGTTGATGATATCTACCCGATGTATGGCGCATTGCAGACCAGCCCACCGGGGCTGAAACCGACATCCGGCACGGTGCTGCTGGCGCCGCGTCTGATGGCGCTGCTGAACCTGAAAACGGGTGACAACATCGATGTTGGCGACGCCACGCTCAAAATTGCCGGAGAAGTGGTACAGGAACCTGACTCAGGTTTTAACCCCTTCCAGCTCGCGCCACGTTTACTGATGAATAACGCCGATGTGGCCAAAACCGATGCCGTTCAGCCCGGTAGCCGCGTGACCTGGCGCTATAAATTTGGCGGAACGCCAGCCCAACTGGATGCATACGAAAAATGGCTTCAGCCGCAGTTGAAGCCGGAGCATCGCTGGTACGGGCTGGAGCAGGATGATGGGGCGCTGGGTAAATCGCTTGAGCGCTCTCAGCAGTTTCTGCTGCTGTCCGCGCTGCTAACGCTGCTGCTGGCCGTGGCGGCGGTTGCCGTGGCAATGGGGCACTATTGCCGCAGCCGCTACGATCTGGTGGCGATCCTCAAAACGCTCGGCGCGGGCCGGGCGCAGCTGCGTAAGTTAATTGTCGGCCAGTGGCTGATGGTACTGGCCCTGTCGGCCATCACCGGCGGGGCGATAGGGCTGCTGTTTGAAAAGCTGCTGATGGTGCTGCTTAAGCCAGTGCTGCCTGCCGCGTTGCCGCCTGCCAGCCTATGGCCTTGGCTGTGGGCCATTGGGGCGATGACGGTGATTTCGCTGCTGGTGGGGTTACGCCCTTATCGTCTGTTGCTGGCGACGCAGCCGCTACGCGTGCTTCGCCGGGACGTGGTCGCCAACGTCTGGCCACTGAAGTTTTACCTGCCGGTGATTATTGCCGTCGCGGTTGGCCTGTTGGCCTGGCTGATGGGGGGCAGCACGCTACTGTGGGCCGTTCTGGCGGGCGCAGTAGTATTAGCGCTGCTATGCGGCGTGCTGGGCTGGATATTACTTAACGTGCTGAGAAGGCTGACCGTTAAGTCACTGCCCGTGCGCTTAGCGGTCAACCGGTTGCTGCATCAGCCATGGTCAACGCTGAGCCAGCTTTCAGCATTTTCACTGTCGTTTATGCTGCTGGCGCTTCTGCTGGTCCTGCGCGGGGATCTGCTGGATCGCTGGCAACAGCAACTTCCGCCGGAAAGCCCGAACTATTTCCTCATCAATATCGCCCCTGAGCAGGTAACGCCGTTAAAAGGCTTCCTGTCAGAGCACCAGATTGTGCCAGAGTCGTTCTACCCCATCGTGCGGGCGCGTCTGACGCAAATCAACGGCCAGACGACAGAGGGCAACAAGGACGAATCGCTCAACCGGGAACTGAATCTGACCTGGCAGGAGACACGACCAGACCACAACCCGATTACCGCAGGGACCTGGCCGCCAAAAGCGGGTGAGGTATCGATGGAAGAGGGGCTGGCGAAGCGGCTGAACGTCAAGCTGGGAGATAGCGTGACCTTTACCGGCGATACGCAGGACTTTAGCGCTAAAGTGACCAGCCTGCGCAAAGTAGACTGGGAAAGCCTGCGGCCAAACTTCTTCTTCATCTTTCCTGCCGGGGCGCTGGACGGGCAGCCGCAAAGCTGGCTCACCAGCTTCCGGTGGGAAAACGGCAACGGTATGTTGACCCAGCTTAACCGGGAATTCCCGACGGTCAGCCTGCTGGATATCGGCGCGATACTGAAACAAGTCGGACAGGTGCTGGAGCAGGTCAGTCGCGCTCTGGAGGTGATGGTGGTGCTGGTGACGATCTGCGGCATACTGTTACTGCTGGCGCAGGTACAGGTTGGCATGCGTCAGCGTCATCAGGAGCTGGTGGTCTACCGCACACTGGGCGCCGGTAAACGGCTGCTGCGCGCCACGCTGTGGAGCGAATTTGCTCTGCTGGGGCTGGTGGCAGGCCTTGTGGCGGCCATCGGCGCGGAGACGGCGCTGGCGGTATTGCAGACCCGCGTATTCGACTTCCCGTGGCAGCCTGACTGGCGGCTGTGGATCACGCTGCCGGTCTTCGGTGCGCTGTTGTTGTCACTGTGCGGCGGCTGGCTCGGGACGCGGTTGTTAAGAGGTAAAGCGCTGTTCCGTCAGTTCGTTAGTTAGTTCTGTTCCGTGATGATTACGCACCGGTTTATATACTGGTGTGTAATCACTTAGTAGCATAAATCGATAATACCCCTCACTTTAGTCGCACAAAACATTAAAAAACCGCCCACACAGCCAGATTGTTTCCGGTTAACATTCACGCGCTAAATATTTAGCAGCGTGTCTTTTAAGGAAAAATAATGACTATAAAAAAATCAGCGCTGGCGACAACGATCAGCGCGGCAGTGGCATTGATGTCCTTCGCATCCCAGGCAGAAATCACCGTTCTGAAACAGGATCCTCAGGCGGGTAATCCGCTGAGCCGTCTCAACTTCACCGTTGGCGGCAGTATACGTCCGCAGTTCCAGAATATGACCGGCGACGACGGTAAAAATAGCTACAAGCGTAATGGCTTTGACGGCGGTACCCGTTTCCGTTTCGCCGCTGATTACTCCCTGTTTGACGACCTCAGTTGGGTGAGCTACTACGAGCTGGGTGTGAACATTCCCGCTCTCTTTGACTGGGACAGCCACCACGCAGAAGGGGCAAATAACACCTCTCGCCGTATGCTGTACACCGGTCTGAAGAGCGACACCTGGGGTACGCTGACCTTCGGTCAACAGAACAGCGTTTACTATGACGTGGTCGGCGCGAAAACCGATATCTGGGACTACGACATGATCGGCCAGGCGCCAGGTAACGGCATTAACGGCGATTACGACGGTTCTTACCGTTCACGCAAAATGCTGAAATATAAGAAAACCGTAGGCGATGCGGACATCTATGCATCTTATCTGTTTGAAGACAGCGAATATCTGCCTGGCAATGGCCTGCGCTACAAACGTAAAGGCGGCGGTTCGCTGGGCCTGGATTACCACCTGACCGATGAACTGACCTGGGGTACAGCGTGGAACTACACCCGTGCCGAAATGCGTAACCCGGACAACGGCGACAGCAAAACCTACGACCAGAACATCCTGGGTACGGCGCTGAGCTGGACGCCGGACAACTGGACCTTCTCGGCTGGCGGCGGCTGGTATCAGAACTTTATGACCACCAAAAAAATCTCAACTGACAACTACTTTGCCGGTGATGCATGGGGTATTGAATACTTCGCAGGGTACAAATTCCCAATCGGCCAGTACGCGGTTAAATCTATCCAGCCTTACTTCATGGGTGACCGTATCCAGTACGTGAATGGCCGTAACTACCAGCGCATCGATAACGGCGTGGGTATCAGCTTCCAGCTGGATTACGGCTTCCGTGTGGATTACGAACACGTGTTCACCTCCAGCACCGACAACCTGGGCGATATGAACCTGGTTCGTCTGCGTTACGATTTCTAAAAAAATTGCTGGGGAACCCTTAGCCTGAAAGGGAGAGGGAAGTCGTTTAGACTCTCAAAACCGGATAAGCGTTAGCGCCATCCGGTTTTTTTGGCGAGGCGTTTTCCCGTTTACTCTCGAAGGCATAGCTGTGCATAAATCCAGGATGATACCCGTCATTCGACAATAATCGTTATCTGTTCAATTAAAGAAAAATTTATAAACAATTGCTGATAATCCTGGCATGATGATAAATAAAGGCTTCAGGGGCCGGAGCGGTACAACTCTCATCAGTATGGCGACCGGATGCGTTTTGCTTGAGGCTGGCCAGCAGGCATGCGCAGTGATAGCCAGCGTTGATAATCGACGGCAGCTCAATTATGGCTTTTATTGTTCTGGCGCTTAAATTGATAAGCACTCCACCTTGTTCAACAGCTTCGTACCATCACTACTCTGCTTTCAGGACAGTACATCGCCAGGTTCTTGCACAAAATAATCGCAACATACAAATAAACCCCGCATACATTTTTTTTACATCTGCAGATAGTGCAATAGTCGTTTTTTTATTGAAATGCACCTTTCTTCTAATTTATATTAAACCACTATTAAACGAATTAAATATTGATTTCGTGAATTGCCTGGCCTAATCCACAAGATAATCTTTTTATTTTACAACTCGAGTAAATAAATGTTCGTTACTGTAATTTAATCGATGCATCTCCTGCTAAAAATGTATATATCCATGTATCCGTATTTCTATTTTAACTTTCCAGAAATAACTGGTGATTTTAGTGCGCTGGTTGCTCAAAAAACATTCTGATAAGATGCAATAACCGAAACGCAAAGTGAGTCTAAATAAATTATTTGACTAAGTATCATCTATCAGGAGTAACATCACTATGAAGAAAACATTTTTAATTACAGCATTTGCACCTTTTATTTTCACAACATCCGCCTGGGCATCAGATTACTCCAGCGGTGTGGTTAATTTTATGGGTACAATTAACAGTAATGCCTGTGTTGTAGATAATAGCTCCGCTGCTCAGACAATTCCTCTGGGTGACATTCCTGTAGCGCTTTTCTCGAACCAGGGAACTGTTACTTCTGAAGTGAACTTTGATATTCAGCTTCTCAATTGCAGCACAGAAACATTTAATAACGCGACTGTAACCTTTACGGGTGAGACTGTTTCTGGTAATGCTTCGGTACTTGCGCTGCTTGAGGATGGTGAAACGCCTGCGAGTGGGGTGGGGGTGCAAATTTTGCAAAATGGTACTAAGCTCAATTTTGACGGCAGCAACGCGACACCAGCTTTCACCATTGTTGAAGGAACTAACGTGATGAGTTTCTCTGCACAATACATTTCAGTTGCGGAAAACGTCACGCCTGGTAGCGCAAATGCCACCGCGAAATTTGTTGTAAATTACAATTGACTCGAAACGGCTTTCACCCTGGCAAGGGTGAAAGTTTAAAAAATTTGAGGGCTTTCAATGTCAACTGCATCCCGTTCAGGTTATCGACGTTTATTCCCTTTGTTGTTTATGGTTATTGCCTTTTACTCTCAGGCCGGGGGCATTATGCTGGACAGCACCCGGATTATTTATGCACAGGATGCGAAGCAAAGAAACATCTCAATAAGAAATACATCAACTGACACCACGTTTCTGGTTCAGGCCTGGATTGAAGACGCTGCTGGTAGAAGAAGCTCTGACTTTATTGCAACGCCACCGCTTTTCACTAGCGGCCCCGGAAATGAAAACATCCTGCGTCTGATGTTTACAGGCCAGCAGTTGCCACGGGACCGTGAAACACTTTATTATTTCAATGTAAAAGGTGTGCCTTCTGTTAATAAAAAAGCGCTTGAAGGTCATAACGCACTTATCATCGCAGCGGTAACACGCATAAAACTTTTTGTCCGTCCTGCGGGGCTTACGCCCTCACCGCAGGTAGCCGCTCAACAGTTGCAATTCCGCCGCAACGGTAATAATAGTGTCATTATTGAAAACGCATCCCCCTATTTTATTACTCTTACCAACTTCAAAGCGGGTAATGCTGCATTAGATAGTGTAATGGTGCCATCGCGAGGGCAGATCACTGTCGCTCTCCCCAGGGATGCGGGTAATAATTTAACATTTAGCACTATCGATGATTTCGGTGCTGTAAGCCCTCCGCGGCCTGCCAGATTCAATTAAGCCTCTTCGGGTAGGTGACGGTAATGGGATCATGTCCACAAAAAAGCAGATGTGTCTTAGTACTGTCTGTTTTACTTACCTTTCCTTTTGGCACGGTGATGTCTGTGTATGCAGAAAGTGATTTTTATTTTCCCCCTTCACTTATATCAGGCGGACTGAATGAGGTTGCGGATTTATCGTATTTAGGCATCGCCGGTAGGCAGCCTCCGGGGACCTATGAGGTTGATATTGTTCTAAATGGTGAAATAATAGCGAGGAGGAGCATCCATTTTATTGCATCAGATAACTCTGGCAGAGCGGATAAACAGGATGTTACGGGTCTTGTGGCATGTTTCTCAGTCGACGATCTGAGCATACTGAATATTAAACCGGAGGTTTTACGTACCACAGCCTCCCGTGGACTAGCGGGAAATTGTACTTATCCGCAGAGTATATACCCCAATGCTGGGGCGTATTTTGATTTTCAGAAAATGGCCCTCAATATCAGTATCCCTCAGGCCGCATTACGGAATAATAGTCGAGGAGAAATCCCCCCTGAACGTTGGGATGAAGGAATCACTGCGGGGCAACTCAATTACAGCTATAGCGGAAGCAACAATAGCGGTCAGTACGGCGACAGCCGCAGCCAATATTTGATGTTAAACAGCGGACTCAATCTCGGGCCATTGCGGATTCGTGATAACAGAACCTGGTCTGAGAGCCGTAGCGGCAATAGCAGCGACACCACATGGGAACACGGCGCGACCTATCTTGAGCGGGCCATTATTCCGTGGAAGAGCCAGTTCACGTTAGGAGACAGCACCACCGGCGGTGATGTATTTGATTCACTGGGCTACAGAGGGGTTCAACTGTCTACCGATGACAGTATGTATCCTGATAACCAGAGGGGATTTGCACCGGTGATCAGGGGAAGCGCCAGTTCCAATGCCATGCTGACTATCCGCCAGAATGGCTATTTGATTTATCAGACTAACGTCTCGCCCGGTGATTTTGTTATTACGGATTTGTTTCCAATGTATTCCAGCGGAGATCTGGAAGTGAATGTTGCTGAAGCCAGCGGCGTGACGCAATCCTTCACCGTGCCGTATGGGACCGTGCCGGTCTTACAGCGTGAAGGCCGGGTTCGCTATGGCCTCACGGCAGGTAAATACCGCAGTTTTAATGATCGCTATGACGACCCTGATTTTGCACAAGCTACGATTTTATGGGGACTTCCCCGGGATTTTACCCTCTACGGCGGAACGCAATATGCGCAGAATTACCGTGCCTTGGCGTTAGGGGTCGGCCTGAGCATGAACTCTTGGGGGGGAATATCTGCTGATGTTACCCAGGCTAAAAGCACCCTCAGCGATGGATCCAACCATAATGCACACGCTTTGCGACTGACATATGGAAGGGCTTTCTCGGAGACGGGAACCAACATCATGCTGACGGGAAACCGAAACATGACGGATGGGTTCTATACATTAGATGAGACCGCTCTGAAAAGAATGTCTGGCTGGTTGTATGACCAGGAAACCGTTGACGTTGATGGTGAACCTGTCATCCCGGCATACAGTGATTACTACAATCTCAGGAACAGTAAAAAGGATCGTATTCAGGCCAATATTTCTCAGCGGCTTGGCAGTCTGGGGTTCCTGTACCTGAACGGTAGCAGACAAACATACTGGAAAGGCGGGGACAGTTCTTCATTACAGCTTGGATTCAGCAGCAGTCTGGGCGTGGTTAACTATACCATTTCTTATAACTACAATCATACCGTCGGTTTGAACGGGAGCGATCGGGCCGCTTTCATTAATATCTCTTTGCCTGTAGGACGCCTCATGGCGGGAAATACGTCTACTGTTTTTGCTACGTTCAACGCCAGTCGGGACAACCACGGCAATGTGACACAACAGGCCGGTTTGAGCGGACTGTTGCTTGAACAACAAAATTTAAACTGGAATGTCAGCCAGGGCTACTCACGGCAAAATCAATTAACCGGCAGCAGCAGTATGAATTATCGCGGAACGTATGGAAATTCAAATCTCGGTTACAGCTATTCGGATAATTACCGACAACTAAACTATGGTGTAGCGGGTTCTGTCACAATGCACACTTCGGGTGTGACCCTTGGTCAGCCAACGGGGGGAGATACCAGCATCTTAATTGCGGCACCTGGAGCCTCTTCCATCCCACTTGAAAATGGTAACGGCGTCCGAACAGACTGGCGAGGATATACCATAAAACCCTATGCGACACCGTACAGAGAAAATCGTGTGGCGCTGGATGTCAGCAATCTTGATAACAGAACTGAAATTCAAAATAACGTAAGCCGGACGGTTCCAACCCGCGGTGCGATTGTTCTTACCAGGTTTGAGACATCTACAGGAATACGAGCGCTATTCACGCTCAGATACCATGATATTCCTGTTCCCTTTGGCGCCCGGGTCACAATGGATAATGACAACAGTATTGTTGGCGATGAAGGGGAAGTCTATTTGACCGGGCTGCCGCAATCAGGTTTGCTTGATGTTCAGTGGGGAAATGAGCCGGATAAACAATGCCGGGCGAGATTTTCTATTCCCGATAGCCAGATGATGAATGCTGTTGTCCTGCAAGCTCTTCAGTGCCAGTAATTGGCCGGAGGTGTGAATTTATGAACCCCAACTTTACCGCTAACCGTCTCCTTATTCTTGTGATGGCAGTGCTATTTTTTCCAAAGAATGGTCGGGCCGCTAGCGACAGTGCCACGGTATATATCAGCGCTAAAGTCAATGCGGTATGTACAATGGAGACGCCACAGGTTGTAGCGTTACCCAATATCCCAATGGCCGCATTCGATGGTCTGCCGCAGGGGGCTCAAATTTCGGGCTATGACGCAACCTTCAGCATAATATCATCCTGTATCGGAACGACATCCCATCGCTATCGTTTTACCACCCAGAACAGGGTTGCTAACGGTTGTTCCGGCACGGATGACTCTACGCTTCAGTTTTGTCTCTACAATGGAGACACTAAGCTGGATCTCGCAACGCAGACGGCAGTCATCAGCACCACAGAAACTAACACTGACATTAAAGTAACTCTACAGCGTGATGTAAATCCACCGCAGGTCGGAACGCACTCGGTCTTCGTTACGGTAACCATAGAGCCGGAGTAGTTTAAAGATGAGAAGGGTAATACGCTTTAAGCGTCGCCTCGCCGTAATGACAATAGCCGCTGTGTTACCGGGGCTGTTTGTCAATAAGGCAAGTGCTATCGAATTTATAGCAGGGCAGGAATATAGCTTTGAACTTGATGAACCCATGAGGCTAAATACTTTCGGGCCAGTGTATGAAATGACATCAGAGATCCAAACCACAGGAAGTGTTTCTGATACCGTTCATCATTATCTAAGGTGCTCAGAAAACCCGATAATAAATGAGAGCCAGCTGATGAGCACGATATATGGAAGTATCAGCCTTAATACGTTGAGCGTATATAAGGATGTCAATGCTGGTGACACTTACAAACAAATGCTTCAGCTTCAATTCCGTACGTCTGCGCCATTTGATGCGCGACAGTTGATTATGTACTGCGCACCAGTATTCGATGCTATAAATCCCAATCTACAGGCCCAGAAAATAACCTATTCTAAAATAACTATTAATAACTTCAGAACTGTTGCTGTTCCTTCTATATCCGTTCCGGGCACACTGGATTTGGGTCAGTGCTTTGCCGGTGACGAGACTGTTTTAAAAAATGAACTCAGAGTCAGTCGAAATTATACTGGCGATCATTCAGGGCTAAGCGGGAAGTTAAGCGCCAGTATTACCGGTGATACATCGACACTCACTATAACCTCATCTGATGGTACTAATCTTGAATTACAGCCTTATCTGACGGGACAGGAGCGGGGCGAAACACCCTTAACGGTCATGACGCCTTGCCCAGTAAAGGCCGGAAGCTATCAGTGGCAGGCAGTGATTACTTATTCAATTGAATAAAGCATTCTGAAGACAGTATTGACCCGAGTGGCAAGAGCCGGAACCCCGGATGAACGAGACAACGCTTATAAAAGGTGAGCAAATCATGAAAAAAAATATTCTTCATTACGCGATAACATCCTTTTTTATTTTATCTGGCTTGTTGCTAATGCCAATAAAAGCGCAGGCAATAGGAGATACATCTACTCTGGAGTTAAAAACGACAATTTATGCGAGCTGTACGATAAGCGTACCGCCCGTGGTTGAGCTACCGCCTATTCCGTTAGGGACGCTTCAGGCGTTGCAACGAGGAGAACAACTGCCGGAGTATGGAACAACGTTTCAGCTGGAGGCTAATTGTGCAGGGGCTACTAGTCATCGATACACTTTTATCCCGGGGGGAAGAACAATAGATGGATGTCTGGGTACAGTAGACTCAATGTTAAAATTTTGTCTGTATCATGGCGATCAAATGATAAGTATCGCAACAACCTCGGCTAATCCGAGCATAGTGCAGTCGGAAAATACAACGACGTTACGTGTCGTACCCGGCAGAGATACCCGTGAACCCGTCCCCTCTGAACAGTCGGTTTCGTTGACAATCTCAATCTCGCCAGAGTGATTGTTTACGGCATAGCGAGCGCTTTCAAATGTTTAGTTGACGTTGTTGGCAGCGCCTTTCGATATAGCTATAGATAGACTACGATCCCCGGCGACAGCACTCATACTGGAAGGGTTTTTGAGATTAAATTCAAGCCGGGATGTGAAGTTTTATAATGCAAAATAATATATTGATTTCCTTGCAATAATGGGCCTTAGTTAATTTCCTGAAATAGCATCATTACTCATGGTTGCGAACAGCATAATACTATTTGAGATAATCACCTACATCACAAAACGTTCCGCGATACACAATTTTCTCCGCTTTCTGTTCAAGCTGATAGTTGTACATCGGGTCATAATAGTCATTCAACAGCGGCGCTAGCCAGCTAAAGTGCGCCTCGGTATTGCCAGAGCGCTGTTGTTGGATGAGGGCGGAATCAAGCAGCGCCGAAAATTCCGCAAAGCGCTGCAGACCCAGACGGCGGCGAATGGCGAACAGACCGTGGTGCAGATAGTCGCTGTACTCCTTCCAGCCCGCGTCTTCGCCGTAAGTGGACGAAAAATCTGCCCACATGTGGTCAAAATACTCCTCGCGCAGGCGTGCCAGACGGATTTCAAACGGGTCCTCTACCACCACGATAGATGCCTGTTCCATACGGTCTCGCAGGCACTCCGGCAGGTGATTGGAGCCAATCATCCGGCCTTCATCTTCCAGTACCCAGCGTGCGGCATCTTTTTTCAGAAGCTCGACGGCAAGCTGATTTTCAAAGCTCGCCTGCGAAAGCTGCGGGGTGAGCGTGCGGCCAAACGACGAACCGCGGTGATGAGCCAGCCCTTCGAGATCAATCCCTTGTGTATGCTGCTTCACCAGACGCGTTTTCCCGTTCCCGGTACAACCGCCAATCAGCACCATCGGTTTTTGCACTTGCTCAGCGGTGGCCTGAATCGCCGTCTGACGCAGGGCTTTGTAGCCCCCTTTTACCAGCGGGTAGTCCACCCCGGCCTCTTTTAACCAGGCCTGCGAAATGTGCGAGCGTTGGCCGCCGCGGGCGCAGCAGAGATAGCCCCCGGGGTGGGCCAGGCATGTTTCGCGCCAGGCATGAATGCGTGCGTCGCGGGTGTCGCCGTTGACCAGGCTGTGACCAAGCGCAAGCGCGGCGTCAGGTCCCTCGCGTTTATAGCACGTCCCTACGGCGGCACGCTCGTCGTCGTTCATTAAGGGCAGGTTAAGCGCGGCGGGCATCGCGCCCTGGGCAAATTCGATTGGCGCGCGAACGTCGATTAAGGGGGTATCGGACGCGAGAAGTGCGCGATAGTCCATTCCATCCTTCATGGTTATTCCACAAGAAAACTCAGCAGCAATGGGCGGGAATTGTACGCCGGGGAAGGGGAAGGTCAACTCCCCGGCGTAAATGTCTTACATGAGCTTAGACTGCGCCCAGACAATGCCGCTCGCGTATTCAGGCGGCAGCAGAGGGATGATCGCTTCCAGCGTGGCGCTCAGGCGATCGGTATCGGCATCATTCAGGTTCAGGTGACCAACCTTACGGCCAGGATGCACCGCTTTGTCGTACCAGTGCAGATGCACCAGAGGCAGCTTGAGCCAGTCGTAATTGAGCTCGGTCCCGATCAGGTTGATCATCACCGACGGGTTGTTCACCACCGGTTGCGGCAGAGGCAAGTCGGTAATGGCACGCAGATGCAGCTCAAACTGGCTGATGGAGGCACCGTTTTGCGTCCAGTGGCCGCTGTTGTGCACGCGCGGCGCCAGCTCGTTGATCAGCAGACCACCCGGGGTGATAAAGCACTCCATTGCCATTACGCCGATATAGCCCAGCTCCTGCATAATGGCAGAAAGCATCTCTTCCGCCTGGGATTGCTGCCCGGCATTGGCATGGGGAAACGCCACGCTGGTGCGCAGAATGCCGTCCTGATGCAGGTTATGGGTCAGGGGATAAAACACGGTATGGCCATTGCGCCCACGCGCGCCCACCAGCGAGACTTCACCGCTGAAGTTAATGCCTTGCTCAACGATACATTCGCCGTAGCAATCGTCCGGCAGTTCAGCGGTTTCATCTGCACGTAGACGCCATTGTCCGCGACCGTCGTAGCCGCCCACGCGGCGCTTCACGATCGCCAGCTCGCCCAGCGTGGCGAAAACATCGTGCCAATCGCGTTTATCAGACAACAACTGCCATGGCGCGGTCGGCAGACCGAGCTTGTCGAACAGCTGTTTTTGCGTCAGACGGTCAGCAATAATGGGGAATACGTCGCGGTTAACGAACGCATTGTGACGTGCCAGTTCGCGGGTCAGGGCGGTTTGTGGCCAGCGTTCGATCTCGGCGGTAATCACGCTCTGCTGAAAGGGGACGGCTTCCGGTTCAGCATCCAGCCCGACGGGCCAGACGGTAATACCCAGCGGCTCACCGGCCTGACGCAACATGCGGCCTAACTGACCGTTGCCGAGGACGCACACCTGCTTCATGCCGCACCCCGCGGGTCCGGGTTATCCAGCACCTCATCGGTCTGGGCTTTACGCCAGTCCGCCAGGCGCTGGTGGAGGTCTTTATCGTGGGTGGCAAGGATCTGCGCCGCCAGCAGCGCGGCGTTTGCCGCACCCGCTTTGCCAATTGCCAGCGTGCCGACAGGAATACCGCGCGGCATCTGGACGATGGAGTAGAGGCTATCGACGCCGCTTAACGCGGCGCTCTGCACCGGCACACCCAACACCGGTACCAGCGTTTTAGCGGCAATCATGCCTGGCAGATGTGCTGCGCCGCCCGCACCGGCAATGATCACCTCGTAACCCTTCTCTTCGGCGCTTTCGGCGAAGCTGAAGAGTTTATCGGGCGTGCGGTGCGCGGAGACCACTTCAACGTGGTGCGCAACATTCAGGATTTCAAAGATTTCGGCGGCGAACTGCATGGTAGCCCAGTCGCTTTTGGACCCCATCACGATGGCGACACGCGCCGGATTATTGCGGGAAGACATGCGTCTTAAAACTCCTGTGGTGCGAAACACACTGCTTTCGAGGGTACAGAGAATAGCATGTTATACGCGCAAGGAAAACGGTTGCGCAGTGGAGAAATGGGCGAAAAGACGAGTAGCCTTTAAAACGGGAAGGCGATCAGTTCCACACCTTCTGGCGTGACTTTTACCATTGATCCTTCGCTGTGCCATGCGCCTAAAACCACGCGGTGGGCCGGCTCGCCGTTGGCGAAAAGGCTATGCACGTCAGGACGATGGGTATGGCCGTGGATTAACCACTGAACCTGATGCTTTTCCATCACGTTGACAACCGCCTGCGGGTTAACATCCATGATGGCGATCGATTTAGTGCTGTTAGCGGCTTTACTGCCCGCGCGCATTCTGGCAGCGATACGGTTGCGGATAAACAGCGGCAAGGAGAGAAACAATTTTTGGATCCACGGAGTATGGACTTTAGCGCGAAACGCCAGGTAACCGGTGTCGTCGGTGCAGAGCGTGTCACCGTGCATGATCAGTACCTTGCGGCCATAAAGGTCGAGCACCTGTTCTTCGGGCAGCAGCAGCATACCGCTTTCGCGGGCGTAGCGCGTGCCGAGCAGGAAATCACGGTTGCCGTGAATGAAGTAGCACGGCACAGCCGAATCAACCAACGCTTTAATCGCCTGCGCGATCTCACGATGCAGCGGATCGGGGTCGTCATCGCCCGTCCAGGCTTCAAACAGGTCGCCCAGAATATAAAGCGCATCGGCGGCTTTCGCTTCACCGCGCAGAAAACGTAGAAAACCGGCAGTGATTGCCGGTTCTTCTGTTTGCAGATGCAAATCTGCAATAAAGAGTGTCGCCACGAATTACTCGCTGACGGTCACGCTTGTGATCACGACGTCTTCTTTTGGCACGTCCTGATGCATACCGCTGCGGCCCGTTGAAACGGCTTTAATCTTATCAACCACGTCCAGACCTTCAACCACTTCTGCGAAGACACAGTAACCCCAACCCTGCAGGCTTTCGCCGGAGAAGTTCAGGAAGTCGTTGTCAGCCACGTTGATGAAGAACTGCGCGGTTGCGGAGTGAGGCGCCTGAGTACGAGCCATTGCTAGCGTGCCACGGGTGTTTTTCAGACCGTTGTTCGCTTCGTTTTTGATCGCTTCTTTGGTTTCTTTCTGGTTCATACCAGGCTCAAAACCGCCGCCCTGGATCATAAAGCCGTTGATGACACGGTGGAAAATCGTGTTGTTGTAGAAACCATCGCGGCAATAGTCCAGGAAGTTTTTAACTGTTTCAGGCGCTTTGTCATCAAAGGTCTTGATTACGATATCGCCATGATTAGTGTGGAAAGTAACCATTTTTGCATCCTGTTCCGTTATTGTGGTGCGTTAACCCGTAATAGGGTTACATATAGGGGCTTGTTATAGCATAACCACCGAACACGATCACCTTGCATTGTCTGCTGATCCTGTTGCCAATTATAGGTATTATAGGGAACAAACAACCTACACACGTGTTTACATGGAATCTTCGATGTTAAAAATTTTTAATACAATGACGCGCCAAAAAGAGGAATTTAAACCTATCCATGCCGGGGAAGTCGGCATGTACGTGTGTGGTATTACGGTTTACGATCTCTGTCATATTGGTCACGGGCGTACCTTCGTCTCCTTCGATGTGGTTTCGCGTTACCTGCGTTTTCTGGGCTACCGCCTGAGGTACGTGCGCAATATCACCGATATCGACGACAAAATCATTAAGCGCGCTAATGAAAATGACGAAAGCTTTGTTGCGTTGGTCGATCGTATGATCGTCGAAATGCACAAGGATTTTGACGCCCTGAACATTCTGCGTCCGGACAGCGAGCCGCGCGCGACCCACCATATTCATGAAATTATCGAGATCGCTGAGAAACTGGTCGAACGCGGTCACGCCTACGTTGCGGATAACGGCGACGTGATGTTCTCCGTACTGACGGACCCAACCTACGGTTCGCTCTCCCGTCAGGATCTCGACCAGTTGCAGGCTGGCGCCCGCGTCGACGTGGTCGATGTGAAGCGTAATCCGATGGACTTCGTGCTGTGGAAGATGTCCAAAGAGGGCGAACCAGGCTGGCCTTCTCCGTGGGGCGATGGCCGTCCGGGATGGCACATTGAGTGTTCGGCAATGAACTGCAAACAGCTTGGCAAGCATTTTGACATTCACGGTGGCGGCTCGGATCTGATGTTCCCGCACCATGAAAACGAAATTGCGCAGTCGACCTGCGCGCACGGCGGCGAATACGTTAACTACTGGATGCACTCCGGAATGGTGATGGTTGATCGCGAGAAGATGTCAAAATCGCTGGGCAATTTCTTTACCGTCCGTGACGTACTGAAATATTACGACGCGGAAACCGTGCGTTATTTCCTGATGTCGGGCCATTATCGCAGCCAGCTCAACTACAGCGAAGAGAACCTCAAACAAGCGCGCTCTGCGCTGGAACGTCTGTATACCGCACTGCGCGGCACCGATAAATCCGTTGCGGCGGCGGGCGGCGAGGCGTTTGAAGCCCGCTTTATTGAGGTGATGAACGACGACTTCAATACCCCGGAAGCCTATTCCGTGCTGTTTGATATGGCGCGTGAAGTAAACCGCCTGAAATCAGAAGATATGGCTGCTGCCAATGCGCTGGCCGCCCACCTGCGCAAGCTCTCGTCGGTGCTTGGCCTGCTGGAGCAGGAGCCGGACGTGTTCCTGCAAAGCGGCGCGCAGGCGGACGACGGTGAAGTCGCGGAAATTAACGCGCTGATCAAAGCACGCCTGGAAGCGCGTCAGGCGAAAGACTGGGCGGCGGCGGATGCCGCGCGTAACCGCCTGACGGAGATGGGCATCATTCTGGAAGATGGTCCGCAGGGCACAACCTGGCGTCGTAAGTAATTTTCCCGCCCTCTCTACCGGTACAAACCCGGGAGAGAGGGCGGGGGGACGGCTCAGGCCGTCACGGTAACGCTCTGCCCCTCAAAGCTCACGGTCTGGCCTGCGACAATTTTGCAGCGCTTGCGGGTTTCCACCGCGCCGTCCACCAAAACCCGCCCGTCGGCGATAACGATTTTGGCCTGTGCACCGCTTTCGCTCCAGCCTTCCAGCTTAAGCAGATCGCACAGCTCTATGTGTGGGTATTTACCTAAAGAAAACGTTGCCATTTCTACGCGTCCTCTACGTCGTGATACTCCTCGCATGCCTGCAAGGTATTCTGAATTAAGGTGGCGACGGTCATCGGACCAACGCCGCCCGGGACCGGGGTAATGTAAGACGCGCGCGCGGCGGCGGCGTCGTAAACCACGTCGCCGACCACTTTGCCGCTTTCCAGACGGTTGATACCGACGTCCACGACAATGGCACCCTCTTTAATCCATTCGCCTGGAATAAAACCCGGCTTTCCGACCGCCACGATCAGCAGATCGGCATTCTCCACGTGGTTACGCAGGTTTTTGGTAAAGCGGTGGGTCACGGTGGTGGTGCAACCCGCCAGCAGCAGTTCCATACTCATCGGACGACCGACAATGTTGGACGCGCCAATGACCACGGCGTTCAGGCCGTAGGTGTCGATGTTATAACGCTCCAGCAGCGTGACGATACCGCGCGGCGTGCAGGGACGCAGACGCGGCGCACGCTGGCACAGACGGCCAACGTTGTATGGGTGGAAACCGTCCACGTCTTTATCCGGTGCGATACGCTCCAGCACCTTCACGTTATCGATGCCTGCAGGCAGTGGCAACTGAACCAGAATACCGTCGATCTCTTTATCGGCATTCAGGGTGTCTATAAGTTCCAGCAGTTCTGCTTCGCTGGTGGACTCCGGCAGATCGTACGAGCGGGAGAGAAAGCCAACTTCATCACATGCCTTGCGTTTGCTGCCGACATAAATTTGCGATGCCGGGTTGCTGCCAACCAGTACCACAGCCAGCCCGGGGGCACGAAGACCTGCCGCTTTACGCGCCTTCACTTTTTCCGCGACCTCAGAGCGCACCTGCTGCGCAATCGTTTTACCGTCAATAATCTTTGCTGCCATCAGAGAGAAGATTCCGTCTGTAACGTTCGAAAGGGGGATTGCCTATATTTTGTCAGAAGCGAGCGCGGCTGTCAGTCATCCTTTGCGAGTTTTCCACCGCTGGCCGTAAAAACCTTGACCCTAACCGGGCCATTTTCCCAGTTCTGATTAGGATGTGTCCTGGTTAATTGGCAGCGTTTTGACATATTTAACTTTTCACTCCTGCGCTACTTTGTCTGCTCTGAAATAAGCTTTCATTGAAACGATTAAATCTGGTTTTTTATTCCCGGATGCATGCGGGAAGGGTTATTTATATTTTAAAAGGAATAGACATGAAACTCAGCAATATTGCTTCCGCCATTATGGCAACGTTGGCCCTGGTCGCGGGTGCCGCTCATGCAGAAAATACCACCACGCCCGTTTCGGTAAATGGCGGTACCGTCCATTTTAAAGGTGAGTTAGTGAATGCGGCGTGTTCTGTAAACACCGAGACTTCCGAGCAGACGGTTAATCTTGGTCAGTACCGTACCGCGAAATTCACCAAAGTGGGGGACACCACGGCCAACATTCCCTTCACCATTGAACTGAACAATTGCGATCCGCTGGTCGCCAGAACGGCAGCGGTGGCCTTTACCGGACAAATTGACGCAACCGATAAAACCCTGCTGGCAGTAAGCTCGGGAAATAACGATAACGTCGCCAGAGGCGTGGGTATTGAGATCCTCGACAGCCAGTCCACGACCCTGACGCCGGACGGCGCGACTTTCTCTGCGGCGAGAAGCCTGATTGAGGGAACCAATACCCTGAACTTCACCGCGCGCTATAAAGCCACCGCGGCGACAACAGCGCCAGGCCTGGCAAACGCAGACGCGACCTTCGTGATGAAACACGAATAACGGCATTGCTCAACGGCGGCTTCAGGGATGAGGCCTTTTCACGTAAATACCGGGAACGAAGGATGATAAGGACTGGGATACTGCTGTTCGCGCTGGCGATGGCCTCAGAGGTCGATGCCCATACCGTGGTGATTGAGGGCGGCAAAGTTCACCTCAAAGGTGAGCTGGTTAACGGCGGCTGTGCCGTCGCACCGGACAGCCAGTATATGCGCATAGATATGGGGCAGTACCGCACCAACGCCTTTACCGGTGCGGGCAGCTTTTCCACTGTTAATGTGCCTTTCACGGTGCGGTTGCTGGATTGCAGCGCGGATGTCTCACGCACCGTGGGGATCCAGTTTCAGGGCGTGACTCCGGACGAAGATCCGCAGGTCTTCCTGGCGACATCGCGGTCAGGCGAAAGCCCAGTAAGCAGCGGCGTTGGGCTGGCTCTTTTCGACGAACAACAGCGTCTTATTATCCCGAACGCCCCGGCGGTCAGCTGGCTGGCGATCGACACCCGTGAGCTGGCATTTCATTTTAGCGCCCGCTATCGGGCTATTTCCGAACACCTCGAACCAGGCAATATTCAGTCGGATGTCTGGTTCACCTTGATTTATCCATAACGCCTGCGAACACAATATTAAAGGTACGGTTGTGATGAACATCCTGAATAAACGCGGACTGATTTTATTTTTTATTTTTACGGTGTTTTCTACGTGTGCCAATGCCTCCGGCGGTATTGCTCTGGGGGCCACACGCGTTATTTACCCTGCAGAAGCGAAACAGACCTCGCTTTCGATAACCAACAGTAACAAGCAAGAGCGTTATTTAATTAACGCGTGGATCGAGAATGCCAGCGGGCAAAAAGAAAAAACCTTTGCCGTTACGCCGCCGCTGTTTGTGAGCGAGCCGGACAGCGAAAATACGTTGCGCATTATTTATGCGGGTCCGGCGCTGCCCGTAGACCGTGAATCGCTGTTTTATATGAACGTAAAAGCGATCCCTTCGATGAATAAAGGCAAAACGGAAAACAATAACGTTCTGCAACTGGCCATCCTGTCACGTATCAAACTCTTTGTTCGTCCGGACAAACTGGCCATGCCGCCGCAGGACGCGCTCTCACAGCTGCGTTTTGAACGCGTCGGTAACCACCTTAAGGTCAGCAACGCCTCGCCGTATTACATCACGCTGGTCAATCTGAAGCTCGGCGGGCAAACGCTGGATAACCTGATGGTTGCGCCAAAAAACGCGGTGCAACAGGTCCTGCCTGCGGGGGCTGGCGACACGCTCTCCTGGCAGAGTGTCAATGACTACGGCGCGATCACGCCGCCGCGTAGCGTTAATCTGTGAACAGAGTCAGGGCGATGAATACGCAATGGCGTTACTGTCCGGTTGCACTGGCATTGATGATTATGCTCTGGCCGCATTCTGGCTGGAGCGAAAGCTACTTCAACCCGGCCTTTTTATCTGACGATACGGCTAACGTGGCGGATTTATCACGTTTTGAGCAAGGTCACCAGCAGGCGCCGGGTGTCTATCGTGTGGATATCTGGCGCAACGACGAGTTTATTGGCACTCAGGACGTGCGTTTTGAGCACGCAGACGATACGCAGCCGATCGCAGGGGGGTTAACGGCCTGTATTACGCGCGCGATGCTCGATCGGTTTGGCGTGAATATCACGGCATTCCCCGAGCTGGCTAACGCGCCGCAGGAGAGCTGCGTCCCGCTGACAACGGCCATTCCCGGTAGCGAAACGGCATTCAACTTTGCGGCGCTGCGCCTGAACATCAGCCTGCCGCAGGTCGCGATGCAGAATAGCGCCCGGGGGTATATTCCTCCCGAACAATGGGATGAAGGCATCCCCGCTGCGTTGCTAAATTACAGCTTCACCGGTAACCGGGGAAGCAAAGATGACAGCGCCTACCTTAACCTGCAAAGCGGCTTGAACTACGATGCCTGGCGGCTGCGCAATAACGGCGCCTGGCGCTATACGCAAAGTAGCGGTCAACGACATAGCGAGTGGCAGAATATCGGTACCTGGGCGCAGCGCACGGTTATCCCGCTTAAAAGCGAGCTGGTGCTGGGCGATAGCAACACCGGCAATGACGTTTTCGACAGCATCGGTTTTCGCGGCGGACGGCTTTACTCTTCCGACAGTATGTACCCGGACAGCCTCCAGGGGTATGCGCCCACCGTTCGCGGTATTGCCCGCACGCCGGCTAAAGTCGTGGTTCGCCAGAATGGCTATGTCATTTATCAGAGCTATGTGCAGTCCGGCGCGTTTGCGATTACCGACCTGAACCCAACCTCTTCCAGCGGCGATCTTGACGTGACGGTGGAAGAGAAGGACGGCAGCCAGCAACGTTACACCGTGCCGTACTCTACCGTGCCATTACTGCAGCGTGAAGGACGCTGGAAGTATGACCTGGTGGCGGGGGATTACCGCAGCGGCAACAGCGAGCAAGACAAGCCGTTTTTCACCCAGGGAACGCTGATTGCCGGTCTGGCGAACGGCTTTACGCTCTACGGCGGCACGCAGATGGCGTCGCGTTACAGCGCCCTGGCGGTGGGGGCGGGGAAAAATCTCGGCGACTGGGGAGCCGTCTCGCTCGATCTCACTCATGCCCGTAGCCGGCTGGCGGACGACAGCCGCCACGAAGGGCAATCCTTGCGTTTCCTGTATGCCAAATCGCTTAACGGCTTTGGCACCAACATCCAACTGCTGGGCTATCGCTACTCCACAAAAGGATTTTATACCCTGGATGATGTCGCCTGGCGCTCAATGGAAGGTTATCAGTACGGCGAAAGCAAAGATGAGAACGGTGTACCGGATGTGCAGAGCTATCATAACCTGACCTGGAATAAAAAAGGACGCTTTCAGCTCAACCTTTCACAGTCGCTAGGGGACTATGGCTCAGTGTATGTCTCCGGCAGCGAGCAGACCTACTGGGGAACCGGGGATTCGAACCTCTGGTACCAGCTCGGCTACGCGGGAGGCGTGCAGGGGATCAACTACTCGCTCTCCTGGTCGTGGAACAAGGCGGTCGGGATAGAGGGTACCGACCGCATTGCGTCATTTAACGTCTCTGTGCCATTCAGCCTGTTTACCCGTAACGGCTTGCGCCGCGATAACGCAATCGATCGCGCCTACGCCACGGCGTCCGCCAGCCGCAGTAGCAGCGGCGATACCAGCTGGCAAACCGGCGTAAGCGGTACTTTGCTTAAGGATCGCAACCTGAATTACAGCGTTACGCAAGGGCACACCAGCAATAACGGCTCAAGCGGCAGCGCCAGTGCTGGCTGGCAGGCGACGTACGCTACGCTTGGCGCGGGCTATAACTACGCGCGAAATCAACACGATCTCAACTGGCAGCTCTCCGGCGGCGTGGTCGGTCATGCCGATGGCGTGACCTTCAGCCAGCCGCTGGGCGACACCAACGTGTTGATTAAAGCGCCGGGCGCGCAGGGGGTCAGCGTAGAGAATCAGACCGGGGTGAAAACCGACTGGCGAGGCTATGCGGTTATGCCATATGCCACCGTCTACCGCTACAACCGCGTGGCGCTGGATACTAACACCATGAGTAATAACACGGATATTGAAAACAACGTCAGCAGCGTCGTACCCACGCACGGCGCGCTGGTACGCGCCAGCTTTGATACCCGTATTGGTGCGCGGGCCTTACTGACCGTGACGCGGGGCAACCAGCCGGTGCCGTTTGGTGCCGTGGTGCGCGAAACCCATAGCGGCGTCACCAGCATGGTGGGCGATGACGGACAAATTTACCTCAGCGGGATGCCGCTGGAAGGTGAGCTACTTATTCAGTGGGGCGATGGAATGCACTCTCAGTGCCGCGCGCGCTACCAGTTACCGCCGGAAAGCCTGAGTCAGGCTATTACCTTAGCGGGAGCGCGCTGTGAACCCTAAAAGGAACGCAATAATGAACCGATGCCGTTATGTATTTGGCGTTGTAGTGCTGTGCAGTGCGCTGCCCGCATGGGCGGCGGTCTGTCAAAATTCGACAGGGGTGGCGAAGGATATTTCTTACGATCTCTCAGGCGTATTTAACCATGCCAACAACAGGCCGGGAGAGATTGTCACCCTGGCGCAAAAATCCGGGCTGGTGGGGGTAAACGCCATTTGTCCCCGTGGAACAACCGGACGGTCCACTATGCGTAGCTATGTCACCAGCCTCCCGGTGACGACAGTGATAGATAGCTATAAATATTTGAAGCTTAATGATTACCTTGATGGGGCGATGCAGATCCATGATGATTTCGTCGGCACGTTTTACCCGCCAGCCAATTTTATTCAGATGGGCGAGCATCATAACGTCTCGAACAACAGTCCCTTCCCGGTTAACGACTCGAGGCTGGTCTTTCGCCTGAGGGTCACGCGCCGGTTTATCAACATGGTGGTGATCCCGCCGCAGAAGATGTTTAGCGTCTATGTGACGACCACATCGTCCGATCCGCTCAATACAGAGGTCTACTCCATAAGCTACAGCGGGACGATTCAGGTACCTCAGAGTTGTGCAATTAATGCAGGCCAAATAGTGGAATTTGATTTCGGTGACATTCGCGCGTCGTTGTTCAGTGATGCCGGGGCAGGGAATCGACCGCAAAAAATCTCCCCGCAAAGCAAAACTGTCGCCATTAAATGCACCAACGTCGAGGCGAATGCCTACCTGACAATGCGCATTGAAGCGGATAGCGACAACGTCCAGGGGAATGCGCTGGTGTCTGATAATAAAGATTTGGGGTTTGTAGTGGCTAACGCCAGCGGGACGCCGTTAACGCCCAACAGCCTGGCCAGTAAAGTCCCGTTCCGCCTCGACGATAGCGGCCAGGCGCAGGTGGGCATCCGCGTCTGGCCGGTAAGCGTGACGGGTAATAAGCCCGCTGAGGGACGTTTTACTTCCCGCGGCTATTTGCGTGTGGATTACGATTAAGGAGGAGTGATGCTTATCCGCAGGCGCTATTTTGCCGCGACGGTACTGTTGATGATTCATTCTACCGCGCAGGCCGTAACGGCATTGGGGGAAATCAACATGCTGATGCACGGCAACATTATCGACTTTACCTGTGTGGCTGAGGGTAGCGATAGCGACAAGGTTATTACGCTGGGCACCTGGCCGACCAGGCAGCTCCGTACCACGGGAAGCCGCACGCAACCCATCCCCTTTACGCTGAAGTTGACCGGTTGTCCACCCGGGGCCGCCTCTCTGACCTTTTCAGGTAAAGCGGACGGCAGCAATGGCGATTTGCTGGCGTTGAGCGAGGGCAGTACGGCAGGCAAGGTTGCGGTTGAGATCCGCAATGGAGACAAAACGCGCCTGGCGCTACAGCAGGCCAGCCAGCCGGTGATGGTGGATGCGCAAGGGAATGCAGAATTATCGTTTTATGCAAACTATATTGCCACGGCGGATAACCCTCAGCCCGGTCGGGCTGATGCCGATGCGACCTTTATGATCAATTACAATTAGCATTGCTTCTTCTCCCTGCAACTCCACTGGGTTGCAGGGAGTGAATTTTGCTTATAGCAGCTCGTGCGCTTTGGCGTAGTCAATTAATTCAACGATACTTTGTACGCCAAGTTTGGAATAAATATTGGATTTGTGCGCACTGATGGTCTTATTGCTTAAAAGAAGCTGTTCTGCAATCTCCTTATTTGATAATCCATTCGCCAGATAACGCAGTACCGTGACCTCCCTGTTGGATAATGGCATATCTACCGCGGCTCCGGTCCGCGTACCCAGATGGTTTATAAAATTCAGCGTCTCCGACGGGAAGAATGAATAGCCGGTGAGGATCATCTCTACCGCATTATAGATTTCGCCCAGATCCTTTCGTTTACTGACAAACCCGTTTGCGCCAGCGCGGATGGCCCGCCCCGCGTAAAACGACTCTGACTTAGAAGACAAGAAGAGTACCTTGATATCTTTGTTTAAGTATTTGATTCTTTTAAGTAATGCAAACCCATCCGTCCCCGTGAGTTCGATGTCGAGGATTACCAGGTCAATCGCATGGTTGCGGATACAGTCAAGTACTTCGTGGCTATCGCCGGACTTGAGTTTGACGACGATATTTTTATTTTTCTGTAGCAGGACTTCTATCGACATTCTGACAATAGGGTGTTCGTCCATAATGATAACGGATGCCGGTTTCATTTTTTATGCCTCAGATTGTTAAAAGCGTTATGCTGAGTTTTGTAAAAACTCTCAAAAGCCGGAAGGATAAATATGCAGATCCTTATACGGTGGTTTTCCCTGGAAGAGCGAAAGCATCCTTGTTAACGTAGCGAGAAATCAGTGCCTCAGCGCGGTTGTCTCATTTGGCTGGTGTTGGCAAAAGGGGTTTCTTATTCATATTTGAAACGCGTCCTATTATACCGCGTAAGTTTTTTCCGAAAACCCTGTAAATTTAGTCCGGAATTTGCGTTTGTATTATATTCTGGAACTTAATCGCTATTATTTTAAAATCAGCGCAAATCTCCTGCTATTCCGTTTACCGCGTCCTTTCATCTTTATGTAATAACAAAAAATGACAGATGTCCCTGTATGTTGAACAGTTGTTAATAAAATTAAGCCGACTCAGCGGCTGAGCGCCATCACTCTTTGGCTCAAAATTTGTCTGCATTTGGCATGATAACTTCGTTTGAAAGCACGTCCGTCCCTTTGCTAAAAATCCTTACGCGAACAGCAGGATATGCTGCCTATTCTGTTTTACACACGCCATTCCCGCCGCTGAGTTGCGTGTTTTTTCATCATTATCATCCCATTAACGGAACAGCTCATCTCTTGACGGATGGAGTAAAATACTGATTTTATGCCATTCTGTAACATTTAACATGGAAGAAGTGGAGTAATTAGGAATAGTTGTAATTTCAACAAAATTGTTAGAATTAAACAAAAAATCAACATTATTGCTAAGTAAATTCTTAAGTGCATTTAAGAATTAATAGTTAAGTCAATAGGTTAAATAGCGTGAATTGAGATGTTATTGATAAGGTGCAGCAATTCCTGACGATGTGTCAGCCCAAGTTTAGACAGGATACCGCTGAGGCGATAAATGATGCGGCTGTAAGGGCGGTTTTGTATCAAAGCAATCTGACGCAGCGTCTTACCCTGTGAGAGCGCCTGCAAAATGGGCCATTCGGTGCGCGTGAACCACTCTTTAGCTAAAAACGGCGCGCTTTTTACCTCCAGCAGGCTCTGCTGTAGCGTCGCGGCGGTCAGTTGTCGTTCGAGTACATGAAAAGGTCCTGAAGCTTTGCAGAACAAACGGGTGTCGTAATCATCAGCGCTGATTAACAGATGTGGTACCAGAAAGGGAGGGTACAGGCTATGCCTGCGCAGTTGATCCAGTCTCTCGATGAGGGGCGTTGCAGGACTTTCGATATCGACCACCAGTCGAGCAGATGGCCACTGGCTCAGCGCGCCAAAAGCGTCCTCCAGCGTTGCATAGTCGCAGCAGCAATTGAGCGGAAACTGCCCGTGCAGAAACCCGGTGCGCAGAAAATTATCCTCCGTAACCAGAATGATAAAGGGGGCGTCCGTTTTGCGGCTCAGGTTTATGGACTGACTCAAAAATTCAAGCCGGTCGAAAAAGGGGGGAGCAAAAGGCGAGTACGTAAATCCCAGAGTATCACTTCCTGTACGACGCCGACGATAACGTCGCACTGTCATTCGTATGGCCTCCCTCCTGGAGATGGCTGTTTAATCCTCCGGCCATGTCCAGGACGGCCAATATTGTCCCTGGCCGAGCCAGGCTCCTGCCTGCATTCCGGCGAGTTGAACGCCATGCGAAAGCCATTTCCGTCGCGCAGGGGGAGCACGTAACGCCAGAACGCGTATTTAATGATTTTGACGCCGTATAGAGTTCGCCGACAGAATAAGAGTGCGTGGACTAACGCTTTCTCAACATCCTCCTGTCAGAGGCAAAGACCCGGGATTGTTAGCCGCTGACACTTTCTGGCTTCGTTAAGACAGTTATCGGCAGGTTGATGAAAATATTGTAACAGGGCAGGGCGTATACGTGAGGTTTGGCGCTGTCTCGACACTGTCCTGCTATCTGCCAGCATCCAGATGGCCGGGATACGTCATCCAGTGTGGCGAGGTAATGCGCAAGAAAACAGAAGGCGTTACTTAAATGGCGCTAAGCCTTTTCGCAGCGTCTCATTGTGTCAGCATAAAGTACAAAAATGTCGAAAAAACAGCCGTATTTACAATCAGCTAGCCGTTATCGGCGCAGAATATGGAAAAGGCATTGACTCACCTGTCATTGGCCGTATAATTCCAGGCGTTTCACCACCACGAAGTTTACTCTTCTCCGTGCGCCCTTAGCTCAGTTGGATAGAGCAACGGCCTTCTAAGCCGTAGGTCGTAGGTTCGAATCCTACAGGGCGTGCCATTTAGAAACAGGCACTTACGCCAGTTTCAAACCAGCCTGATTTTCTCCTTGTGTCGTATTTGTGTCATGGTTGCCAAAAATGGCATCTATTTTCCGTGCGTGTTCGCTTAAATGGTTCGGTGCCAGGTGAGCATAACGACGCACCATTTCGATCGACTCCCAGCCGCCCATCTCCTGCAGTACGGACAGCGGCACGCCGGACTGAATTAACCAACTCGCCCAGGTATGCCGGAGGTCGTGAAAACGGAAATCCTCAATACCCGCTTTTACCAGACCAATGCGCCAGGCGCTGTTGTCGTCCACTCGCATTTTCCTGACTGCCGGAGTCAGTGTTTTATCCGGGCGCGTCGATGGCTTCGTGTGAACGAATACCCATCGCGAGCTTTTACCAATCTGATCCCTTAACACCCTGCATGCGGTATCATTCAGAGCCACGCCGATAGCCTTGCCCGCCTTCGCGTTCTCCGGATTTACCCATGCAACCTTTCTCTGCATATCGACCTGCTGCCACTCCAGATCAATGATGTTGGAGCGGCGCAGGCCGGTTGCCAGCGCAAATATCACCACCGGCTTTATCGACTCCGGCATGCAGGCAATTAACCGTTCTGCCTCGCCCCTGGTCAGCCATCGGATGCGCTTGCTGATCGGCTTTTTGGTTTTGATAACCGGGGCCGCTTTAATCCAGCCCCAGTCATTAGCCGCAGCCTTGAACAGAGAGCGCATGAACGAAAGGTGCTGGCTCTTTGTAGCCTGGCTTACCGGTTTCTCAACATACGACGGCGGTTCTTTCCCCCGGCGTATAGCCGCGTCCCGTCGAGACTCCCAGACCTGAATATGCTTACGGTTGACCATATTAGAAACAGCTTCATGCACCTGATCAGCCGTGATGGTTGAAATATCCCGGCCGGAGAAATGCCGCAGGAAATATTTGATTTTGGTCTTATCGTCATCAAGGGACCGCTTATGTTCCTTCTCGCGGATCCACCTGATGCAACACTCCTCGAACGTCCTCGTCTGCAGTTCCCCAATTTTATCCACCCGCCATGCTTCAGCCTTCAGCTTGTCGTGCAGCTCCTGCGCTTGTTTCTTGTCCCCCGTTGCAAGAGATTGTCTAATTCTTTTCCCTGACGGCGTAACGAAATGACAGTGCCAGACGCCGCCTCTGAGGGTGATTGACATAAAATTTCTCCTTTATGTTCACCCGCGCTCGCGGAAACAGGATCGCGTGGGTCATGTAAATACGCAATACAGGCGACGTCGGTCGTGCGGTATTTGTTCCCGATCTTCTTCCCGGCGAGCTGGCCTGAGTCGATTAGCCGATAGACAGTCCTTGGTGAAACCTTCAGGAGTTTTGCCGCCTTTTGCGCAGTGAGTGGCTCTGCTGTAACCATCTCCCCTCCTATGACATCGTTTTATAAAACTGCGGTCCGTCTGGCGTGGCCGCGCGTAATTCGTTTTCCGCGTGCACTGAATAATTACCGTCATCCCAACGCACCCAGGCCTTCGGGTGATCGCCTTCCGGCTCCAGTTGGCCATCCACCACGCCATGTATACCGCCGGTCTTCTTCTGGACTAATGAACCCACATTAAAAGCAGTCATTGCACACATTCCGGTTCGTGAAGAAATGAGATGAGAGCGCCCAGTGCCATAAGTGCTGCGATGAGCCAGGTCATGGGGTTTGATTGCATGGTGAACTCCCAAAAAGAATGCCCTCACAGTGGAGGGCAAAAGGGATTACGTGGCAGTGCTTTCGCACCCAATAGCCAGCTCATAACCGGCTATCAG
Source organism: unidentified bacterial endosymbiont (assembly GCF_918797525.1). Classification (NCBI taxonomy): domain Bacteria; species unidentified bacterial endosymbiont. Next base: position 3,619,285 of record NZ_OU963893.1, on the reverse strand, counting down.
TTGCGTCAGGCAGAAGGGGATGGGTATGGAAGCCACTCTTCGATTCGAACGTCATCATGCTCAATGCCTTCGATCTGGAAAACCCACTGCCACTTTCCTGTGGGGCCGGAAACGCTCTGCCATTCAGCCCGCCAGGCAATAAGCACGCCCTCACCATTGAGATCGTTAACCAAAACCTGTTCATGTGTTTCTGGAAGACGTTCGACGCATTTGATCCATGCCATATCGGTGCTGAGCAAATGGGAAATTCGTGAGAGAAGCGTTTTCTGCGCCTCCTCAATAGTCACCGGCTCGCCGGGGCTGCCAAAAATAGCAAAGAAGTCACTTATTTCTGACTCAACGAGTTGTTTCATTGTTGCCATAATTACTCCTTACGCCGCACGCTGGGCGCGCAGCTTCTTCAGGTGCTCTGCTGTTTCAATTTCTTCGGCGATCCGCTCGGCCTGTGCTTTAGTAAGCGGCTCGAATTCTTGCTGAAAGCGACCCATGCTGGCGATGCAGGTGCGGCCGTTTCTGATGTAGTGAATGACTTCGTGGGTAGCGCGGAGGATTTTGCATGGCGCGCCGTGGGGATCGGCGTACCAGGTATTAGGCTGGATTATCCTGAACATTGGGACCACCTTTGACGAAGATCACCCAGTGAGTTTTGTCAGACTTGCCGGTGCGCTGCCAGATGACCGGCTTCTCGTCGGTAAGCGCCAGGATATTGCTTACCGGGATCTGCGTTTCGTTCCATTTGAAGATGAGAACGCCGTGTGGCCACAACACCCTGAACGCTTCGGCGAAGCCTGCGCGTAAATCATCTCGCCATGTTTCTTTATTGAGCCGCCCGTATTTTTTACCCATCCACGCGTTATCGCCGACACGCTCGAGATGCGGCGGATCGAACACGACGACAGGAAAAGTGTTATCGGCAAAAGGGAGGGCGCGAAAATCGGCAATAAGGTCCGGACTAATAACCAACTGGCGACCGTCGCAAAGCTCATGCTGTTCGGCGCGGATATCACTGAACACCGCGCGCTCGTCCTGCTTGTCGAACCAGAACATGCGCGACCCGCAGCACATGTCTAAAATTGCCTGCTGCATTACAGCCCCCTCTGCTTACGCATTAGTTCAAACTCTTCAAGAACCCTTTTCTTTGCTTTCTGGTAGGCCTCGGAAGCCGCTTCTTCTGTATCGTAATCACCAAGATAAATGTCTTTGTAATTGACAGTTATCCTTGCTGACCACCTACCTGATGGACGTTGAGTTACACCAACAAATCGAGATTTGCTTCCCTTCAATTTCCTTCTGTTCAACTGCTGTTCAGATGGCGTGGCCCAATGACAATTTTCCGGTGAATACCCTTTGTCATTATCGATGCGGTCCAGTGTAAGCCCATCAGGACGAGCGCCCATATCAGCGTAAAACGAGTTGAAGTCATGCCATTGATGACAGACAGTTATTCCTCTCCCGCCATAATCCTTGTATCTCTTATCTTTAGGGTTTTCGCATCTATGTAACATCAACTCCCAAATCCTATATTCTGAAGAACTCGACATTCCGTGAGTCCTTTTTGCTTCAATCTTTAAGCAGCCACATGATTTTGTGTGTCCACTTTTAACGAAACAAAGGCGAATAATTTTAGTGCTTCCGCAATCACAGGAAAATTTACCCTTGTAAACCCCTTTTTCATCTTTGGGGAAAGGCTCAATTAGCGTGAGCATGCCCACCTTTTCGCCAACATCAAATTTCACGCGCATATCATTTCCCCACCTGTTTCAACCGTAGTTCGATATCATTGGCGCAACTAACGCACGTCTGGCAGCCGGGAACGGCAGCGCGACGCAGCTCCGGTATTGGTTCGTCGAATTCTTCACAACGTTCAGCTGATACGGCGTTGCGGTTGAGCCGGTGAGCGGAAAGGGCAGCGTTACGCTGAAGCTCTTCAATCTCAGCTGCGGTATCGATGATGTCGGCCATGGTCAATGCTCCCGGAACTGTCGGTTAATTTGGTTGAATGTGAATGCCAGCAATAAAAAAGGCCGACTTAGCGACCCGGGGAATGATGTTGTCATTGTTCGGCTCCAAACCGCTTGTTAAGGCGGCCAGTTTTGACGACGAACTCCGGGAGGCTAACTCCAAGAGCTTCAATTTTCTTGTGATGCTTGTTGATGATGGGAGGCACCGTTTCGTTCCAGTTAGGCTTTGGCTTCTTGCGCATGGCCTGCTGGATTTCCTCGGTGCAGCGGCGGCAGGCGGCGCGGATGGCATTGTCTGTTTCTGGCGTCATGCGGCCTCCCGGCGGGCGAGAAGTTTCGCCCCGAAAGCCATCAGCTCGTCCCGGTCCACAGTTGCGAAGTGGCAGTGTGTACGCGGATACGGTCGCCAGATGATGAGCATCGACCCTTTGTTATTTCCCGATACTGGCTTACCGGTGACCGGGTTGATAAATGCCAGCCGCCCGGCGGTGATGAGGCGAACCTCGCTGGCGGTCTGGATAGCTTTCCTGAACCAGCCAACCGATGTGTCTGCCGGAACCAGCATGACCGTGCCGATCTGATTGGCGCTCTCGGCGGCGGCCTTCTTCACAAACGGCGTGATGTCGCTATATGGCGGGTTGAGCCAGACGTAGCCAGGAACATTCAGGTAATAAGCCCATGGCGTTTGCAGCGTGTTCTGCTCGGCGGTGATGAATTTGCTGCACAGCGCGTTATGCGGCGCCGCAGCGGCATCCAACTGGAAGCAGAACTCAGCATTAAGGGAAGCGAAGAGGGCTGGCGGAGTGCGCCATAGGTCACGCTGGTCGAGCGGTGTTGTACTTCCGCCATAATCACCATTCAACTTCTCTACTGGCAGTGCTGCGGCGATGCGCTCACCTATCCAGCGCATTACAGGTACCGCCATGCTATTGCCGATGGCTTTATATCGTGGGCCGTCCGGGCATTCGGCAGCATCCTTTCCGCGCCAGCCGATCAGAGTGTGATTATCAGGAAAACCCTGAAGGCGCTCACACTCAATTGGTGTTAGGCGGCGAACCTGCATACCCCACCCGATAGCCCCTACACCCATGCCTGCACGGCCGCCATTCGGCGTCAACAGCGCGTTGGCTGTGCCGTCATTTCTCACCTCGACCGTACTTCCTTCTGAGCGCCCACGGATTGCCAATGTGAATGGTTCAGTAACTATAGCGTTTTCCTGTCCGTTGTTGCGTCCAAGAGTGTGCGCCAGTTCTCGGTTGGTGTCAGGATCCTGCGTACCGTGCACTGCGAAAGTCTCAGTATCAAAATCCAACCTGATCCCATGCGCGGTGCAGGCGGTTGCCACATCAATATGGCTGGTAGTATTGCCACCGCCAAAAGCAATCAGATGTCCAGCTTGTGCCTGGTTGTCGTCTGCGCCACACGTTCCAACGCCTCGTGCAGTAAGGGCGGCAACAGCCTTTTGCGTTTCTCGGCGCGGCGCAGAATCCCGGCGCACGCTGTCGAGCTCAAAAAGTACCGCTGCGGGATCGAATCCTTTTCGAGCACTTGCGACAACGAACACACGGCGGCGTCGTTGGGCCACTCCGAAAAATTGAGCATCAAGGATGCGCCAGGCAATAACCCTTTCTGGTCCAGACACACAACCTGAGTGCGTCCATTTTCCCCCTGCTGGCTGCAATTCACTGCTTTCTCCGGCAAGTCCTGCCAGAAAGCACCCGAAGGCATTGTCTTTGCTGCTGAGCACGCCGGGGACGTTTTCCCAGACGATAATGGCTTCTTCTTCACCGGCTTCGCGGCGCTTGTCATCGATGGCATCTGCCAGCTCCACATAAGAAAGGGTTAATAGCCCGCGCGCGTCGGCGAGGCCGTTACGTAAACCAGCAATGCTGAAGGCCTGGCACGGCGTACCGCCAACAAGAACATCCGGCGCTTCTACTTCACCAGCGCGCACCGCGTCCGCGATTTTGGTCATGTCGCCGAGGTTTGATACTTCCGGCCAGTGCTGGGCAAGAACAGCGGAGGGGAAGGGTTCGATTTCAGAGAACCATGCAGGTTTCCAGCCGAGAGGTTCCCAGGCTTTGCTGGCGGCTTCGATACCGCTGCACACGCTTCCGTATTTCATGCCGCCTCCTGCCTTTCACGATATTCCTCAGCGAGCCGCTGCGCCTTTAATGGATTGCTGACCACTTCACCCCATGGCATTAGCCAGCCTTTACCAATGAAGGGAAGGCACAGAGTGCCAACCCTGATGTCGTCGTGAGCGTGAGTCATAACGATGCACCTCAAGCCTGATGAGTTAGACTTCTTCGGTGAAATTGAGGCGTTTATAAATTTCTCGCACACGCTCAACGTCGCCTTCGCAGTATTTGGCTACCTGGGAAATCTTCCCGTCGCGGACAAAATCCCACACTTTGCTTCCGTCAATCTCTTCACCAATTTCACTACCTTTCCCAGGCAATCCGAGCACTTCGCAGAGTTTTTCCAAACCCACTTTTCCGTTATACCCTGCCCACTGGACCATCGTGTCGAACACTGCTTTGTCCCATGGGCGAGCCTGGAAAGGAATAAAGCGCGGTGGGGAGATGCCAAGAACAGCGGCGCGCTGGAATATAAATCGCAGATCGAAAGCGGCAACGTTATGGCCTACAAAAACAGGAGGAACGTTACGTGACGGGTCATAGTTTTGATTCAGGAACTGGAAAAATTCTGTAATGAGAGATCTTTCTGAGTTCCCCCAGTCTTCTGAATAAAATGTCTGTGCTGGTGAGTTGCCAACGGCTGCTGATATGACGCAGATTTGTCCTCGACCTCCATCAAAGCTGGTTTTTCGCCATTCCTCCTCTGCTGCTGTTTCGCGGTTAGCGTCCAGCCACTCCTTAATGCTTTCAGGCTTTTTATACTGACCAGGAGCAGTGATGGATTCAGCGATTTTTTCTTTTACGGCTGGGTCTTGCGATGGGATTGTTTCGATGTCGATAAAAATATTCATGATAATTCCTATGAAATTTGGGCATGGGTTTGCGATGGCTGCTGAGCAGTCATTACATTTTTTTCGAAGCGTTTATGTCATTCAGAACGGGATATCGTCGTCGAAGTCCATTGGCGGTTCGTTAGATGGTGCCGGCGCGGACTGCTGCTGCGGGCGAGACTGTGCGCCGCCGCTGAACTGGTTGCCGCCCTGTGGCTGCTGAGGCTGACCCAACCCGCCATGCTGCTGTCCGCCACCTGCTGGTGCTCCGCCGCCATTACGGCCACCAAGCATCTGCATGGTGCCGCCGACGTTGACCACCACCTCTGTGGTGTACTTCTCGACGCCAGCCTGATCTGTCCATTTGCGGGTGCGCAACTGGCCCTCGATATAGACCTGAGAGCCTTTGCGCAGGTATTCTCCGGCCACCTCAGCCAACTTTCCGAACAGAACAACGCGATGCCATTCCGTTTGCTCTTTTTGCTCGCCAGTGGCTTTATCTCGCCATGACTCCGATGTCGCCAGCGTCAGGCTGCATACTGCGCCTCCGGACGGAAGATAACGGACCTCGGGGTCTTGCCCGAGGTTGCCGACGAGGATCACTTTGTTGATGCCCTTTGCCATTTAAGCCGCCTGTTTAAGTTCTTTGAGTCGAATACCAGTAACGTCTTTGCATTTGGCCTGGTGCTCAGCAAATCCGCTCAGTAATTTCCATGTATCTTCATAACGATGCTTTAGCTGGTCGCTATCATTTTCCGAACTGGCGTATGCAGAGAATTCGGCGAGGATCTTGTCCGCATCCACTGACTGAGGTGCCTGGTCTTCCTGCTGGTGACCATCATGAGGTTGCTGGTTCTGCTCAATCTGTGTTCCTGATGGCAATGCCCATCCGGGGAGCGATGGCGCTTTCCAGTAGAACACGCCAACCTCTTTTGATTTGGCGTACTGGAACCCGGGCGCGCGCGTTGCTGAAACCACTGCGAAGCCTTCTTCCAGGTTGTAGAGGTAACGACCGATACCCCATTGCACGGCGGCGCGCTTCATGGCGCCAGAGCGACCACCTTTCACAGCTTCAACCTGTGTGTTTTCTGCCGCATCCCACTTAGTGATCCACTCGCCTTCTACCTTGATGGAAATACCGCACTCAACGCCGCCATTGTTCGGAATATCTCGGTACTCGTTACGCCAGCCAGCCTTGCCGCAGACTTCATCCAGGCGCTTCATGATTGCGCGGTTGGTTACGTAGGCCAGCACCTTTGCCCAGATGCCGTTATTGTTTTTTCCCACCTGCTGAATGCGCCACTCAATATCCTCACTGGCAAATGGCGCATTTAAATCATCAAGGTTCATGTGTAGTTCCCCGCAAATTCATCCCAACTAATGACCGGGTTCTGCCGCTCAGCGTCCAGGTTGACTGGCTCGTCATCACCCTCCGGCTTTTCCGGCAGCTCGTCGCGCATAAGGCGCAGGAAAGACTCTTCATCCCACCGTTCTGCCGCCGTCATGCTGCACGCTCCTGATGAGTGATGACGTATCCCTGTTCAGCCAGCCACTCGATGACTTCTGCGCCGTCGAGCTGGGGTAGTACGTCACGGGTTTTAACGGTACCGGCCAGCACAACGCCTTCCATCTCTACTTTGATGGTGTTGTGGGGGCCGACGGACGTGCGCATATCTACGCACTCGCATGTAATATTCATGATTCACCTCAGTAGTTAATTTTTGTGCTTGGAATGAGCTCATCCTTGATAGCTGTCAGTACCTCAATAGCCTGTTCACGCGTAATGCTGGTGTGGCAGGTGAGCGCGTTAACGATGTTAGTTCCGACCGTCTTGCGGTGCTTAACGTCAGCTTCACGTTTTGCCTGTTCGTCGGCGATGCGCTTCTGCTCAGCTAGGCGGGCTTCGTCTGCCTGCTTTGCCTTAAGGCGCTCGGCTTCCACTGCCGCAGCTTTTTCGCGTTCTGCCCTAGCTTCCGCTTCCTGCTTCTCACGAGCCGCACGCTGTTCTGCTTCAATGCGCTGGCGCTCAGCCAGCTCTGCGCGTGCTTTCTCATCAGCTTCACGGCGCGCTGCGGCTTCAATCTCTGCTTTATGCTTCGCTTCGGCATCGCGGCGGGCTTGTTCTGCCGCTTCCTGCTTCAGCCGTTCGTCACGTTCACGCTGAGCCTGTTCCGCCCGGCGGCGTAGCTCTTCGCGGTCACGGTCAAACTTGTCATTCATCAGCAGAGCCATTTCGTGGTCTGCTTCGATCTGCGCGGCGAGCTGGTGGTCGAACTCTTCGTTCATCACCAACGCTTCGGTGTGCAGCGCGTTCATGGCTTCTTCAGCCTTAATGCGTTCCTGCTCGGCTTCCCATTCGGTGAGTGGTCGGCGGGTGGCATCGCGTAGCTCGTCGCAGGCATCAACGAAACGCTTAATTTCGGCCTCAGCAGGACGGACAGCCTCTTTCAGTCGCTTCAGGTACTCACGGCCCGGCTTTTCAATTGCCGTCTTGCTGCGTGATACCTGCGCCGCCAGAGAGGCGACACGGTCACGACCTTTCTTCGTGGACAGGTCCGGCACTTCGTTTACCGCCTGGCGGATCTGTTCGAGGTAAGCATCAAGGCCGCCCGATACGTAAAGTACTGGCGCCTGCTCCGGCTTGATTTCGATGACAGTTAAGTCCGTTACTTCGCTCATGGTTTCTCCTGAAATTTGGATGTGCAGATCCCGCCCGCATTGAGCCAGGCCGATCGGTTGAATAGGGTGGTTAGTGCTGGATAGGGTTGCCGTGACCGTCCAGAAGGACATCAATCACGCAGTCACTGAGGCGGATGATTTCTGCATCGGTGTGCAGGTACACCCATTTGCGCTCCTGAATGACTGCTGAGACGCGATAGGTTCGGCCTTCATGCATTGCCATCATGCCGGGCGTGACGCACTGGCGAATAATTGGAGTCGTTCCGTAATGACTGAGCATTATTCCACCTCCCTAAACGCTACTCCATCGATGCCATTCAGAAACCAAATTGTTTCAAATTCATCGGTTTCACTACCGTATTTCTGGAAGGAGTCGGCAGACCACTCAAAGTCATCTTCTTGATCATCATCTTTGAGGTACAAAAAACCTCCCGGTCCTAATCTTCCCGCGTAGCGGTGACCGACAGTCCAATTTCCATTACTTTCAGTGCATTCAACAATTACCGTCATGATTGCTTCTCCATCTGCTCAAGTAACCCTGCCAGTTTCATGTTCCATCGGTTCATTGTCAGCTTATCGCGCGGGTTAGATACCGACGTCAGCTGCCACTCGTTATCGTTGAGCTTTTTGGCGGTGTACTGCTTGCCGTTGTGGGTGACTGTCATGATGCCTCCCGGGCGCGGAGCATTGCGTCTGCGACTTGGTAAGCATCCAACGCAGTACGCTCATCACTGGCTATCCATTGCGGGTTGGATAATCTGGCCTGCATGGCCTTAGCCGCGAAATAGTCGCGGAGGAGCATCCCTTCGGTGCGAACGTTCTTATTATGCCAGTTAGCTTCAGTAGTTGGGTGAACTGTGACTAAGGACTTATCCATGATTAATCCTTAATGAATTTTTCAGTGCGGTGGGTTGCTAGGCCTTCAACCAGTTCAGCACTATCGCTGTCGATGATGACCTTGGTATGTGGGTGATGATTTTCAGCCAGGTATTTCATCACGGCTTCAACTGAGGATTTAAATTCTTCGTTATCTAAAACAGTTATATTTTTCATAATCATCTCCGCGCTTAAGGCCGCGCCGCCGAACGGTTAATACAAGACTTCAACGCATTTATTCAGTGTTTCAATGGGCGGTGGATTGCCGCCGGTTGTCATAACTAAGCCGCCTCGGTGAAGCGACTGAGGTATGAGGTATTAAAAAGGCCGCCATCAGGCAGCCTCAATTTGAATTAGTGCCGGGATGTTTAGCCACGCCCGGCAGACGCTTTCCTGCTATTCCACAACAGCAAAAATTCGTCTAACCTTTTTAATACCCATATTTATAAAATGGATATTTTTATGCCAATCTTACATACCGTGTGCCCGGACTGTGGAAGTGAGATGTCCAATAAGTTCGAAAATTATGAATTTGATAGATACTTCACAGGAGTCAGTTGCGAAGATTGTGGTCGAGAAATCACTAAAGATGATTTTTTAAGTAAGGCCACAGACCCTGTTAAAAACAAACTTGATGACATGCTCAGAAATTCACTTAAAGGGATTGACTGGAAGTTTTAGTGGTTTTAGACAGGTAATCAGATTTAACACTTAACTGGCGTTCGCATTAACCTGTGCGGACGCTATTTTTTGCCACCTACTTCTATTCATTTATCGTCAGCCCCTCGCAAAGAGCTGCTGATAAAGATTCCCCGATGTTCGGGAACTGAGCAGCAAACCATTCCGGTGCGGAGTCCTCTTCGTGTGCTATAACCGCCACGCGTTACACACCTGCCTCAATCCCATTGGGCGCCATTTCAATTTGCCAGGAGCGCTCCGGGTGATTTGCTGCTTGACTGAATTCTTAATGAGCAGGCGACTTGCTGTCCGCCGCTGGCTAACTTCGCTCAGCTGTCGATGTTTCGTTTCGATGGATTAAAAATACTAGAGGTATTAACATTTAGCAATACCGCCAGTATTAATAAATCATGGTTTAATACTAAGAATATGAAATTGAAGTGATTTTATTTTTGTAAATGCCGGTGATATGCTGAAAAAAACATCATTGAGGACTGGGTATGTCGTATGAAGATAGATTTTTCGCGGAGATGCACCCGCAGGTGGTTGAGGTGCTGGGTTTGGCGGTCATGCAGGTGCTGGTAGAGCAGCGCGAGCCGTCACGTGAGGCGCTGATAGAGATGATTCAGGTGCTATGGCAGGAGGATGATGTGGATCTGGCTGTAGAGCTGGCTATTGATGTGCTGAGCTTGCCGAAAGAGTAGGGATCGTGGTGGTGACCTGCTGGCGGGCAAGTGGGCGCCGCATCATCCGGTATCCGTTAATTATCAATAGCTTATACTGGTGGGCGGGTGCTGTCGTTATGGGGATCGGCAGGCAAAGAAAACCCGGCGCGGTGGCCGGGCTGGATTAGATAGCCTGTCTGACAAAGCTGATAATTGATGACTCATCTTTGTGTTCTATATGCTGTATTCCTTTATCATCAAAAGTCTTGCGAATCTCACGCATCGCCTTTACTTCCACGTCACTTGGTTTGGATGGTGGATCTATCGTAAACAAAACATTAGAGACTGATAAAATTTTCTCACTGGCAGCACGCAAAACCTTTGCCGTCCAAGAGTCACAGTGTTCCATCATTTTTTCTGGCTTATCTTGAGTGAATGCCAGTGGTTTGATAGCGCATAGAATTTCTCCATCTTGCCGAGCCACAAAGGGTATAGAGAACCGTGTCAATTCACCGCCAAGCGTTTCTTTTCTAAATGCATTCTTGAGGTCGTTATAATGGGAGAAACGATTTTTTAGCTCTCTAGTAAGGATGGCCTCACGAGATTCTTTTGTTATTTCTGAGTGATTTACATACTTATTGAACAGCTCAGATGTCACTTCCTGCGGTCGGTCAGACATTATGACTCTGGCAGGGCTGAAATGAACAATTGATTCTTTTTTAGCAACCATGTAATTGAAAAAATTAGCCAATTTTTCCGGCGTCAAAAACTGACAGCTTTGCTCTTGAGCAAATTTCATTTCTCTTGCGATTGCATCTTTCGCATGCGGAAAGATTATCTCGTCTTGGAAGAAATTTTTTACTCTGGCGTTGTTTCCTTGAGTTAACTGGTAGTGAAATTGTCCTAACTTTGGAGCGCAGAGAACCACACCGATGTTTGCAAACTCCTCGGTCTCAGCATACGGCGCATATCTAATTATGCTGTATAGGCATGGCGTGGTCATGTGATGTTACTCCAAAATTCTTTGCTTCTTACCCTGCTTAGGCAGGCCATGATCTCACTCTGCAAACGTTCGCGTTCTTCATCAGATAAAAACCACTCATCAGGTATCTGATTGAACGCCTCTCCTAAAGTGTCAATGGCATCATTTGCTAGATCCATAAGCTCAGGCTCATCGATTATGTCATAGACCCAGTCTCTACATTTTGGAGAGTATACATGGACATCATACTCATCATTAGTTGTATCGTGAGCGAAGGCCAGATTGTGGTCAATCAGGAAATGCCTATTATTGACTGTGTCGAAAATTATATTTACGTTTCCCCCAATTACTGTAAGGGATCTGTCAGCGTTTTTTATCCATCTATCAAAGAAGTAAATCTTTTTTTGATCTTGTAGGTTAACTGCATTACGAGCCTGCTGAATGTTAATCGTTGATGCATTCTCGACGAATCTTGTGGCAAATGCTGGCCCGGGCGAAAGCTCCCCACGCAGATCCGGCATGAATTCGATAATCTCTTGACCAACTTCCACAATACAAAAATCAGGGCATGTTAGACCAATCTTTTTTGCAAGATAAGCTGAGACGTATTCAGCCACAAGCTCCCTTTGACGTAGTTTTGGCCTTCCCTTGACTATGTAAGCGAACCCATCCTGACAAGTGCATAGGAAAGGCTGTGTCATCCCATCATTCATTCGTCTTGTATAGGCCGTAACGGGCAGATAATTATTTTGCAAAACCTATGCTCCCTGATGTACGCCTTTCCGCTATCAAAAGCCTGTTTCAGCCCTTAAACCAGCCGCAGCTTCGTCTCTACAGCAACACCGATAATTCGACAGCTATCATTCACTGGCACAAGAGGCCACTGCGGGTTCAGCCCCTTCAGGTACTTCTGCGCCCCATCGATCACCAATTTTTTAAACGTCGCCTCGTTCGAATCGGATAGCTTTGCTATCACCAGACTGCCGCTTATCGCCTCGCGGCCCATATCAAAAAGAACGAATGTACCCTCAGGAATGCTCAGTCCTGCCGGCGCAGTCATTGAGTCACCATCCACCTGTAGCCAGAAAGCCTCACCCTGAATGTGAGCATCAGACTCAAGCCACAAGTCGATATCTTTCAGAGTGTATGGCTCAACAGCCTCACACCACGCGCCAGCCTGAACCCTGCTTAATACTGGATACTTTGATCCCGTGGAATAATGTCCGGCGAAAGAAGTATTTTCGGATGCTACCGAACTCATATCTGAGATGTCTTTCGCTAAAGTCGGACTGAAATCAGATACGCTAACCCTGAGAACCCGGGCAAATACAGATGCTACAGATGTATTTAAAGCATTCCTTCCATTCAAGTAGTGGCCGACAGCACCCTGGGATATGTCCAGCGCATCCGCAATGGATTGCTGAGTAATACCCAGCTCTTTCTTCTTCGCTTCGTAAATGGCTTTGAGGCGCTGTGAATCAGCCACTTGAGCAGGGGTGAGAATCTTTTTCTTTTCCATTTTCAAATATTAATACCAAATCTCATATTTTAAAAATACCGCAGGTATTGCTTTATGTAATACTTATGGTATTGTTTGCTTATGCACTCAAAGGAGCAACCACATGAAGATTTCTTTAGCTGAGTTTGTTGGCGAAGTCGGCCAGGCCAAAGCAGCTGACGCTATCGGTGTACACCAGACGGCAATCAGCAAGGCAATTAGGGTTGGGCGTCAGATTTTTATCAAAAAACTGCCAGGCGGGAAGATTAAGGCTGAAGAGATTAAGCCGTTCCCGCACAGCAAATCCCCGTAAGCACCACCGCTCTTTAACAATCTGGAACCCAATTAAACCGGCTGAGTAATCAGCCGACTCAACAACTTATTAAGGATTTTAACTAATGGAAGACTTAACAACACGCAACAAGACCAGCGCTCGAAAAATTGAGAGCTGGATCCTCAACCGAATCGCGATTCTCGGTACCACTCAGGTCGCTGAGCATCTCGGAGTGAACAAGTCATCGGTCACTCAATGGAAGAAGCATTACATCCCTCGCATGGCTGCGCTTCTGGAATTCATTGGTTACGCCATTACTGACGACGACATATCTCGTGTTGTGGTTGGGCTGGCTGACTTGCTGGAGGAAAGGGGATTGGGAAAGAAAAAGCGCCCTGCGGTAACAGAGCGCTCAGACCAGATCAGTATGGATTTCTAACACACTGTGTTACGCCAAGTAACGGGAGTAAGTATGTCAAATACTGCTGAAATTATCAATTTCCCAACCAATACCGAAAAAACGGGAGGTCGTATGGCCGACCTGTCGAACGGGTATACCAAAGTCGCTAACGAGATCCAGCAGCTTAAGCCTCGCCTGAGATTGTCAGGTCGGGAATGGCAGTGTTTCGAGGCGGTGATCTGGCTTACCTACGGCTGGAACAAGAAACAGGACCGCGTTACGAATACGGTAATCGCAGAGCTTACGGGCCTGAGTGATACCCATGTTTCCGACGCTCTTAAGTCACTCGCTGAGCGCAAAATCATCTTCTCTCAGAAGCAAGGAATGATGAAAATTGTCGGTGTAAATACTGACCTTTCAGCCTGGATTTTAGACAAACCGGAAACGGGAAGAAAATTCCCGAAAACGGGAAAATCCTTCCCGAAATCAGGAATAACCTTCCCGAAAACGGTAGACACCCAATACAAGAACAAGAACAGTATTAAAAGATCTTCGTCCGGGAATTCTGACGAATCCTCCGACGCACGTCTGAAGAAATTTTTATCAGCTCATCCTGAAGCTGCAGTCTACACACCATCCGGTGCGAAGTGGGGATCGGCTGAAGACCAAAAAACCGCCCAATGGATATCTGCCAGGGTAAAGCTGATTAACCCAACCTGCAAAGCCCCGGACATAACCTCCTGGTCTAACACCGTTCGCCTGATGCGCCAGATTGATAACCGGTCGCACCAGGACATCTGCGCGCTGTACGACTGGGCCAGCAAACACCACTTCTGGCAGACCAACATCCTCAGCCCTGAAAGCCTGCGCAAGCAGTGGGACAAGCTGACGATGCAGCGCAATGCTGGTGGCGAGCAGCGCGCCGCTAAGCCAGACCTGGACTTCAACAACACTGACTGGGCCTACGGGGTGATCCGATGAAATCTCTTGCAGAGCAGATGCGTAACCACGACCGCGAGCAGATGAGCCGCATGGCCCATAACCTGCCAGAGCATTACCAGGAGCGCGCGCCGGTCGAGCAGGTTGCGCAGGTATTCAACAAGCTGTTCAACGAGCTGCGCGCCGCATTCCCGGCCAGCATGGCGAACTTCCGTAGCCAGGACGACCTGAACGAATTCCGCCGTCAGTGGCTGCTGGCGTTCCAGGAGAACGGGATCCACTCAATGGCCCAGGTCGATGCCGGCATGCGCATTGCCCGCCGCCAGGAGCGCCCATTCCTGCCATCGCCGGGCCAGTTCGTCGCATGGTGCAAGCAGAGCGGCGGGGCGCTGGGTATCACCGTTGACCAGGTGATCGCCGAATACTGGGACTGGCGTAACCGTTCGTTCGAGTTCACTTCCAGCGAACAATACCCCTGGTCGCAGCCGGTCATGTACCACATCTGCGTCGAACTGCGCCACCGCAGCACAGAGCGCCAGTTGACTCATGGTGAGCTGGCACGCGAGGCGGGTGATCTGCTGGATATGTGGGAGAAGCGTGTCACTGAGGGTAAGCCAGTGCCGCCGGTACGCCGGGCAATTGCGGCGCCGGCTGCCCAGCACGGGCCGACGCCGATCCAGTTACTCCAGGCGAAGTACAACCGCAACAAGTCGAACGGGATGGTGTGAGATGGATAGCTTAAAACAACGCATCGTTGATTACGTGGCCGCTAACCAGCCTGTTAAGCGCGCTGACCTCATTGTGGTGATTGGCATTAGTGGTAAGGGCCTCGATCGGGAAGTCGCTGCACTACGCGGTCTGGGTCTGATTTTCAGCATGGCGGGCTTCGGCTACTTCTCCAGTGAAGCTGACTATCAGGAATGGCGAAAAGGCGCAGGCGCTCTCCATCTGAAAAACCGGGCGATGAATGGCGCATTCAGCAGTGCGGCAGCGCGACGAGTAAGCGATGACAGCTATCCGGTGCGGATCGCGTCTGTACTGAGTGATGGCAGCAAACTGGGAGCAGCTCAAATTGCTGAAGCCATGGGTACCAGTTACCGGAGCATCTCCAGCGTTATTTCGGTGATGGTCAACTCTGGTGAGCTGAAGTTTGAAGGTCCGAAAGGTCACCGCGTTTATTCGCTGGCGCAGGCAAAAAAGAAAGCCGGCCGTCGTGCTGATTCGGTGAACGTGATCTGCCAGGAGTGCCGCAACAGTGCGGTGATGAAACGAATTTTAAGCGTATACGGGGTGAGAGCATGAAACCGAGTTATGAAGAGTTAGAGCAGAAGCTTGCAGAGTCACAGCGCGAGTTCCGTGCTGCTGTTCTGGAACTACGTAAGGTTCGTAATGAAGCCGCTGCGCTGGCTGCGGAGAATGAGGAGCTGAAGGAGCTTATTGAGCAGCACGCTGGATCCATTACTGTGTGTCCAAATTGCTCACATGAAGAGCCGAGCGAAACAGACGATATCATTGCACTTTATCGCTCAATGGAAACCCCAGAGACCGACGCTTTTCTGGCTGGAGTGCGGGCTCAGGCCCACAAGGAAGGCGCTCACTTTGTTGCTAACCGGATGCTGGCCGCATGGGATGCGGGTTTTATCGACGACACGGCGAAAAACGCGGCTGACATCGCGCGGATGATTCTCACATCTACAGAGTTTATGGCTAATGCGCCGGAGGGGGATTTCGATCGCTCGTTCGCTGATGGCGTACTCGAAGACATCGCCGCCCAGCTTCGCAAAGGAGTGCAGTCATGAGCAACTCTATCGCAGACGGCGCGAAATTAACGCCGGAAACATTCGCAGATTTCATTGAGCGTTTGAAGTATCACCATCGCGGCGAGGGGGTTAATCGTCATGCCACCGCCGATCCAATTTTCATGGTTCAGAAGCAGGCAACCATTTATGGCTTGGCGGAGGAGTTCGGAGAATCGAAGATAGTCCATGTCGAAGACTGCGAATGGGATAGCCCGCAAGAATATTGGGACGATCTGGATGAACAGCAGCAGGAAGAGTTAAACGCCTTCTGCATTGACAAGTGCGATACAGCATTTACCGATCTCGACGAAGACGCTCAGTGGGAAGTGCTGGCTGACCTTGACGGCCACACTGTCTGCGGAACTCGTAAAGAGTGGCAGAACATCAACGCTCATCTTACCCGTGAAGCAGCGGAGGCTTTCATTCGCCGTAAGCAGCATGATTATCCTCCTCTGCGGGTCTACGTCGAGAGCATGTACTTCGGGTGGGAGTATCAGGAAATCATCAAGGCGCTTTGTGATGGGCGCTTAGTGCTCGCAGATAGCCGGGAGGCCGCCCAATGAGCAACATCGACAAACAGGCGTTGACTGCTGAATCAGCGCGCGAATCAGGAAACATCCTGCTCATTGTGGCTGCTCGCATTGCCCGTCGTGAACTCTTCACGCCACTGCATTACGTCAGCGAGCTACCTCAGAAAGTGGTTAGTATGCGCGTATTCCGAGAAGCGCTGGAGAGGTCTGAGGAAAATCTACTGCGCGAGGTGCGCAAAATAGTTGACGAACACGATCGGATGAATAAAAAGCTCAAAGAGACAAAAGATGCGCTGGAAGCTAAAGACAGGCAGATTGCAGATTTGAAAGAGGCATTCATCATTGCCTTGTCCGCTGCTGGTATCGACACAGCCGCCGGTAAAGGAGACTGAGCATGGAAGCGCAGATATCAATAGTTCGGCCTGGTGCTGCTGATGACAAAGAAATCAGGCTAATCATTCGTCTGGCGATGGGGAAAACAATCACCGCTCTGATGACTCCAGAAAACCTTGCTCTGGCATTAACTGGCAAATCAGACCTGCCGGCAGAGCTTAAGTTGCGAAACGTTGAGATTGAGGTTAAGTAGCCATGAGCACTATTACCAGAGAGCAGTTACGCGAACGTGCGCGCGAAAAGGTTAAAAGTCTGGAGTTTGCCGTCACGCAGACCTCTTTCGCTGATTCACGGGCTGATCTTGAAGAAGAGCTTGAGCTGGCGCGTATCGCGCTGGCATCGCTCGAAGCTAAACCGATAGGAGCTTTTCACATCGCCGATCAGCAAGTGGACGGAAACACGGATTATATCAAGGATGGCGAGTGGCCCATTGATGACGGCGTTATTGAGGTCTACGCCGCCCCGCCAGCGCCGGTATCAATGAAAGACCATCAGATTCGTGAGCTGGTGAACGAGCTGCGTGATATCGCCGTAGAGTATCACGGTACACAGCAGCTTCGTGAACGCATCGCCAGAACCGTACGCAACGCCATGCTTCAGGGTGCAGATCGACCACAAAACGTACCGCAAAATATTCCGGAAAATATTCCAGTCACACAGTTTAAGTCGGTAGCAGACCTGTACGGCCTAACCTCACCAACTGGCAGCGAAACATCATTCACTTTCGACGCTGTTGAAGCTCGTGATTTCATTGATGGCGGCTGGTCATGTCAGGAATACGTGGAGCTTGAACGCTTTCAGGATGCTATGAGCAGCAACTCTCCGGTGATTCCGGATGGTTGGGTGATTGTTCCAGAAGAACCCACCCATGAAATGCTTGAGGCTGATGATGAACAATTCGGAACTTACGATGTGTATCGCCGGATGATAGCAGCAGCACCGCAGCAGGAGGTGAAGTGACGAGAAAGTTGACGAGAATTACCATAGATATAAATCAAGGCCCTTAGTGGCCTTTTATTCTATGATAAACGGACTTTGTTTGAGAGTGACACCATGAAGCCGAAGAAGCTAAATGCTAAGCAGCAGTATCAATTAGATCTTGAATTAGTTAAGAAGAAGCCCGCTAACCGGACCGAAGCAAAAGCACATTTGGCTGCACAGTTGCGGATCAGCAAGTACAAGACGCATACCTCTTCCAAAATCCTCGTTGGCAGTTTTAGGGGAAAAAAGAAAGTACATTTCAGTAAGGCGGAACAAGCAGCCAGGGCAGTACTAAATAAAGCAAATGCCATTAGATTTTCCGAAGGGGAGGTCGAGTCCGTCGATACGGATCGAATCTCAGAAAGTAATAAACGCTGGCGGGGGAGAACTGCTGACTAATGTCTGACTGGAATATTGCTGCAAAGCCACAGGAAGAGCGCGACAAGGTTAACGTTGACCTGGCGGCCAGCGGCGTGGCGTACAAAGAACGTCTGAACATGCCGGTTATCGCAGAGCAAGTAGCGCGTGAGCAACCAGAGCATCTACGCGAGTATTTCATGGATCGCGTGCGATACTAACGCGAGCAGAGCATACAGTTGCCGCGGGCATCCGATCCGCGTTATATCGAGATGGCCATCTAGAACGAGAAAAAATAACTCAAGGGGATTTATGAGCCCAGACTCATGGAGTGCTATAGCTGGTTGCGCCTCTGCCGTCGCTGCTGGCATCAGCCTTTTTGTTACATGCAAAGGAATTCATTTTCAGAAGCAAGCATTCAGAGAAACACTAAGAAGAAATATTCAGGATGCACTCACTTATCAGGCTGAGAGGGCAAATTTATCCTCTACGGGGAAAAGTGACGCAGAATGGACTTTTCCGCAATTTGCGAACATTATTTTCGCCATCGATACGGCGAGAAACATGGTATCGCGTATGGATAAAAACGCAGGAATGAGCAAGGAAGAAGCGGGGGAATATTTCTTAGAACGGCTGAACCACAATATCGTAACCTCATTCAGAAACGGATCACCACCTGATGTGGCCTACCAAAGCAAAGGTCCTATATCGGAGATTCGTGAATTAGTTACGCTATGGAATGCTAATGCCCATTTTTTGGGATTTAGAGATGTTAATTTTAGTCCCTGACCTTTGATTTTCTGGAATCAACCAGCCATAATTAAATCACCGTAGGCCTGAACACCCGGCGGTGACTTCTGCGCATTTAAGGGGACTTAAATGCGATCACAACCTGAACTCTTCACCTTGTCACAGATGCAGAAATGCACCTGCGATTTTCTGCATTCTGCGTTACCTCTAGGAGGTGGCGTATGAAGCAGCACTACTGCATCGTTAACGACACCGTTAAAGACAACCTCATCGCGTACATTCGCACCCTGCCGGTAAACCCTCGCGCGCCGATGGTGGTCGAGGCCCGGGAAGAAACCCGCACTGACAAGCAAAATCGTTTGATGTGGCCGCTGCTGAAAGACCTATCTGATCAGGTAGTGTGGCACGGAGAAAAGCTGAACCGCGAAGAGTGGAAGGACCTGATCACCGTTCTGGTGAATCAGACTCAAGACCAGGAGCAGAAATCCGCACCGGGCATCAACGGCGGCCGCGTTTATTTCGGCGTTCGCACATCTAAATCCAGCAAGCGCTACATGGTCGACGTCATCGAGGCGATTTACTGGTTCGGCACCGAGCGCGGCGTAAAGTTCTCCGAAGCATCCAGTAAGCGTATTGCTTGGGCGCAAGAATGGAGGGCCTCCCGTGGGTAATCCTCTCGCACGCGTCATCACAAACGAAATCTTCCGCGTTCCGGCGCGCCGCCAGCGAAAGCGCGCGGTTAACTCGTCCGACATCCCGACACTGAAGGGTTACACCGCCCGTCTTGTGGATCAGAAATGGCTGCGTCTCGCGGCAAGGAGGAAGCATGCGTAAACCGTCCCGCCGTAAGTGCAAAGTATGCGGTGAATACTTCGTGCCGAAATTTCACGACATCCGGATCCGCTGGTGCTGCCCGGAGCACGGCGCAATCCTCGCGATGGAAGAACGCGAGAAGGAGAAGGTTAAAGCCGCTGCTAAGCGCATCAAGGAACGCAAAGAGAAGGAGCGCGCGGAACGCCGGGATCTGAAAGCAAGAAAGGTGGCACTAAAAACGAAACCGCAGTGGAGAGCTGAAGCGCAGGCGGCTTTCAACCGGTATGTCCGTTTGAGGGATGCCGGTAAGCCGTGCATCAGCTGCGGCCGTCTAACAGAGCAGAAGTTTGGCGGTACCATGGACTGCGGCCACTACCGCACCCGCGGCGCAGCGGCGCATCTGGCTTTTAACCTTCACAATACCGCAGCCCAGTGTGTCTATTGCAACCGGGATCGGGACGGCGCGCAAAAGGCTTTTGAACAGGGCCTTATTGAGCGCATCGGTCCCGAGAAAGTTGAGGCGATAAACAACGATAACGCTGTCCGCCGGTTCGACATCCCATACCTGCAGCGCATCAAATCCATTTTCACCCGTAAAGCCCGCGCACTGGAAAAACGCCGGGCCCGCCGACAGGAGGCCGCATGAACCTTACCGACTTCCTCCGGTACCAGGCTGAAAGCGTTAAGCGCGCCAGCATGCCTCCAGTAGCAAAGTACGGCCAGACCAAAATAAACCAGCCTCAGAAGGAAGCCGCATGAGAAATATTCAGCAAGTATTAGAGCGCTGGGGAGCGTGGGCCGCCGATAACAGCGAAGATGTTTACTGGCCGCCGATTGCAGCTGGTTTCTCTGGGCTCATACCATCGAAGGTGCGCACTCGTCTTCAGTGCTGCGATGATGATGGTCTGATTATCTCAAACCTGATGGCTGGATTAAGGTCAAAGCATCCTGTGGCTCACGACCTGCTTTTCGATTACTACGTTTTCGGAAAAACCTTCATGCAACTGGCGAATGCGCATCATTGTTCTGACGGGCACATAGGGAAAAAACTATCCAACGCTGAGGGGATTGTTGATGGCCTCCTTATGGCGCTGGAAATCAGGCTGGAAATGGACAGGGATGTAAGGATTTTTCCGGCGGCATGAGAGGAAAATTAAACTGTATTCATATGAATATGGTTGCCGTAGATAGCCCACTCAGGTGGGCTTTACTTAATTATCGTCCAGATACTCCATGCGGCGACCAAGTATCTCAGCAAGTCGCCTAGCGTGCTCTTCTCCCTCGCGAAGAATGTCTGCTGTGAAAGGATCTTTTTTCGCAAGGTCACCAAGGAACCGCTCTTTCTCTTCTGCTGTCGATGCGGCATTAAAAGCGGCTTGAGTTGAGTCGAAATCAACAAGGTCGCTTTCAGAAATAGCCTTATCGGTATCCAGCGTTTCTTGAAGTATCTGCACAATCTCAGAGTTCATCGACCTTCCATTTCGCTTGGCCCGCTCTGCTATGGCGTCACGCATCCCGTCCGGGAAACGTAGGTTGAACTTGTCGTAGTCTTTTACTTGTTTTTCGGCCATTGCAAATCCCTCAAAAAATCAATGGTGCCATATTGCCATATCATTTCAATGGTGGCATTATGGCCTCGTGGTGGCGTTGTGGCCTCTAAGGAGATGAGAGTGGAAAAGACTGAAGTAAAAACGACCCTGCGTTATCCGCAGAAGTTGAAAGAGGAGTTTAAACGCATAGCCGATGAGGAGGGGCTTTCAGAAAATGCAGCTTTGGTTCAAGGATTGGTATGGTGGCTCAAGTACAGAGAGAAAATGCAACATGCACTGTAAAAATGATGAAGCCCCAATGGCTGCAACCATCGAGGCTTCGATATCAACAAATCTGATTGGGAAATATTGACATGACAATTTTAGCAATTGCAGATCGTACAATCAACGTGCCTTTCTATGGTAATTCTCTTTTCGTTGTTGAGCATAACGGAGAGGCGTACACCCCAATGAAGCCGATTGTTGAAGGTATGGGGTTGGACTGGAAATCGCAACATAAGAAGATTTCTCAACGCTTTGCGAAAGGTATGGTCGAAATCACCATACCTTCGACTGGCGGGATGCAATCTATGATTTGCCTGGCGTTACGCAAGCTAGCTGCTTGGCTGAACAGCATTAGCCCGAACAAGGTTCGCCCTGAAATCCGTGACCGGGTGATCCAGTACCAGGAAGAATGCGACGACGTTCTCTACGAATACTGGACGAAGGGCGAGGTCAAAAACCCGCGCAAAGCTAAAAAGGCGTTACCTGGTAAAATCACCGCTGAGCAGCAGGAGGCGATCAAGCAACTGGTAATGACGCGCGGCAAGGCGCTGCCGAAAGAGAATCAGGCCAAGGCGATGATTACCATGTGGTCCTCACTGAAATCTCACTTTGGTTGCAGCTACAAGGAAATCAGCGACGATCAGTTTACCGAGGCACTTTCTATCGCCGCGCGTGTACCACTGGATGGGGAGTTCCTCGGAAAGCAGGAGGTGCTTCCGGCACCGAAGCTTGACGTTAACCTTCCCATCCAGTGGTGGATCGAAAACAATCCGGTGGTGCGCAGCGGAAACCTGTCATTCGGGAAGTCAATGTGCGCTCCGGCTCTTGACGTTACCATGCCGATGTTGTGGGTGATAATTCAACGTCGGCAGCCATTCGCCTGATCAACATTCTTGAGGCTGCGGGATTTGATGTGTCTGCACCCAAGGCTGAAATCGTAGCAATGCGAAGTCATCTGGCTAATGTTGAATATGGAATGAAAGCCATCGCTGACGCTTGCCGCCGGGCTGGCAATAAAACAATCTCCTTCCGAGGGGTTAAAGCTGAGTTCGTAATCAACTAAATACTTTACGTACGTAAAAACATGAATATCATGGTAAGAGTGGTCACTTCGACACGAACTTAAACAAACAAGCCCGAGGTTAACGCCTTGGGCTTTTTATTTGGGCTGCTATCTGACGGCCTTTTTTATTCCCCTCACTCTGAGAGGACTCACGGCAATAAGAGGGGACTAAATGTCTGATCCTGTTTCTGGCACTACTGTAGCAGCTGGTGGTCTGATGGGTGCCAGTATGTTCGGTCTGGCAACCGGCATTGATTACGGTGTGGTGTTTGGCGCTTTTGCTGGCGCGGTGTTCTACGTCGCTACAGCGGTAAATATCACCCGCCTTAAGCTGGTGGGCTACTTCATCACGTCATTCATCTTTGGCGTTCTTGGTGCTCCATTGGTTGGCTCCTTCTTCTCGAAGTGGACCAACTACAGCGACAGGCCGCTTGATGCACTGGGGGCGGTAATGGTGGCCGCCGTGGCAATTAAGTTGCTAACGTTTGTCCATAATCAGGATTTGGGTAGCCTGTTTGGAATTCTCTCTCGCTTACGTGGAGGAGGGACCAGTAATGGTAACAAGTGATCCTGCAGCAATGATCAACGCCCTTATTTGCGGCGTAATCGTTATTCTCCTGATGTTTTACCAGCGTGGCGGGTCGAGACATCGCCCACTGATATCGCTGATGGCCTATTTCACGGTGCTGGTATACGCCAGTGTTCCTTTCCGTTTCCTGTTCGGCCTTTACCATGAATCGCACTGGTTCATTGTGCTGGTGAATGTCCTGATTTGCGCTGCTGTTCTTTGGGCCAGGGGAAACGTTGCACGCCTGGTTGATGCTCTGAGGCACTAATGAACCAAAAACAATTTCAGAAGGCGGCTGGCATTAGCGCCGGGATTGCTTCGCGCTGGTTTCCGCATATTGATTCCGCTATGAGCGAATCCGGCATCATTGCACCGATCGATCAGGCCATGTTTATCGCGCAGATGGGCCATGAGTCCGGCGGCTTCACCCGGCTGGTAGAAAACCTGAACTATGCGGCAGAAAATCTGGTGCCGACATTCGGAAGACACCGCATTACCGTACAGCAGGCGGCCGCACTCGGCAGAACGGCAACGCAACCGGCAAATCAGAAAGCGATAGCCAATCTGGTTTACGGCGGTGAGTGGGGTAAAAAGAACCTGGGTAATCAGGTTGCTGGTGATGGCTGGAGATATCGCGGTCGCGGACTGAAGCAAATCACCGGGCTAAGCAATTACCGCAACTGTGGCCACGCACTGAAGCTGGATCTTGTAACCCGGCCAGAACTCCTGGAGCAGGATGAATATGCTGCCCGCTCAGCGGCATGGTTCTATGTCTCTCACGGCTGTCTGCTTTATTCCGGCGACGTGGAGCGCGTAACACTTATTATTAATGGTGGACGCAACGGTCTTGATGACCGCCGCGCGCGGTTCAGCCTGGCGAAATCAGTGCTGATGTGAGGTGACTATGGGGATTGAAACGTTAATCGGCCTGGTTGCCGCAGTTTTAGCTGCCATCGCTGGCGCTTTTGGCCTGGGCCACATGCGCGGCGCCAGCAAAGCAGAAGTGAAAGCAAACCAGCAGCGCACCGAAGAGAACGCAGCGGCAAAAATCGCAGCAGCGGAACGCCGGGTTGAGGCAGCAAAAGAGGCCAGTAATGTACAGCAGACTGTTAACCGTATGCATGATGACGATGTTGATCGCGAGCTGCGTGACACGTGGCAGCGCCCCGGTGGTGATTGATACTGCCTGTGAATGGAGTAAGCCGCTCTATCTGACCAGACAGGATATCGTTGTGATGGACAGGCAGACGAAGCGCGATGTCCTGGCACACAACAAATCGTGGCAAAACAATTGCGAGAATGTAAGAGAAAAAAGAGCCTCGTCCCTGAGGTTCTGGCACAGTCTCTCCTCTGGACTTTAACCATAGCAAATTCTCACAGCCTCGCATCATTCGCCTTAACTACCGGATAGAGAGCCATCGTTTCTGGAAGATGGAGACAGCACCCGCCACGCTGGTGGATATGGGCGCGTTTGGTATGGCTGCGAAGTCGTTAGGTGATTGCATTGTTACCGGCCCTAAGGTTCATACAATCTTTAAAACTGATGGTATCGGTAAAGAAAGCGCTTGGTTTAAACATAAATAATTTTGACGGGGTTAAGAATGATGCAGAACCACGAGTTAGTAGTTTCGTCTTTCATCGCTAACGGTGAAGTTATTAATGCTACCGTGAGCGTAAGGGCGAAGGCGGTACCAATGTTAAACATTTTCAGTATGGCGGTTTATATTGCTCGAATTGAGGGAGGCACGCTTGAATATTATGAAGGTGAAGCCATAAAAACTGCTGCAAATATCATCAGCGTTGTAAATGACGAAATTAATAAAGCGGCCTGAAGGCCGCTCACAATTATTTAATAAACTTCTCTGGTTTCGGCTGGAGCATTATTTGCACAGACGGCTGAAGCAACTCGTTGATGGCAGACTTGATAGGTGCTGACTGACTGTGATTCAGTTTATCCAGAGATTCTGAAAGAGTCTCTCTGAGTTTGGAAGAAAACTGACTATCGCCCGATTGTTCATCGAGAAGCTTGATCATGCGAGTGATTACAAAGTTTGCGGCTGCACCTTTTTTTGCCATCTGCTGTTCAAGAGTAGCGATTTTGTGCAGAAGAGAAGCTGTTTGTTGATCCATTTATATTTCCAAATCCAGAGGTAATCAGCCATCCCTCCGTGCCTGAGTGCGACAGTGTCCCATCACTGACGGGCTGAACAACAACTTTGACTAGGGTTAATATGAAGTAACACCCTGATATTCAGACAGTAGCCGCCATCGTGCGGCTTTTTTATTGGAGATTCGCTGGTGGCTGAAGAGATTAAGTATGTTGTGGTTGGCCACCATTTACGGGTAGCCTGCGTAAAATTGCGCCCGCTGATTTTTTAAGAAAATTATGCAAAACCTCATTACAGAAGCTCTTCACTGAGGGCTTCGATAATGAAAAAAAGCCCTCACGAGGAGGGCAGGCAGATGCTTAATTTTGAGCATCTTACTCTAAGGAGTTGCTCTCTCTGGTGTTGGTAGGAGCCAGCTCAGAGAGTCTTAATGATGGACGCTACTGTCGTTTTAACAAGCGTAAGCGGTAATTTTTAGGAATTACCTTAGGATTATTCCCTACAGGAAATGCTTTTTCAATATCCTCACAAGCGGATAAAGGAACAGGCATAACTTACTGAGGATATGTCGATGATACATCTAAGCCGATACCGTTATAACAAAAGCCAAGCTTGTAGGCAGATTGAGCAAAACTGTTTACGACGTTCAAAGCTGATTATTTACACCAAAAATGGTCCTGTATAAAAAAGGAGTTCTGTGATGAAATTTAGAATTTTTATACTGGTAGTTTTATGCTCCCAGCTTTCTGCGTGCACCACTCTATATTATCGGTGAATGTTATGTTAAAGGTTGAGCATTTCCTTATTCCCTTTTTCATCACTGGCTGTATTAACGTTTATGGCCCTGTGAAAGCAGGAGGGCAGTCAAGTAATTCAGAGCAGAGTGTTGATGCGTTAGGAATGTTAACTTCTGCCCCCTCAATAAAAATTGGCAACCGCAAGCCTGATGAACTGATTAACGCAGTTCAACTTTATTATCAAAAAAAAGGGATGACCCCTGTTGTAAATGACCAAACCATTGGGATCGTTGCTGCTGTTGGTGAAGATGTTGAATTTGCTTCCTTAATTCTCGATTGCACAGAGGTTAAGCAAACTCAAAACATTCAGGAGCGTTATCGTGTAGTCACGCAGGTATGGAGTGCAGGAGAAGGATCAAATGTCTCAGTATCAGTCACAGGGACTGCTGGTCTCGTAACTGCGGACGGGAATGATAAAGTCAAGCCAGTAGAATGCAAAAGCACAGGTGCATTCGAAAAAGACCTCCTGGAGAGGCTAAGTAAGTGAACCTTAAGGCGTTTAATCTGACTGTGTTATGCTTCGAAAAAATTTCCCTTCCGAACTGAAATCCAGCACTTCGGAAGGGTGACCAAAACGGTCTTCGTTTCAAGGAGGCTCGGACTTTAAAGCAAAGCCTAAGAGAAATCTCAGTTATAAGTTTAAATGTTTTATATGGTGATTTATAAGTGATAACTAATTTCATGAGTTATAGTTAGTGTTGTAATTATTTGTTTTTCCTAAAGTGACTTTCAAAATTGGAATTGTGTACTAATTTCAATATACACAAGTGAATCGATATCTTTGTCATTCGGCTGAATCCCCCTCTGCGGTGGGGCAAGCAGTCGCTGTTGCACGTAACGTTTGCGGATTTGCAGACTGTGGCAAATTCACCGGGAGGCACCCGGCATCCGAAGGCATAACTAAAGGAATAGACTAAACATCGAGCTAAGTGTGATGTGCTATCTACTTACTGCAAGACCCAGCCAGTTCAGTCCGAACTGGCTTTTTTTTGCAACTTAAACCACTCATTGACCGCATGAATTCATTTTGATTAAGTTATTGATGTGATGAATCCCTCCAGACGGTGGTACGCCTTGTTGACTTCTGTCTGCATATATGCACGTGGCTTTGATAACCAGCGAGAGGTCACCGGGAGGCACCCGGCATCACATACTTGAAAAAAAACATTTCCTCGACCACCGGGTTCTGAATCGTCATATACACTTCTTAATGAAACAATTTAAGGGGTGAATAATGAAAGAGGGATATTATTGGATCAGACACAATGAATGTGTCCAGATAGCTTACTTTTCGTATGGTAAAACCGAAGATATGGTTACAGGGAAAATAATCAGAGGTATATGGCATCTAACTCGTGGCTACGATCTTTGCCATAACGGTGAAGCTGTCGTTCTCAAAGGACCAATACCCCCACCTCACTGAACAAGATTCGATTATTTCAGGCCGCCTCCGGGCGGTTTTTATTGCCATCACATTGAACATTACAATGGGTATTCACAGAGTGTCTGTGATAATGACGAATTGTGGTGAATGCAGGATGCTGACCTGCGCGCCATAGAAGCGTCCCGTGAAAAACGGGCAAGCCTGAAACCAGATTCACTTCGGTGAATCCCCGCCGTGTAATTTGTAATGCACGCCGTGGCAGCACAGGACACCACATCTATTCAAGCCACTGGCATCCGCTGGTGGCTTTTTTATTGGAGTGAGTAATGGCAAAACCGGACTGGGGCGAGCTTCAGCAACGGTTCCTGTCCGAACATGCCGCAACCGGCGTATCACCAAAGGAATGGTGTGAAGCGCAGGGACTGAATTACGCTACCGCCCGTCGATATATCAAAAAACCTTCTGCGCAAAAATCTGCGCAGAAAAAAGTGCGCACTGCGCAAAAAGAACAAAGCGCAAATGAGCTGATGGATGATGATGGATTAACGGCACAGCAAAGACGTTTTGTCGCAGAATACCTGAAGGATGGTAACGCCACCGCCGCCGCTGCACGCGCTGGTTATAGTGACCCAAATTACGGTCGTCAGCTTATAACGAATCCTAACGTTGCTCAGCCCATTGCGCAGCAGCAGAAAGCATCCATTGCGCGCACGCTTGGCGGTGCCGATGAAGTCCTCGCGCAGATGTGGCAGCTCGCCACCTTCGACGCAAACCAGCTTTCACAATATCGTCGTGGTGCGTGTCGTCACTGCTGGGGCTTTGGCCATCAATATCAATGGCGCGATGCCGTGGAGTTTGAAGAGAAGCGGCTGGAAGTTAAAGAACGCGACAAGCGTGAGCCAGTCGACGTGGGCGGCTATGGATATGACCACAACCGAGACCCAAACCCTGAATGCCCGCGCTGCAATGGCGATGGCATTGGCCAGCCTTACTTCGCTGACACAAGGAAACTTTCCCCTGATGCTGCGTTGGCATACTCCGGCGTCAAGCTGGGGAAGAGTGGAGTGGAGATAAAGGCCATAAGCCGCGAGCGCATGTACGAAGCGGTTATGAGGCGCCTGGGCCTGGCCGATAGCGAATTCGCGCAGCGCCTGCAGCAGATTGAAATCGAACGCCGGCAGCTTGAGGTCGAGAAACTCCGCAAAGAGCTAGCCGGTGATGGTAATGACGATGAACCTACCCCAGTGCAGATCAATATCAACGTAGTGGATGCGAGGGCAGAGGATGGGGATCAGCCCGACACTTAACATCCCTCAGGCGCGCTTCCTTGCGATGCAGCACAAATTCAAAGCCTACGTTGCCGGGTTTGGTTCCGGTAAAACGTGGGTGGGTTGTGGCGGCATCTGCAAAGGGATGTGGGAGCACCCTAAAATCAACCAGGGGTATTTCGCGCCGACGTACCCGCAGATCCGTGACATCTTCTACCCGACGATTGAGGAAGTGGCCTTTGACTGGGGGCTGAGCGTCATAATCAATGAGGGGAACAAAGAGGTTCACTTCTACGAGGGGCGACGATACCGCGGGACCACAATCTGCCGCTCAATGGAGAAGCCCGGCTCGATAGTCGGTTTCAAAATCGGTAACGCGATGGTTGATGAGCTGGACGTCATGGCGGCAGCCAAAGCGCAACAGGCATGGCGAAAAATCATAGCCCGTATGCGTTACAAGGTCGATGGGTTGCGTAACGGCATCGATGTCACCACAACGCCGGAAGGCTTCAAATTCGTCTACCAGCAGTTCGTGAAGGCGGTGCGTGAAAAGCCCGAGCTTTCTGCTCTGTACGGTCTGATACAGGCCAGTACGTTCGACAACGCGAAGAATCTGCCCCCGGATTACATCCCGTCGCTGCTAAGTTCTTATCCTGATGAACTGATTCAGGCATACCTGCGCGGGAAGTTCACCAACCTCAACAGCGGGACCATCTACCACACCTTCAACCGCAAGCTAAATAACTGTTCTGACGAGATTCAGGATGGGGATCCGCTGTTTATCGGCATGGACTTCAACGTGGGGAAAATGGCCGCGATTGTTCACGTTAAGCGAAACGGCCTGCCGCGCGCTGTTCGTGAGTTAGTGAAAGTCTACGACACGCCGGCGATGATTAAGCGCATTCAGGAAGAGTTCTGGCGCTATGAGCATGGTCGCTACGTGAAGAGCCGGGAGATTTACATCTATCCGGATGCGTCAGGCGACTCCCGCAAGTCCCAGAACGCCAGCAAGACCGATATCGCCCAGCTCAACGATGCCGGATTCAGCGTCATCGTTGATGATGCCAACCCGCCGGTTAAAGACCGCATCAACTCGATGAGCGCCATGTTCTGCAACGCCAACGGCGAACGCCGCTATCTGGTTAACGTGCAAAACTGCCCGGTCTATACCGAAAGCCTTGAACAACAAGTCTGGGCAGCGAACGGCGAGCCGGACAAAAAAGCGGATAACGATCACCCCAATGATGCTGGTGGGTACTTCATCGTGAAGGATTACCCGATCGTGAAACCAGCATACTCAATCACCATGGACACCACCTTCTGATATGGCAAACGACGACATCACCTGGGTTCGACCAGAACACCGGGGCGGCTTCTGCTGCCTGGAAGAAATATCGTGATTTCTGTAAGGGAGTTGAGGCGGTAAAAGCCGCGGGCAATAAGTACCTGCCTTATCTCGACCCAACCGATAAATCCACGCGCAACCGTAAGCGCAATGAGGACTATCTTAGCCGCGCGGTATTCTATGCCATTGCCGCTAATACGAAGATCGGCATGCTTGGTATGGCGTTTAGAAAGGATCCCACCTTCAGCGGTCCGGAAAAGCTGAAATACCTGCTGGACAATGCTGACGGGGCCGGTACCAGTATTTATCAGCAGTCGCAGCTGGTGACCGAGAACGTGCTGGAGGTTGCGCGAGAGGGCATTTACGTCGATTACGCTGCAGAGTCCGACGAAGCGATTATCCTCCGCTACCAGGCAGAGAACATCATCAACTGGCGAACGAAGCGTATCAATGGACGCGATCAGCTGGTGCTGGTGATCCTGCGTGAATGTGTAGAAGAGCCTGACGGTTTCGCTTATAAGGACGAAATCCAGTACCGCGAACTGGAGCTGGCAGAGGGGAAGTTTATCTGTCGGGTCTGGCGCCGGGCTGGTGGTAGCGCAAGCGGAGCCTATACCGTTAGCAGCGAATATCAACCGAAGCCGAAAGGAAAGGACTACTGGGACGAAATCCCGTTCACCTTTGTAGGTGCCCAGAACAACGACCCTACTATCGATGACTCTCCGCTGGCCACGCTGGTGGAAATTAACCACGGCCATTACCGCAACAGTGCTGACTATGAGGACAGCGTGTGGTTCTGCGGACAGGTTCAGCCGTATATCACTGGGCTTGATACCAACTGGCGCGACCACCTGGAAAAAAAAGGCGTCAAAATCGGTTCCCGCTCACCCTTATTGCTTCCTAAAGAAGGCTCGTTTGGCTATGCCCAGGCGCAGCCGAACATGCTGGCGAAAGAGGCCATGGACAGCAAGCGTGATTACATGGTGCAGCTTGGCGCGCGGCTGATTGAGCAGAACGCCACGGCGAAGACGGCAACGCAGGCAAGCGGTGAACAGAGCGCATCAACCTCTGTGCTGGGTATCTGCGTTTCAAACGTATCAGAGGCCTATACGCTGGCGCTGGGCTGGTGCGCAAAATATCTGGGAATTAAAGGCGATGAGCCAGCCTACACCATCAACCAGGAATTCATCGCGAAGGTTGCAGAGTCTGGCATGGTAACTGCTATTGTAAACGCGTGGCAGTCCGGCGCGCTGCGCGATACCGACATGATAAGGGTGCTTCAGAAGCTCGACCTCATCGACCCGGCAGACAGCCCGGACGAAGTGATTGATGCACTTCGCAACCAAGCCCCCACATTGACCGGTGGCTGATATGGCAACCGTAAACGAAAGCCTGCGCGATGAGTCGATCGCACATTCCGTCTGGTTGAGCCGCTATGCAACAGGCGTGGCAAACCGGATGATGAAGTTGCTTAACGAGACGGATGCTGACCTGTCGGCACGTCTACTGGATGCGCTGGACAGATTACCTCCTGAGAGCTTCACCGTTAGCCGTCTGCAGAGTTTACTGGGCAGTGTGCGCGATCTTAACCATCAGGCCGTAGCCACCATGCAGGCCGGGCTCGAGAGTGAGCTGGTGGCGCTGGCAAAGAACGAAGCCAGTTATCAGATGAGCCTGTTCGATTCCCTTCTGCCTTCACAGGTCCTGTCTCACTATCCGCTGCAGGGCATCACCTCCGATATGGTGTATGCCGCGGCGATGGCGCAGCCCTTTCAGGGGAGGCTGCTGAGTGAGTGGGCGGAGAATCTGAAATCGGACAGGCTGGCGCGGATAGTGAACGCCGTCCGCAGGGGGTATCTTGCCGGCGACACGGTAGAAACAATCGCGCGCAGTGTTCTCGGCCACGCCAGTAAAGATTATCGCGACGGCGCGCTGCAGATGAGCAGGGCAAACGCCGCCAGCATCGCTAAAACAGCCGTGAATCATCTGGCTGCCACAGCACGCAACAGCTTCACCAGTGCCAACAGCGATATCGTGAAAGGCAAACAGTGGCTGTCTACGCTGGACAATAAAACAAGTCATGACTGCATTATTCGTGACCTGCTGCGCTACACCCTGGATAACAAACCGGTCGGGCATAAGGTGCCTTACCTGCAGGGACCAGGGAAAATTCATTTCTGCTGCCGTTCTACTGAAACCCTAATCCTTAAATCCTGGCGCGAACTTGGCATCGATATCGATGAGATGGACGAGGGAAGTCGTGCCAGCATGGATGGACAGGTACCGGGGAAAACTTCGTATCTGGAATGGCTCGCGCGTCAGCCAGCTCAACGGCAGGATCAGGTTCTGGGTGCCGAGCGTGGCCGTTTGTTCCGCGCGGGTGAAATCGACCTGGAGGATATGTTCACTGACAAAGGCGAATGGATCAGCCTGGAACGTCTGAAACAGCTCTCAGGTACTGACTACTAACAACCATTACTTTCTTCACGCCCTGGCATCCGCCGGGGCTTTTTTATGGGCGAGGCCCGGCAAAATCCCAAGGGGAAATTATGTTAATTCGAAACATGCTCTTGAAATTTTACGCACCAGAAAGCGGCGGAGAGGGCAGCGGTGGCGGTGGTATCGAAATCACGCCAGAAATACAGAAGCTGATTGATGAGCGTGTGACCAGCGAAGTCACTGGCCTGAAATCAAAAAACTCTGAGCTGCTGGGCACCATCAAGCAGCAAAAAGAAACCCTGTCTCGCTTTGATGGTATCGATCCTGACGCAGTGCGCGGGATCCTCCAGCGTTTTTCCGACGACGAAGAGGCAAAGCTTATCGCCGCCGGAAAAATTGATGAGGTGCTCGATAAGCGCACCGAGCGTCTGCGTGCTGACGTTGATAAGCAGATTAAAGCCGCAAATGAACGCGCCGACAAAGCCGAAGCGTTCTCCAACAAATTCCGGGACCGGGTTCTGGGCGATGCAATCCGTGCAGCAGCCTCAAAAGCTGGCGCGCTGCCGGAAGCATCCGACGATCTGATTCTGCGTGCCAAAGGCACATTCCAGCTCAACGACGAAGGCGAGGCCGTAGCAGTTGATGCAAATGGCGATGTTCTGTTCGGTAAAGACGGCAAAACTCCACTAAGCCCACTTGAGTGGGCGGAGTCTCTAAAGGAGACGGCTCCGCATCTGTTCCCACGCGCAGAAGGCACCGGCGCGGGTGGACACAAACCAAACGGCGGTGGCAGCCTGAAACGTTCCGAAATGAGCGCCAGCGACAAAGCGGACTACATCCGCAAGCATGGCCAGCAGGCCTTCCTCAAACTTCCGAAATAAGGGATTAACCCATGCCTACCACTGTTAATAGTGACCTGATTATTTATGATGACCTGGCGCAGACCGCTTTCCTCGAGCGCCGCCAGGACAACCTGGCTATTTTCAACGCGTCCTCCAACGGCGCGATCCTGCTGGATAACGAGCTGATTGAAGGCGACTTCCGCAAGCGTGCCTTCTACAAGGTTGGCGGCTCTATCGAATCGCGTGACGTTAACTCCACCGAAAAAGTGACGGGTAAGAAGATTGGCGCCGGCGAAGCAGTTTCCGTCAAAGCGCCGTGGAAATACGGTCCATACGAAACGACTGAAGAAGCGTTCAAACGCCGCGGCCGCTCGGTTGACGAGTTCTCCGAAGTGATCGGCACTGATGTGGCTGACGCGACGCTGGAAGGCTACGTGAAATACGGTCTGAAGGCGCTGACGGCTGCTATTGGCGCCAACGCCGACATGGTCGTAACAGCCGACATTGAAACTGACGGTAAGAAGACCCTGACGCGCGGTCTGCGTAAGTACGGCGACAAGTTTAACCGTGTTGTGCTCTTCGTTATGCACTCCGCTACCTACTTCGACATCGTGGATGAGGCGATCGCCAACAAAATCTATGAAGAAGCGGGCGTGGTGGTTTACGGCGGGCAGCCGGGCACCCTGGGTAAACCTGTGCTGGTTACTGACACCATGGACGCTGATGCGATCCTTGGGCTGGTGGCCGGAGCGGTTACCGTCACCGAATCTCAGGCGCCGGGCTTCCGTTCCTACGATATCAACGATCAGGAAAACCTTGCGGTTGGCTATCGTGCTGAAGGCGTGGTGAACGTTGACCTGTTGGGCTACAGCTGGGATACCGCCAAAGGTGATAACCCTGACCTGACCGCCATCGGCACTGCGGGCAACTGGAAGAAACACTTCACCAGCAACAAATCTACGGCAGGCGTGCTGATTAAACTGGAATCCGCAGTGGGGGAGTAACGCTGTCAGCGGATAAAACCTCCGCAACTGCTGACAGCACAGACGCGGTAACTGTTTCTCTGAAGTACACGCTGAATGGCTCCGGTGTATCCGGTAAAACCGTAGCGTGGACGTCCACAGGTGGCACGCTTAGCACGGCCAGTTCTCAAACAGGCTCTGCTGGTGGTGCAACGGTGAAACTCACATCAGACGTTGCTGGCACCTTCAAGGTAACCGGCACGGTTGAAGGAGTGGCGAAAACCACGGATGAGATCACCTTCACTGCGCCTGCCGGAGAATAACGAATGGGGCGAAAGCCCCATAAACAGGATGATTCGATGATCAATACCGATATCACCTCTCCTGATGCCAACAGCTACGCCAGTGAAGAGGATCTTGCCTCATTTGCGGAAATACGCGGCATTGAACTGCCTGACAAGCTCACACCTTTGCTGATTAAGGCAATGGATTACCTGGAGGGGCTGGAGTGGGTTGGCTCAAAAACTGACCCGAGACAGGCTCTGGCCTGGCCACGCGTGAATGTCGTTCTGGATGAACATGATTTCCCGCCGGATGAAGTTCCACGGCAGGTTGTAACCGCGCAGTGCATGCTGGCGGTAGAGGCAATCGAGGGCGATTTACTCTCCAGCGTGCGCGAAGCCGCTGTGAAAACTGAACGTGTGGAAGGTGCTGTAACCATGACCTATGCGGTCGCAGATGGTGAAGTCTTCACGCCGTCCTATCCTGCCGTGATGGCGCTGCTGGGCGACCTCGCTGGTGGTCGTGGTTACGCCATTAATGCATTTGCAGAGAGGGCCTGATATGGCGATTGATTACCAACGTATGCAGGCCAGAGCGACCCGCATGCTCAGGCAGAACGGCGCGACGTACAACGTCACCCGTAAAGGCTCAGTAACGGTTATCGGCGGCGTTGAGCATAAAACTGAAGCGGTCCGTTTTACTGCTGTGGGCGTGAAGACCGAATACGCGCCAGGCGAAATTGATGGAACGGTCATCGTTAACGGCGACGTGCAGATCGTTTTTACGGCAGAGCAGGAAATTAAAATCGGTGATGTGGTTGATATTGACGGCACAGCCTACCGTGTTGTCAAACCGAACCCGGCAAAACCTGCCGTGCTGGTGCTCTGCTACAAAGCGCAACTGAGAGCTTAGCATGGGCGAGAACGCGGCTTTCCTGGCTGAAATCACGGCTTTCGTTAACAAGGCGAAAACGAATCAGGAAGCAGTGGTGCGCGCCGTCGGAATCAAAATTCTTAACCAGCTGGTGGTGATGTCTCCAGTGGGCAACCCGGAGTTGTGGGAAGTTAACCAGACAGCCGTTTCCTATAATCGCGCTGTTTACGACCACAACGAGGCGCAGCGCGCCAATCCCGACAACCTGACCAAAACCGGGCGACTGAAGAAAAAAGCCCGGGTGGTGGATGGGATGGCTATCAAAGCACCGCCGGGGTATACGGGCGGACGCTTTCGCGGTAACTGGCAGGTGTCCTTTGATGCGCCAACGACTGACGAGACAGGCCGGGTTGATAAGACAGGTGATCTGACAAAAGCGGCCGGGAACTATACGCTGTCGCTCTTCAAAGTCGGGATGAAGGCCATTTATTTCTGCAACAACGTGCCCTATGCCTATCCGCTTGAAATGGGGCATTCCACACAGGCTTCGGGCGGCATGGTCCGCATAACTGCAGCTGAGTTTCAACGCTTCTTTGAGGAAGCTGTCAGGGAGGTGACTAAGTGATTCCTGATATTGCATCTGCACTGGCCGCCAGACTGGGTACCTGGGCTGATGCCGAGGGCATTTCGGTTGCATGGGAGAACGTGCCGTTTACACCTCCTGCTAACGAGATGTACCTGGCCGTTCACGATATGCCCGTTACGCCGCGAACAATCGATCTCGGCTTGCGCTGCCGGACTCATTCTGGCGTGTACCAGATTAATGTCGTGGCGCCAGCCAGCTCCGGCCGTACCTCCGTCGTTGCCCTGGCGGGCAGAGTGGCGGAATTGTTCCCCGAGGGGCAGGAAATTGCAGGTAAAGACTTTACCTGCTGGATTAGCAGCGCGCCTGGCATATTCCGCGGCGTCCCTACACCTGTGTCCTACACCGTTCCTGTCAGCCTGAATTATCGGGCAGACATTACCAGCTGATTCCCTATCTGATATCCCACACCTGACCGGCTTAACGCCGATTATCTTGTTTCTGAAGGAGAAACCATTATGGGCTTTGCATTGCCTAACGGCGCTCATGTTTATCTGGCGTCGGGCTACGGCCCGGCCATTACTTTCACCGGTACGACGAATGCTGAGCACGCGGTGATCACCGTCAGCGCCGCGGACGATATTGCGGTCGGTGATATCGTTCACGTGAACTGCAACTGGTCGGGTATTGATAACGTTATCGCGAAAATCGACGCGATTGCGGAGAATGCCGTCACCCTTCGCAACATCAACACCACAAACAAAAACAAATATGCCCCGGGAGGCGGTTCCGGCTTTATTCGCAAGATTGAAGAATGGACCGAACTTCCACAAATCACTGAGGTATCTAAATCTGGTGGCGATCAGAACACCACACAGATTCAGTTCCTCAGCGATGATCGCCAGCGCAACCTGAACACCTATAAATCTGCTGTCTCTCAGACTTACTCGATCGCTCACGACTCAACTCTCCCGGTATATCCGTTGCTGCGCCAGCTGGACGAAGACGAAGAGACTGTGGCGGCGTACATGTACGTGCCGAAGGCGAAGGAAAACCGTTACTGGACGGCCACGGCATCTTTTGACGACACGCCGGCCACGGCGGTGAACGAAGTCGAAACGGTAAGCGTCGTGCTGAACCTGCAATCGCCAGCGATGACGTTCTACAAAATCACAGGCACCGCAGCATAAACCAGGCATAACGATAATCTGAGCCTCCCCCATGGAGGCTTTCTTTCACGAAGAGGCAACGATGGCGACCAAATTCACTCTACAGCCAAAACCAACTTTCAAGGCCAACGTCTCGATCCCGCGCGCCGGTGATGAGGATGGTTTGCTGACATTCACGTTCAATCATAAGTCGCTCAAAGAGCTGGCTGACCTGGAAAAACTCGAAGGCAAAACCGCCACTGATTTTCTGATAGAAATCATTGCTGGCTGGGCACTTCCTGATGCGTTCAACGCGGAAAACCTGTCGGTGCTGCTGGAAAACTATCCGGCGGCGATGAAAGCTATCCCTGAAACCTACTATCGCGAGCTGATGGGGCAGCGCGAAAAAAACTAATAGCGGTTGCCTCTGCGTTCTATACGCCTGAACCCACTGCGGCAGACCTGGCGCCTTACGGGCTTACGCC
Source organism: unidentified bacterial endosymbiont (assembly GCF_918797525.1). Classification (NCBI taxonomy): domain Bacteria; species unidentified bacterial endosymbiont. The sequence goes on along the minus strand of NZ_OU963893.1, from coordinate 3,581,778 downwards.
GGATGACTACGACGATCAATACATCGACGTCTGGCCGGACATCTGGCCTTCATTCCTGGTGTTTCAGGCTGTCAGCACGCAGTGGCGGGCGGGAATGGGTGGGGCGACCGGGCTGGACTATAACGTATTGCCGTGGGTTATGCGTCTTCACGGCGTAGAGGACGAGGCAGCCGCGCTTTCAGATATCCGTGTAATGGAGCAAGCCGCGCTAAAAATCATGCATAAAGAGGGCGCAAAATGAGCAACGATATCGCTACGATCTCGCTACGCGTGAATACCAGCGAGCTGGAGCGCGGCAATCAGGCGCTGGATCAATTTCAGAACACCGCGACCGCGGCAGCCGGTAAAGCGGATGACCTTAACAGTGTTTTTCGTACTGGCGTTGATCACCAGAAAAAAAACACCGAAAGCCTGAAGCAACAGCGCCAGGAATTACAAAACCTGCTGAATAAAATCAGCCCGGTAAACAAAGCTCTGGATGAGCTGGATAACATCCAGGAAAGCCTTTCGAAATTTCGGGGTAAAGGGCTGGTGGATGACGAAGATTTCACGCGCTACAACAGCGTTCTTGAAACGACCAGGACGAAACTTGCCCAGGTAATGGAGGCGGAAACCGAAGAGGGCCGGGCGAGACTTGAGCAGGCGCAGGCGGCACAAAAAGCGCAGGCGGCTAACAAGAACTTTATTGATACTCTTGGAACGCAGGTTTCAACCTTCAGAGCCACTAAAGCGGATCTGGCTGAATATCGGGCTGCCCAGATGGGACTATCCGAACAGGCAGCGCCATTAATTGCTCAACTGCGAGAGCAAGAGCGAGCCGTACAGAGTGAGGCTAATCAGCGCAGGATTGCCGCCAGCCAGTCCAGAGCGATGAAAAAGGCCATTGCGGAAATGGAGGCCGCTGAAAGGGCAGAAGCAGCAGAATTAAATCGGTCTAAAAATATTCGTGATTCGTTTATTTCGTCCCTTAACGAACAGGCAGCGGCCATCGGAAAAACCCGCGCCGAGATCCTCGAATTAAAAGCCGCTGAATTGGGTGTTTCACAGCAGGTGGCACCGATGATCGCACAGTTGAAAGCTCAGGAAGGAGCGTGGAAGAACGGAGCGATTAGCGCGGGGCAATATCGTAATGCCATGCGATATTTACCAATGCAGATCACCGATATTGTCACCTCCCTGGCATCCGGTATGCCTGTCTACATGGTAGCTATTCAGCAGGGCGGGCAACTGCGCGATTCATTTGGCGGCGTAGGCAGCGCCATGAAGGCCATGTTATCGCTGGTAACACCTGCCCGCGTGGCTCTCGGTGGTCTGGCTGGTGCCGTTCTCCTGGCGGCGAAAGCCGGTACTGATTATTTCAATACCTACGACGAAATAAACAAAGCCATTATTCGAACCGGCAACATCGCCGGGACTTCAGCGCTTCAGGTAATTGCGGCCTCTGAATCCATATCAGCATCCACTGGCGCGACGGTGGGAACCGTTCAGGGAATAATGACTGAACTTATCGGGATCGGTTCGCTGACTGAACAGCAGATTGAGAAGGCGGCAAAGGCAACCTCTATGGCCGTTCAAACTGGTATTGTTTCGGCGCAGGACATTGCCAAAGCTTACAAGGATATTGAAAAAGACCCTGTCAAAGCTTTGCAGAGCCTGAATGAGCAATATAATTTTCTGACGGTTTCCCAGCTCAAGCATATTGACGATCTGGTTAAGCAGAAGGATCAGACCGGCGCAGTCACACAGGCTATAGAGTTATTTGGCGATACAATGGAGACGAGAGGAAAGCAGGCTTATGACTCTCTAACGCCGTTTGGGCGTCTGTGGCTGTCTGTTAAAGATTGGGCCTCTGAGGCAATGCAGAACATCGGCCAGTGGGTGGCGGAGCTTGCATCTAACACGATGAGGGAATTTAACGCGATTTATTACAGTATCGCGATCGTATTCCAGAAACTTAACCAGGTGATTTCCTTATCCATCGCCAAAGCTATCGACCTCATTCCGGATTTTGCCAAAACCGACACTATGAAGAAGTGGCAAAAATACAATGAGGATATGGCCGTGGCTTATGGTGATAGCGTCTCCCAGCTCAAAAAAGACTGGGATGCTGCCAACGTTAGCGCCGGGAAATATCTGGACAGCACCCGAAAAATTACAGCGACCGTAACCACCCAAAAGGACAGGTTAGGAGTTGCGGAGTTCGGGAAAAAGACCCCAAAAGGAAAACAGGCCACAGTCTCTGCAGGCGATCGAACCACTGACGCAGCACAGGCTGAATTGCTGGCACTCCAGGCGCAGCTGGTGGCGCTTAAGGCGCATAAAAGCGTCAATGACACGATAAGTCAGCAGCGCAAAAATTTGTGGACTACAGAGGCCAAATTCCAGGTACTGGAAGAGGCATCCCGCACCCGCACTCTATCGAAGCAGGAAAAATCACTGCTTGCGAGTAAAGACCAGGTTTTGCAGCTGGCGCGGCAAAAGGCGCTTTTGGGCGATCAGATTACCGCCCAGGAGCAGCTAAATAAACGCATGGACACCTCGCAGAAATATGTCACACAAATGGCAGAGAAGCAGGCAGCATTAGTTGCCAGCGCTGGCATAAGCGATCGCCTGGCTCAGCGCGAGCTGGCAAGGAGCCAATTGGCAGCCGGTTGGATAAATGCTGGTGGGAAACTTGCTGATGAGAGATATAAAAATCAGCTCAAGGCCGCGAATGACTACTACGACGCAGAGGATCGTCTCCGTGGTAGCTGGGAGGCTGGTGTAAAAAAAGGGTGGGCTGAATTTGAGGACAACGCGACAAACGTTTATTCACAGATCCAGACAATAACCAGCAATGCTTTTACAGGGATGGCAAGCAGCCTTACGGACTTCTTCACGACCGGCAAAGCGAATTTTTCTGACTTCCTGACTACCTTTCTCAAGGGAACGGCTCAAATGCTCGTCCAGTTGGCGATGGTAAACAGCATGAAATCCGCCTTTGGTGGAACCGGTATCGGCGCGATATTTGGACTTTCAGGCGGAGGTCTGATGCCGGAGTTCGATGTGGGTGGTTACACAGGGGACGGCGGCAAATACCAACCAAAAGGGATTGTTCATGGTGGGGAATTTGTATTCACGAAAGAAGCAACGAGCGCGTTGGGTGTTGGCAACCTCTACGCTTTGATGCGAAACGCCCAAGGGTATGCAAACGGTGGTTACGTTGGAACCGCACCTATGTATGGGTTACAGGGGGGAGGGGCGGCTATAAATGTTAATGTTGGTGGCGTTGTGATTCAGGGGGCTCAACAGCAGACGACAAACACCAGTTCATCCAACAATGTTGATATAATGAAGCAGCTTAAACCGGCAATAGTGAAAGTTGTGTCTGAGCAGGCACAGCGACCGGGTACGCCTCTGTGGAATGCAATAAAAGGAACGCGATGAATATGAGATTTCAAGTTGATGATATCACCCCGTTTGACAATGAAAATGGTAAGAGCACGATTGCAAAGGTTAGCGTTTATCGAAGCGAAGAAAGTGCATTTGCCGACTTGGTTGTACATGCGCAGATCCCGTTAAATTGGGAATCAAGCCTTTCTGAGGTTAAGCAACAATTGATTGATGAAGCTAAATCGGTCCTCCGAAAAACTATTGATAATTTGTAACGGTTAGCACGTTATTGGCCTACTCAGGTGGGCTTTTGTCTATGGCGTAGATTTGAGCAAGATCTTTTAATCAGCCGAAACCTCGGCCAATCTCCTGAGAAGTCAGGCTATCTCAAACCCGCTTAACTGCGGGTTTTGTCATTGCTCAATCCCTGATAGGATTCAGCCATCTATTACTGATGGAATAGGGATATGAAGAAAATACTTCTTGTGGTTTTGGGTGCTGTAATGCTTGCTGGATGCAATCCCAGTCCAGACAAAGCTATTGCGCTTGCTAAAGATGAAATATCATCGGATATGAAAGATCCGGAAAGTTCTAAGTTTAGAGAGTTACGTTTCATTAAAGCGGGTGAGAAAGAAGACGGCACCATTGAAGGATATGTATGTGGAGAAATTAAATAGCTGCGTCTAATACCGCTACACTTCCCATTTTTTGACCTATGGTAGCCACGTAAGAGTAAACACATCAAGCTGGACGTAATGCCACTTAGCGGAGGTGGCCGCCCCAATCCCTTGCTCCGCAAGGGCTAGCAAAAAGTGGAGCACTATTCCGCGCAGCTATTTAACTCCAAAAATTCTTATGGGGCTTATGCGGGTTATACGCCTTTCTATATTTTTCTCAGCATGAAATCCAAGGGGATATTTTCTTCTGGGGTAACTTATACAGTCAACCGAAAGGTTATTTTTTCGAGCAAGACGGAGGCCGTAGCAGTTTCATTTAATGAGATGTGTCGGTAAATTTATCTATTGAGTTCATATAAATTCTTACTTAACCCGCTTCGGCGGGTTTTTTTATGCCCGGAGAAAGCATGGCAATCGAAACATTCACCTGGCGAACACAGATACAGGCGGGAATGGAAGGGGCGTTCAGCCTTAAAACGCGCTCTGCTACCTTTGGCGACGGCTATGAGCAGATCACCGGGGAAGGCATTAACCCTGAAAAGCAGTCTTGGCCTGTCACCCTGACGGGTAAAAAAGCGGACATGCTTCAGGCCCTGAAGTTCTTTCGTTCTCACGTCACAAAGTCATTCATCTGGGCATCGCCAATTGGTGAAACTGGGCTCTACCGGATTGAGGCTGAATCAATCAAGTCACAGCCCTTATCCAGCAACGTCATGACCATTTCCGCAACATTCAAACAGGCGTACGCACCATGATCACAGCAGACTATCAAAGCCTTGAGCCCTGCAATAAAGTCCGGCTTATCGAAGTTGATGGCTCTACGTTCGGCGTGGATCATGTACTGCGATTTCACGCGTACAACCTCCCACACACGGAAGAAGAAATTGCCGCCGCTGGAGGTGACGAATCAAAGCTGAAGGCGAAGAGTATTTGGTGGCAGGGAGAAGAGTATGGCGCATGGCCCTATGAAATCAGTGGCCTTGATGCTTCCACAGAGGGAAGTGGTTCCCAGCCTACGCTAACCGTGGGAAATATTGATAGCACCATCACGGCGTTGTGTCTGGCTTATGACGATATGCTGCAAGCTAAAGTCACGATCCATGACACTTTTGCGCATTATCTCGATGCCCGCAATTTCCCGGAAGGGAACCCAAAAGCCGATCCGCAACAGGTCAGAAAACGAGTTTTTTACATTGATAGCAAAAACAGCGAAATTCCGAGCGAAAGTATCGAATTCGTGCTCGATAGCCCGATGTCGTTACAGGGAAAGATGATCCCCACACGTCAACTTCATTCTCTGTGTACCTGGTGTATCCGGAATAAATATCGCACCGGCGATGGCTGCGACTATGCCGGAACCCGCTATTTCGATAAAAACAACAACCCGGTGAGCGACCCTTCTCTGGACGAATGCAATGGCACGCTGACGGCCTGCAAACTTCGGTTCGGTGAAGATAACGAGCTTTCGCATGGTGGGTTCCCGGGCACGTCTTTGATCAGGAGCTGATATGCGCCAGAAAACCATCTATGCGATTATGGCCCATGCTGCAGCTGAGTATCCTCGCGAGTGCTGCGGCGTGGTGGCGCAGAAAAGCCGTGTTGAACGATATTTTCCGTGCCGGAATCTTGCCGCGGAGCCGGAGGACAATTTTGTACTTTGCCCCGAAGACTATGCAGCTGCTGAGGACTGGGGGAAGGTCATAGCCATCGCTCACAGTCACCCTGATGCCTCGACGCAACCGAGCGAACTGGATAAAGCGCAATGTGATGCAACCCTTTTACCCTGGCATATCGTGAGCTGGCCGGAGGGGGATTTACGCACCATCCAGCCGCGTGGAGAACTGCCGCTGCTCGAGCGTCCGTTTGTGCTTGGTCACTTTGACTGCTGGGGGCTGGTGATGAGCTATTACTGGCAAACGCACGGAATCGAGCTTCACGATTACCGGGTCGATTATCCCTGGTGGGAAAACGACTGTCCGGACAACTTCTATCAGGATTGCTGGTATGAGTGCGGATTCCGGGAATTCGACGGCCCACCAAAACCAGGCGATATGGTGATCATGCAGGTTCAGGCTGATAAGTGGAATCATGCGGGGATTCTGCTGGAAGGCAATATGCTACTGCATCACCTTTATGGGCATTTGAGCCAGCGCGTGCCGTATGGGGGCTACTGGATGGAAAGAACCATGAAGATACTCAGACATAAAGCAATATCCGAACGTGGTTAAAATATAAGCGCAGCATTCAGAGGGCGCAAGATACTACAGCAATTTGTTAAGTGATGCATTGCATGCTTGATATGCTTTTTGTGCAAAAAGTGCTATTTATGCCTTTTTTGACAGTCCGAGCCGCGTCATAGGCCCAGCCTATCTCCTGAGATCGTGATATTACTTTACTAATAATCGAGGGGTAATTTCGCCGAATGCGTCGATAACTTGCAAAGTGACCATTGCGATCGTCGTCGAACGTGGGCCTATCTTGACGAAATGTTGATTGCTTAAAAGTTATAGCTAGCTATAGAATCACTGTAGAGTTCTGCTTTCATCAATGATTTAGAGGTTCTATATGTTTAGCGAAGAAAAAGTAGCTCAGATGGCTGCTTACCTGCTACTTAAGCGTGGCGGGCGCATGGCATATCTGAAGCTTATGAAGTTATTATACTTGGCCAATCGTGAGTCTATGATCCGCCATGGACGCATGATGGGTGAGGATCGCCTCTATTCAATGCCTCATGGCCCTGTGATGTCTACTACCTTGGATATAATCCGTGGCAGAGCTGAAACTGGCGGTGAATATTGGTATCGGCTGATACAAACAGCGGGACATGATGTCTGCCTGAGTGCTGATCCGCGAGAAATGGATGCCGATGAAGTTTTCGATGAATTGAGCCGGGCAGATGTCCGCATTCTCGATGAAATTTATGCCCAGTATGGTCACATGAATAGGTATGAATTGCGCGACATGACTCACCTGCGTGAGGTTTGTCCGGAATGGCATGACCCTCGCGGATCTAGAACCCCCATTGATGTGCGTGAAATTTTTTTGAATGAGGGTAAAACTCCTGAAGAAGCAGAAAATATTTTCAGGAGCATGTGCGAATCACAAGAGCTTAAGGAGTTTTCTTCTCAATTGTCATGAGCACATTTCAACCATATAAAAAAGGAACGGTTTTAGCTCCAAGCGGGCCATGCAATCATCTTCATGTGATTTGCAACGATCCTGTTTATTACCCAGTAAACGACTGTTACTGCATTTTGGTTGTTAATGTGTCCAGCATTAAGCCGGGCGTTCCTCATGATGATGCGTGCGTGCTTAACCCTGGCGACCATCGATTTATCCAGCATCCCAGTTATATAGTCTATGCCGAGGCGGTTATCTGGCGCGTCGATAATGTTGAAAGAAAGCATGCTGCCGGTGAAATAACGGCGCATGATGATATGCCAGAAGCCGCATTCGAAAGAGTACTCTCAGGATTCGATATTTCAGAACAAGCAAAACCAAAGCACATCAGGTTTAAAGATAAATATTGTACGAACCCGCCTCTCATAGATCAGCCTGAACCGACAGATGGTTTGACAGGCACATAACTTAAACCCGCCATCTGGCGGGTTTTTTGCTTTTTGCTACCTTACACACCCGCTTCGGCGGTTTTTTTTATGGAGAAAATATGGCCGCTTTACTCAATATGGAGCCTGTTCGAACCGTTAGGCTCTACGGTGTACTGGGTGCTACCTTCGGGCGCGAATATCGTTTATCAGTCGCATCACCGAAAGAGGCCATCCGTGCCCTGAGCGTTATCGTGCCGGGGTTTGAGCGTTTTCTGAATACCAGCAAACAGCGCGGCCTGACTTATGCCGTTTTCAGCGGCAAGCGTAACCTGAACAATGATGAACTCGTTATGGATCAGAGTTCAGCTGATATCCGAATAGCACCAATTATGGTCGGGAGTAAGCGGGGAGGTATCTTCCAGACCATCCTTGGCGTTGCACTTGTCGCTGCTGCAATCTGGATGCCAGGAGTAGGTATTGCGGCGAGCAACATCATGTTCCAGATCGGTGGGGCAATGGCCTTGGGCGGCATTGTGCAGATGCTCTCACCGCAGACAACCGGACTCGCCAGCAAGCAATCGGCGGACAACAAGGCCAGTTATGCCTTTGGTGGAGTCACAAATACGACAGCCCAAGGGAATCCGGTACCGCTCCTGTATGGTCGCCGGCGGATAGGCGGGGCGATTATTTCTGCCGGAATTTATGTCGAAGATCAGCAGTAGATAACAAACCTTTTTCAGGTCACCTTCGGGTGGCTTTTTTATGGGCGCAATATGGCTACAGAAAAAGTTTTAAAGGGCCGCAAGGGCGGCAGCTCCAGTTCCCGAACTCCTACCGAACAGCCTGATGATCTGCAGTCGGTAGCGAAGGCAAAAATACTCATTGCGCTGGGAGAGGGTGAATTTGCAGGGCAGATGACGGCGAAAGATATATACTTGGACGGAACGGCTCTGGAGAATGCTGACGGCTCCCAAAACTTCAGCGGCGTCACATGGGAATTTCGCGCGGGAACTCAGGCGCAAAAATATATTCAGGGCATACCCGGTACCGAAAACGAAATCAGCGTGGGAACTGAGGTATCGAGCGCTACAGCGTGGACGCGCACGTTTACCAATACGCAGCTTTCAGCAGTTCGCCTGCGTCTGAAATGGCCTTCGCTTTTCAAGCAGGAGGACGACGGCGATCTGGTCGGTTACTCGGTTAATTATGCGATTGACCTGCAGACGGACGGCGGCACATGGCAGACGGTACTCAATACCAGCGTGACCGGCAAAACGACTTCTGGTTACGAGCGCAGCCACCGTATCGATTTACCTCAGGCTGGCAGCACCTGGACAATCCGACTGCGTAAGATTACCTCTGATGCCAACAGCGCGAAGATCGGCGACACGATGATGCTGCAGAGCTTCACCGAGGTAATTGACGCCAAGTTACGCTATCCAAACACAGCGCTGCTCTATATCGAATTCGATTCCAGCCAGTTTAACGGCTCTATCCCGCAGATCTCCTGCGAGCCCCGCGGCCGCGTTATCCGCGTTCCAGATACTTACGCCCCCGAAACCCGCACTTATAGTGGTACGTGGACTGGGACATTTAAATGGGCCTGGACCGATAACCCTGCATGGATTTTCTACGACCTGGTGGTTAGCGACCGTTTCGGACTTGGGGATCGTCTTACAACGGCCAACATAGATAAATGGACGCTCTACCAGGTTGCACAGTATTGCGATCAAATGGTACCGGATGGCAAAGGCGGAAGTGGTACCGAACCACGTTATACCTGCAACGTGTACATTCAGGAACGCAACGACGCTTATACAGTCCTGCGTGATTTTGCTGCTATCTTCCGCGGGATGACCTACTGGGGCGACGACCAGATTGTGGCGCTGGCGGACATGCCGAGAGATGTTGATTTTACATACACGCATGCGAACGTTATTGATGGGCGCTTTACCTATTCCAGCAGCACTACAAAGAACCGTTATACCAATGCGCTGGTGTCCTGGTCAGATCCTGATAACGCTTATTCTGATGCGATGGAGCCTGTTTTTGAGCAGGCGCTGGTTGCGCGTTATGGGTTTAATCAACTTGAGATAACTGCGATCGGTTGTACCCGTCAGTCGGAAGCGAATCGGAAAGGGCGATGGGGGATCCTCACCAATAACAAAGATCGCGTTGTTACTTTCAATGTAGGGGAAGATGGCAACATTCCACAGCCCGGCTATGTAATCGCTGTAGCGGACCGAAATCTCTCCGGGCGCGACCTGGGCGGCCGTATCTCTGCGGTGAATGGTCGCGTGTTGACGCTGGACAGGGCGCCGGATGCTTCGGCAGCCGACAGGATGATTGTCAATCTTCCATCGGGTGTTTCACAGTCACGCACCATTCAGTCAATAACGGGCAATAAAGTGACCGTTACGATCGCTTACAGCGAAACACCTGTGGCTGAGGCTGTATGGGTCATTGAGTCTGATGAGCTCTACGCACAGCAGTATCGAGTTATTACGGTAACTGATAATAATGACGGCACGTTTACAATCGTCGGTGCAAATCACGATCCGGATAAATTCGATCGCATTGATACCGGAGCCATCATTGACCAGCGGCCGGTGAGCGTGATCCCGCTGGGCAACCAGTCGCCGCCTGAGAACATCGTGATCAGCTCGTTTTCCGTGGTGCAGCAAAATATCAGCGTCGAAACGATGCGCGTAAGCTGGGACCAGGCGCAGAACGCTATCGCCTATGAAGCGCAATGGCGCCGAAATGACGGGAACTGGGTTAACGTGCCGCGCAGCTCCACCACGTCATTCGACGTCCCGGGGATTTATGCCGGGCGCTACCTGTTGCGCGTGCGCGCAATCAATGCCGCAGAAATTTCATCCGGATGGGGCTATTCAGAAGAGAAAACGCTGACGGGTAAAGTGGGCAATCCACCGAAGCCGGTTGGCTTCATCGCCTCTGAAAATGTGGTATTCGGTATTGAGCTGAACTGGGGGTTCCCGGCGAATACCGACGACACGCTGAAGACGGAAATTCAGTACAGCCTGACCGGTACAGAAGACGATGCGATGCTGCTGGCCGATGTGCCTTACCCGCAGCGCAAATATCAGCAGATGGGCCTTAAGGCTGGGCAAATTTTCTGGTACCGCGCGCAGCTGGTGGACCGCAGCGGCAACGAATCAGGGTACACAGAATGGGTGCGGGGTCAGTCCAGCATCGATGTTTCCGACATCACAGACGTGATCCTGGAGGAAATTAAAGACTCCGATACGTTCAAAGACCTGATCGAGAACGCGGTGGACAGCAATGAAAAAATTGCTGATATGGTGAACGATATCAAACAGAACGCCGATGACCTTGAACAGCAGGCCCTGGCTATTCAGCAAAGTGCTGATGGCCTGGCGCAGGCTGAGGTGAAAATCGACGAGATATCGGTTTCGATGGACGGCATGGCGGGCGGGGTGAAGAACTCAGCCATTGCGATTATCCAGAACGGGCTGGCACAAGTTAGCGCTCGCCGTTCTCAGACGGCGACAAACGCAGGGAACAGCGCCAGCATTGACCGTATCGACACGACCATAGCCGACACCAGCTCGGCGGTTGCGCGCGCGCTCGTCACGCTGGATGCGTCAGTTGGTGGGAATATCTCCAACGCGACTGACCTCACCGAAACGCTGGCAGACTTCACTCAGGCGTCGGCCACTAAAATCAACACACTCACGGTGACCTCTGGAGAGAATACCGCAGCCATTACGGTAAACGCGAAGGCCGTGGCGGATGTGAACAATAACCTCAGCGCGATGTACAACATCAAGGTTGGTGTCTCCAGCAACGGGCAGTACTACGCCGCGGGAATGGGGATCGGCGTTGAGAATACGCCAAACGGCATGCAGTCGCAGGTTATCTTCCTGGCAGATCGCTTCGCCGTCACCACGCAGGCTGGCAGCACTGTGTCTCTTCCCTTTGTAATTCAGAACGGCCAGACCTTTATTCGTGACACATTCATTCAGGACGGAACAATCAGCAACGCGAAAATTGGTAGCTACATCCAGTCTTCAAACTACGTTGCTGGTTCTGCGGGCTGGCGCTGGGGTAAGGATGGAACGATGCAGAATTACGGGAGTGACAGTTCAGGTGCAATGAAGCAGACAAACGTAACAATCAGCATTAAGGACACGGCCCGGCTGCGTGTGCAAATTGGTAAAATTACGGGGACGTTCTGATGAGCTGGGGAATACAAACGTGGGATGCCAGCGGCAACCTCAATAACTATGGTCTGGTTCCGATAAGTGTGCTGGGCTTTTTCCCAGTCACAAACGGACAGCAGTCCGGTAGTGCAACGTACACAGTGCCGACTGGCTTTATTATGGAGGTGCTCCAGGTATGCGCTGATACAGCGTACACGACGAAGCGCAGAAAAATCACGGTATCAGGCGGTACAGTCACCCTCTCTGCCGCATCGTCAGATACAGATTTCGGTGCCGGAACTTTTCCGGCAATTGGCGGGTTTATAATTGCTTATCTGAGGGCGTCATAATGGCAGATTTATGGGGGGCGTTGCTGACGACAGACAACGGAGCCCCTTTTATCACTCCGCAGTCAATACCTCTGGCGCTGGTCAGTAAAAAGACTGCAACAATAGCAACGGCGTCGGGGGCAGTCACAACCATTACGCAGGAATTCACGTCCGGCAGACCCATTGTGCCTTTTGTCTGTACATCGGTGAACTGTGTTGTCAGTTATTCAGTCAGCGGGGCGACATGTTCTGTCAGAATAAGCAATCCGAGAGGGGCCGGGACAGCATATGTTTACTTTTTCACTATATTTGCTCAAACATTACCGGACTGGGGAATAGCAATCTGGGATGAAAATGGCGTCTGCATACTGACTAATGAAACCCGCGTGCTGACTGATATTGAAGCCGCAGGTACCAGCGGTAGTGACACAGCCAGTGGGTACAATATAAATATCACTAAAACAGGTAAATACGGAATCATTCCGGCAATATGCGGACTGGTTACAGGCGTAATAACCTCCGGTGGTACGCGTCCGTTTTCATCGCAGTTTCATTTTTCGGCGGTATGGAATGGTTCGAATACTGTACTGAATAACAGCTCAACCAATGGCCCGCCTCCCGTTGGAACCCTGAACGTTACCTACCACAATATGAGAAATCAGGTATATGCACTGAATCTTTCCAGTTACGATTGATCGTTTTCAGCGATCAATAACGCATAATTGATCTATCGAATCAATTATCCTCCTCATTTTCATATTGTTATCGTGTAACTTCGCGAATACCCTGGGATATGGACAATATGAAAAATATTATTCTTTGCCTGACGGCGGCAATATTGCTTTCCGGTTGCGCTGGCGTTCTTAAAGAGCAGCAGCCTGTTTGTACCGGAACAGCGATGGTCGGCGGGCAGGAAAGCACCGTTCAGATTTACGGCGTCCGTAAACAAAATAATCTGACGCAGTACCGTGCCGGATATCCATTTAACTGGACCTGGGTGAGTGCAGGCACGTTCACCAGCACCACCTGTCAGTAATCCATTCTGTTTCGAACACATACCTCGCTCCGGCGAGGTTTTTTATTGCCTGGAGAAAATATGCTTTATAACACTGGCACCATCGCCATCAACGGAAACACCGCAACGGGAACCGGAACCAACTGGACGGCACCGGCCAGCCAGGTTCGCGCTGGCCAGACGATTATCGTCATGTCTAACCCGGTACAGATGTTTCAGATTTCAAACGTTAACAGCGCCACGTCTCTGACAGTGACGCCTGCCGCTTCTCCGGCGCTGAGCGGACAGAAGTATGGAATCCTTGTGTCGGACATTATCTCGGTCGACGGGCTGGCGCAGGCGATGTCACAGCTCATCAAAGAGTATGACGAGAATATTGGCGCGTGGGAGACATTCGCTACTACCTCAGCAAACCAGATCATCACAGTAACGATCAATGGAACTTCCGGCAGCATTCCAGGTATCGGCAAATTGCTGCAGAAGGACACCAACGGAGCGCTGGCGGTTAAAGACGGTGGAACCGGGGCAACAACCAAGGAAGACGCTTGCACAAACCTTGGTTTAGGAAGTTCGGCTACGTTTGATATTCAGTCGGACATTCTGGATACCACTTCAGGCCGTGTATTGCGAAGTGGAGCATTTGGGTTAGGCACAACGCGAATGTTTACATCCCTGGTTACTGACCCAGGTGCAGCGATAGGTTACGGACTGGCTCAGGGAACGTCTTCCCCAACACCCGGCATGCCCCCCATTACGTCAAATAGTGCTCATGGTGTATTAACAATTCCCTATTCAACCCTGAAATTTGGCCTCGTATTTTCATATGGGGAAATGTATGTAGGAAATATTTCTGCCACACCTCAGTGGCGCAAAGTGTGGATGGAAGGAAATACTACCGTTGATACCAACGGCTTCATCAAGCGAGCATCTCCTGTAATAAAACTTTTTGGAAATGGTCAGGTTGAATGCAATGATGAGGCAGAGGGCGTAACTGCATCGAGAGTTGCAGAAGGGGTTTATTGCATCGAAGGGAGTTGCGGCCTTAACCCTGAAGGGTGGACTGTGGAGATCCCCCAGGATATCAATGGCAATTTCCTGTGTTTCGTCGATATCGCAACTGCTGATGATGGTATTTTGACTGTGTCAGTTTTCCGCCGACGTTTTGATGTTGAATCGGCAATGGTTGTTGCTGGTGGCTCGATGGATATTCCGGATGGTCGCTGGATTGATCTTCGCCTTGATATGCCAAAAAATAGTATCTGGAATACCAAACTTTTAGATTCTTCAGGTTCTATTACGGATACTACGGCAGAATAACTATCAGCGAATTTTTACGCCGCAGTTCGCCTCATGGTTTGATGACCTGCGGTAAGATAGCACTACTCAGAACCCAGCCACATATCAGCCTCTTCAAACATCTCCTGAACAGCTCTGCTTATCTGTTCCTTTTCATGTTTGCTGGCGTCGGTGTTGATCACTGGCAGCGTCATCATCGGCTTAACCCGCACCTCTGCATCGGGAAAGATACGATGCACTCTTTTGGTCAGTTCGCCCAGGATTATATCCTTGGCCCCTGGCAAACCATCAAAATTCCTTTTGTCATAAACGAGTTCTACAAACATAACGATTCCTTAGAGAGTAATGAGGCCTGTGCTTGATCTTCGTTTTTAAAAATACCACTGTATACATATACAGTAAATGAGCGAGTGAGGATTCAACTTATGCCTCGTCAATCGGATATACACGCAGCCTTTGTTGCAACTATTCAACTCAATCCAAAAGGTTATCGCTATCTGAGCACGGATAGGTTCATAGAAAAACTGAGAGAGTACAACTGGCACTTTACCCGGTCTGATGCCAACTCATGGATAGAACGCTATCAGCCAGATTTCGCGGATAAGACGACTGATGGAAGCGATAACCACTACTGGATTCTCCGTAACATGGGGAGGGTTCACTGATGGGTTTTCCTTCACCAGCGATGGATTACGTAGAGCGCCAGCTTTCTCCAGCCGTTCTTTGCAATATTGGTGCAGATAGCCGGGTGCTTGAAACTGATGTTGGGTTCGCTGTAATTGAGCCGGCCACGAAAAAAACGCCTGGCGATGTATTACTGATCCTGTGCGACGGTCACACGCAGTTTGCCAGGCTGATTGGCAAGGCGCTCATTACAGTTGATGGCGAGGCGATAGAGGGTGCGGCGCTTGAAGAAGTTGAGGTTCTGGGGCGGGTGACATTCTTCATCAACCGTGCGATGGATGACGACGACTGCCCGGTGATGTGAAGGAAAACACACAGCTATACCATGAGGCATGGCTGTGTACTCTCTGTGTCACAGTTGTGTCATGCATGGATGAATCAGAAGGAAATACGACAGCAAGTAATGACATGTAATGACACAAACGCGGTGCGAGCGCGGAAAAACCAATGATATTACAGTGTGTTAAACAGTACTCTACGTTCTTCTAAGCCGTAGGTCGTAGGTTCGAATCCTACAGGGCGTACCATTAAATTTCATGCACTTACGCCTCTTTCACTTCCTCCTCATTTCCGGTGTGGGATATATTTGGGACATCAACCCCAAAAATTGAGTCAATTTGCTTCGCATGCTCAGTTAAATGGTTAGGTGCTAAGTGGGCATATCGACGGACCATTTCGATACTTTCCCAGCCGCCCATCTCCTGCAGTACAGATAATGGAACCCCTGACTGAATTAACCAGCTCGCCCATGTATGTCTCAGCTCATGGAATCGGAAATCCTCAATACCTGCTCGACGACATGCAGCATTCCATGCGCTCTGGTCATCAACCCGCATCTTCCTCACTGATGGCGTTTTAGAACCATCAGGTCGAACACCGGCTTTCATGTGGACGAACACCCACTTATGATGATTGCCAATCTGATCGCGCAGCACCTTACATGAGGTATCATTCAGCGCTACGCCAATATCGCTATAAAATCACTACAGATTGATAATGATCGTTTCCGGGCTGTGGTTCGTTATAAAGTTCAGGATCACTTTGGGCTGGACAGTGACGATACATCAAAATTTAAATTTAGCCAGTTCCGATTTTTCCGTATCTGGTCTTTGCTCCAGCGTTACAGTCAGTTTAGTTTTAAGCCATTTATGGCCAATATGGAAACCACCATTGAATTCTCAGGAACCAGAAAATGAGAGTGAAAAGCAAGAAAGCTATTGCTCTGCTGTTTCTGGCTGGTTGTGTGCTACCTGGTAGCAGGCTTTGGCTGTCTCTGCGTTCGGTGGAGGTTGTCGCCGTTCATCACAGAAATAACTATAGTGATGTTTTAGTTAAGAGCTTTCCTTTAACGGATAAGGGGAAAATAAACTGGTGGTTGAAAAATAAAATTAAGTTTAAAGAAAAGTATAACGTACCAAGCCTGCAGCAACGTCAAAAATGGCATTCCTTCCTGCCGCTTTTTTTATACAGAAACGCCTGTTTACACTTGATTGCAAAAGTATAATGAGTATAGTTCTCATTCTCTTTAGTGTTTGCGGGCATTGACGGACATTTTCCGCATTAACAGTGAGCAGATCTCACATGGAACACTGAGTATAACGGTGGATCCTGCTCGGGCCTTACAGCCTGCCAACATAATCATAATCGCACCCCGTGCGACGCAGATCCCCGCCTGACTCTCTTTGAACGGTAAAGGATGTTCCTGATGACCAAAAAAATGTCTGCGCTGGCACTGCTTATCGCTGCTTCACTTTCCGGCTGTGCTGTCCAGCAGACCGCGACTTCGGCTCCGGCGGCCCGGAAGACCATCACTGCCCCGGCTGAAACGGACGTAATCAAGCGCGAACTTGCCGATGGTTTGTACGAAATGGTGCTCAATCCGAAGGGCGATGCGCTGTTTGTCGCCAGCGCTGAAGGCTTCAAGGACGTGCAGGGCGGGGTGATTTACAAACTCGATCCCGCAACCCTGAAAACGATAGGCCGCAGCCATACCGATCTGAAAAATTTCGCACTGGCTATCTCCCCTGATGGACAAACGCTTTACGTCACGCATTCCCTTGACGGTGGTATCGGCGCCTTCAATACGGCAGACGGCAAAATCATAAAACGCCTGATGTTCACCGAGCGCAACAAAGAGGGTTTCCCGTTTGGTGCGCGTGAAATTCTGCTGCATGAAGGAACGCTGTACGTAGGCGGCGTGGGCGATCCTGGCGTGATATGGGTAGTCGATGCAAAAACGCTGAAGCTGAAGAAAACCATCAAAAATGCCGGGCAGTGGGTGACCGGGCTACTGTGGTCTGAACAAACCGATCGCCTGTATGCCGCCAACGGGGGGGGCGAAATCCTGGTTGTCAATCCGCACACCAACAAAATCGAAAAACGCTGGAAGCCGCTGGGCGACAAACCTGCGCTGCTGCTGAATCTGGCGGAAGACACGGCGACAGGCCGCCTGTTCGTTACCGACAATTCCAAAGCTAAAACCACGCTGGTGCTGAATATTCACACCGGTGACGTGATCAAACTGCTGGACGTGGGCGACTCGCTGGCGGTGAAATTCAACGCCAGGCGCAACGAACTGTACATTACCCAGCGCGAAAGTGGAAAACTGCTGAGCCTTGATGCCACCACATATGCCGTTAAACAATCCTGGGATCTGCCACCGAATCCGAACAGCCTGCTGCTGTCGGCGGACGGTCAGACGCTCTACGTCACCGTTAAACAGCCCTTCAATAAAGACCACTCGACGAACGGGCCGGACAGCGTTGTTCGCATCGCACTAAACTAAATTCTAAGGCCCGGTGACGGACCATTTTTGCGCGCACTTTAATGAGTCATTTATGAACAACACCAAAATGCATAAAACGCTGCTGGCGCTTGCCATTAGCGCGGCGACATATACCGCCTTCGCGGCGGAGGCTAAAAAAGAGGATACCCTTATTGTAACAGCCACACCCGCCAGTGATTTTAAACCGGGCGGCGATAGCCTGGTTCCGGCGTTCCTCGACGGTCAGGTTGCTAACGGTGGCCGCATGGGGATGCTCGGTCAGCAAAACGCGATGGATGTGCCGTTCAATATCATAAGCTACACCTCGAAGCTGGTTGAAGATCAGCAGGCGAAAACCATTGCTGATGTCGTCGCCAACGACGCGGGCGTACAGTTCGTTCAGGGTTACGGTAACAGCGCGGAAACCTTCCGTATCCGTGGTCTGAAGTTTGACGGTGACGACATGACCTTTGGCGGGCTTTCGGGCGTGCTGCCGCGTCAGGTGATAGATGCGCAGATGGTTGAACGCATTGAGATCTTCAAAGGGGCAAACTCCCTGATGAACGGCGCGGCCAGCTCGGGCGTGGGCGGAATGATCAACCTTGAGCCAAAACACGCGGGTGAAATCCCGCAGGCGAAAGTTGGCGTCGATTACACCTCCGATTCCCGGATTGGTACCACGCTGGATGCGGGCCGTCGCTTTGGCGACAACGATCAGTTTGGCGCGCGCGTGAACCTTGTCCATCGTGAAGGCGAAACCGGCGTAGCGAACGATCGTCGCCGCACCACGCTGCTCTCTACCGGTCTGGATTACAAAGGTGACAACTTCCGCACTTCCGTGGATGTGGGTTATCAGAAGAAAACCTTCCACGGCAGCCCAACCAGCGTCAATATCTCGGCGGTGGATTTTGTCCCGGAACCGCCGAAAAACGATCGCAACTTCTCGCAGAAATGGGCCTACAGTAATATCGAAAACGAATTTGGGATGTGGCGCAGCGAGTACGACATCACCGATAGCTGGACTGCCTATACTGGCCTTGGCGCACAGCACGCGCATGAGGAAGGGATCTACAGCGCGCCGAAGCTTTTGGATAAGAGCGGTGAGGCGACGGTCAGCCGTCTGGATACAAACCGCATTAGCGACTCCGTCAGCGGAATGGCAGGGATTCGCGGTAACTTTGATACCGGCTTCGTGTCGCACAAGGTAAACGTCGGTTACTCCGCGATGAGTAAAAACGAGAAAATTGGGTGGAAAATGTCGGCGGCGGCAGACAACCCGACCACGAATATTTACCACAACACCGGCGTTGCGATGCCGGACAGCTCTAACTTCAACGGTTCGGGCGGTAACTACAGCGATCCGCTGACCAGCGGGCGCACTCGCACTCAGGGCTGGCTGCTGAGCGATACGCTTGGGGTACTCGACGATAAACTGCTGTTCACCGCCGGGGCGCGTCATCAGAAAGTAGTGATCCGCGGCTACAACAAAATCACCGGGGCGGAAAATGCCGCAGATGGTTTCGATGGTAGCCGCTGGATGCCAACCTATGGCGTGGTCTACAAACCCTGGGATGAGATCTCGGTCTACGCTAACCACACCGAAGCGCTGCAGCCAGGCAAAACCGCGCCTGACAGCGCCAGCAACTACGGTCAGAGCACCGGTATCGTTCACTCTAAACAGAATGAAGTGGGCGTGAAGGCCGACTTTGGCCGCGTGGGCGGGTCCCTGGCGCTGTTCGAAATTAAAATGCCGTCGGCTATTCTCGACAGCGTGACCAAACGCTATGGTCTGGATGCCGAGCAGCGTAACCGCGGCGTTGAACTTAACGTCTTCGGCGAGCCGATGCTGGGTATGCGTCTGAACGCCAGCGCCACCTGGCTGCAGGCGGAACTGACGAAAACCAACAACGGCCTGAACCAGGGTAACGACGCCATCGGCACCCCGAACTTTTATGCCGTGCTCGGCGCGGAGTATGACATCAAACCGATTGAGGGCCTCACCGCCACCGCGCGCGTAAACCACTCCGGTACCCAGTATGCTGACCTGGCGAACACCAAAAAGCTGGACAGCTACACGACGCTGGATCTGGGCATGCGTTATCGCTTCGCGGTAAATCATAATGAAAACCAAATGACCGTACGTGCAGGCATCGACAACGTGACCAATGAAAACTATTGGGCAAGCGTGGATGATTCCGGCACCTACGTTACTCAGGGCGAACCACGGACCTTCAAGGTTTCGGTTGGCTACGCGTTCTAAGCGTTCCACTTTCGTTATCCGGGGCAAGGATGCCCCAATCCCTTGCTCCTTCCAGCATGAAGTGTTAAAACGTGCCCCTTCTAAAAAAGAGACAGGGGTAGGACGTGAAAGACGCGTCATCCGCTTCGGGCAAGGTTAGCCCTGAGGCCTCGTCGGAACAGATCCCGGCGCTGCAACGTGGTTTGCAAAATCGACATATTCAGTTAATTGCCCTCGGCGGCGCTATCGGTACCGGGCTGTTCCTTGGCATCGGCCCCGCTATACAGATGGCTGGCCCGGCGGTTCTGCTGGGTTACGGTATCGCCGGGGTTGTCGCCTTCCTCATCATGCGCCAGCTCGGCGAGATGGTGGTAGAAGAGCCGGTGTCTGGCTCGTTCGCGCATTTTGCGTATAAATACTGGGGCCCGTTTGCCGGGTTCCTCTCTGGCTGGAACTACTGGGTGATGTTCGTGCTGGTCGGGATGGCGGAGCTAACCGCGGCAGGCATTTATATGCAGTACTGGTTTACGGGCGTGCCGACGTGGATCTGGGCGGCGGCGTTCTTCATCATTATCAACGCTGTTAACCTCGTGAACGTGCGCCTGTACGGTGAAACGGAGTTCTGGTTTGCGCTTATCAAGGTGCTGGCGATTATCGGCATGATCGGCTTTGGCATCTGGCTGCTGTTTTCCGGTCACGGCGGCGAACGCGCCACGATTGATAACCTGTGGCAGCACGGCGGTTTTCTGGCGACGGGCTGGAAAGGACTGATCCTCTCCCTGGCGGTGATTATGTTCTCCTTCGGCGGGCTGGAGTTGATTGGTATCACCGCCGCTGAAGCGCGCGATCCGCATAAAAGCATTCCCAAAGCGGTCAACCAGGTGGTTTACCGCATTCTGCTGTTCTATATCGGTTCCCTGGTGGTATTACTGGCGCTCTATCCCTGGGTGCAAGTGAAATCCGACAGCAGCCCGTTCGTGATGATTTTCCACGATCTTAACAGTAACGTGGTGGCTTCTGCGTTGAACTTTGTCATCCTGGTGGCATCTCTGTCGGTCTATAACAGCGGCGTGTACTCTAACAGCCGCATGTTGTTTGGGCTCTCCGTGCAGGGCAATGCCCCTAAATTCTTGACCCGCGTCAGCCGTCGCAGCGTGCCGGTGAATTCATTATTACTTTCCGGGGCTATCACGTCGCTGGTGGTGCTGATCAACTACCTGTTGCCGAAAGAGGCGTTTGGTCTGCTGATGGCGCTGGTGGTTGCCACGCTGTTGCTGAACTGGATAATGATTTGCCTGGCGCACCTGCGCTTTCGTGCCGCTATGCGTCGCAAAGGGCGTGAGACGCAGTTTAAAGCGCTGCTGTATCCGGCGGGGAACTATCTCTGCATCGCTTTCCTGGGGATGATCCTAGTGCTGATGTGCGCCATGGATGAGATGCGCCTTTCCGCCATGCTGCTGCCAGTGTGGGTAGTGTTCCTGTTTGTGGCGTTTAAATTGTCCCGAAGGTAAATCGACAACCCGGCGGCCCCTACGGAAAGGGTGATGATGGACTGGCGCTTTATTTCCCGCGCCAGTACCTGATTATTTCGCCATTGTGCTGGTCAGGGAGCGAATATCATTTCCTGTCGGCGACTGATGGATCCGCAGACCAAACTCATCCACCACCGCGAAAATATGGTCGAAGATATCGGCCTGTATCGCCTCATATTCCGCCCAGACCACCGTGTTGGTAAAAGCATATATTTCAATCGGCAGACCGTTGGCCTCCGGCGCCAGCTGGCGCACCATTAAGGTCATATCGTTACGAATGTGCGGATGGTTACGTAAATATTCATTCAGGTAGGCGCGGAAGGTGCCAATATTGGTCATCTTGCGCAGGTTCAGGACCGATTGACCTTCTCCATTCTCCTGATTCCACAGGTTAATCTCCTCATGTCGCGCCGCCATATACGGCTTAAGCAATTTTGCCTGGATCAGGTGCTGTTGCTCCTGCTCGTCGAGGAAATGAATGCTGGTGGTATCGATATTCAGGCTGCGCTTAATGCGACGACCGCCGGAAGCCGACATTCCGCTCCAGTTGATAAAGGCATCTGACACCAGCGCCCACGTTGGAATAGTGGTGATAGTATTATCAAAATTGCGCACCTTAACGGTGGTCAGGCCGATATCAGTTACCGTGCCGTTGGCGCCGTATTTCGGCATCTCCAGCCAGTCGCCAAGCTTCAGCATGTCGTTAGCCGAAAGCTGGATACCCGCCACAAGTCCCAGTATCGGGTCTTTGAACACTAGCATCAGTACCGCGGCCATTGCCCCCAGGCCGCTTATTAAAATCGCCGGGGACTGACCAATCAGCAGGGAGATAATTAAAATCCCCACCAGAATTGCGCTCACTAGCTTGATGCCCTGAAATATCCCTTTCAGCGGCAGCTGGGAGGCTGTCGCCATTTTTTGCGACAGATTGAAAATTACGTCCAGCAGCGAGAAGAAGGCGAGAAGGGCGTAGACCATCACCCACAGCTTCGCGCAGGTGGTCAGTATTTCTGCCGCTTCGCTGCCTTTTTGCAGCCACAGCACCGCCTGAACATTGACGATTATCCCCTGCAGGGTAAAGGCCAGACGGTGAAATAACTTATTCTGAGTAATGATTTGCAACCATAAATGGCTGCTGGCCTGCGCGCGCTTTTCAAAGGCTCGCAGTACCAGTTTGTGAAGAATAAAATGGACGATGATGGCGGTAAGAAAAATAATACCAAAGATAATCACTAATGAAGTAGTGTGATTAATTTCAATGCCTAACTCTTCAACCTGAGCAATTAATTCCTGCATAATGTCTCCTTTATTGATGCAGCCCCATAATGGCGGCTGCAGAAGTATTATGCAAATTCGTGTGGCTATTTAACCGCCTGACAGGTCTTTACCACCGGTAAGCGCAGATGCTGACGCATACGTAACGTGGCCAGCGCCAGCGCCAGCATCATGGCGGTTTCCACTATAAGAAAGATATTGACCGCCTGGGTGTAATCCCCGTGATGATTCTGCAGCGCGTGCAGCAAAATCGCGCCAAACATGGCCGGGCCAAGCCCCAGTGCGGCCTGTTGCAATGTGCTCAGAATGGCGCTTGCCGCTCCCGCGTCATCAGGTTGAATATCACGCATTCCGATGCGGTAAAAACTGTTCACTATCAACGCCTGCCCATAACCGATAAGCCCGGTCGCTGGTGCGAGCGTGAGCGCGGTGTTGTGCATCCCCCAGTGTTTAAAGGTGGCAATCAGCGCCAGCAGGCCGACCATCTGGATCGACAGCCCGGTCAGCAGGATCGTGCTGGTGCTGTAACGGGCGATCAGACGTGGCGCAAACCATGCAGAGATAAAATAGGTTACCCCCAACGCGATAAAGCTGTTCCCCGATTGCCACGGCGCCATTCCCAGCCCGGTTTGCATAGTTAACGCCATGCAGAACATAAATCCGGACCAGACGCTGAAGAAAAGCATCGCAATCAAAATGCCAAAACGGATACTGTTGAGTTGAAGCAGACGCAGCGGGATCAGCGGATGTGCATCTTCACGCTCTTTTTTACGCGCATTCAATATCATCAGATATCCCAGCGGGAGAGTGCCAATCAGCGCGGCCTTAAGCGGCCAGGACCAGTGCCACTGCGGGCCAAGCGCCATCGGGAATAACAAGCAACAGAGAAGGAGCGCCAGTAAGAGGGTTCCCGTCCAGTCGATGCGCGACGGCGTCTCGCGGCGGGTTTCCGGCACATAACGGCGGCATAACGCCAGCACCAGCAAACAGACGGGCACATTGATAAAGAAAGCATTACGCCAGCCCAACCCGGCGATATCTGCCGACACCAGCCAGCCGCCGCCCATTTGCCCGACGATAAATGCAATGCCGCCGATACCGCCAAACAGACTGAGGGCTTTGGCATGCGCCGATCCTTTCAACGTCACATGCAACGTAGCGAGAATTTGCGGCACGATTAGCGCCGCGCCCGCTCCCTGCACAATGCGTGCTGCCAGCAACTGCGCAATGTTGCCCGCCATACCGCACAGCAGCGAGGCCAGGCCAAAGCCTGCCACGCCCCACATGAACAGACGGCGGCGGCCGAGGTTATCCCCCAGCTTGCTGCCTGGCGCCAGACAGACGGCGAAAGCTACGCCGTAGAGGGCGACAATCAGCTCCAGCTCAGTGGCGGTGGCCTGTAACGAGTGGGTGATGGAGTTCAGGGCGACGTTAGTGATTGAGGTATCAATCAGCGGCAGCATCTGTCCGGTTAAGAGTAGTATCAGGCCTGCGCGACCCGGTGAAACAACTGACGTATTCATGGTAACTCCATTGCGTCAAACCGCGGATGGACGTAGCATCGTCTATCTCATAAACGGGTACCAGTTCTTGCTTATACTGGTACTGGCACTACCCTGCAGGGGGAACTATGGCCTTGATGTCGGAACCCGTCACCTCACGCCAGGATGACACGCGAAAACAGCTCGGTGCATTTTTACGCGCACGGCGTGAAAGTCTTGATCCGCAACGTTTAGGTTTGCCGCGCAGCGGTCGCCGCCGCACACCGGGCCTGCGGCGTGAAGAGGTGGCTATGTTGGCCGATGTGGGGGTGACCTGGTACACCTGGCTTGAGCAGGGAAGGGATGTGAATCCGTCGGGCGCGGTAATGGCCGCGGTTGCAAAAGCGCTGCAATGTACTCCAACCGAAGCACGACACCTGTTTGTACTGGCCGGACTGCCGCCGGGCGAAGCGCCTCAGGCGGTGTGCTGCGAGGAGACCAGCGAAGGTACGCGTCGCTTGCTTGATACTCTGATGCCAAAACCTGCCAGCATCCAGAAACCGAATTTTGACATCGTGGCGTGGAACGACAGTTTTGGGCATCTGATGGGCGTTGACTTCAATACGATCCCACCGGAAGACCGCAACTGTATTTATCTCTTTCTCACCCATCCGGCATGGCGGTCACGGCTCGGCAAACGCGATGACGCGCTGGCGATATTTGTCTCCTATTTCCGTGCGGCGATGGCCGAACACCGGGGCGACCCACTGTGGGAAGCCAGACTTGCGCGGTTTTTTGCGGTGTCGGCGGAGTTTGAAACCCTGTGGCGCCAGCGCAACGACGTGCGCGGCGTAGAGAACCAGCTCAAGGTATTCTGCCATCCTGAACTGGGGGATTTTACCCTGCAGCAAATGTACTGGTATTCCGCTCCCCGTAACGGTTCGCGGCTGTTAGTCTATTTACCGGTGGATGCGCCGGGGGAAAAGGCGCTGACATGGCTGGCGGAGCAGGCAAAATAAACAGCATCCGTTAATAAGAACGACTCCTGCGCTGCATACTCGCTGAGGGGGAACTGATGAGCGCTCCTCTTCTCCTCAGCACTCCGTGACAATTGTGCTCAGTGGCAGGCGAGATTTAGGCAACGTGGCGTTGAAATCTTCCACGCTGTGATGGCCAACGGGCACCACCACCAGGCTGGTAAACCCTTTCTCTTTCAGGCCAAACTCTTCGTCGAGAATAGCGGCGTCGAAGCCTTCAATGGGTACCGCGTCCAGACCCATCGCACCCACGCCCAGCAGGAAGTTACCGACGTTCAGGTAAACCTGTTTCGCCATCCACTGGTCGTCATCTTTCAGGTCCACACGGTGCATATCGGCAAAGTAGCAGCGGCCTTTGTGGTTAGCAGCTTTCGCTTCAGGAGAATTGAAGCGGCCGTCGGCCTCTTCCTGATCCACCACGCGCTCAAGCCATGCATCATCCATTGCGGTTTTCGCGCAGAACACCACCACGTGCGAGGCATCCAGCATTTTACGTTCGTTGAACACGTAAGTGCCCGCCGCAGACTTTGCCACGCGCGCTTTGCCCTCTTCGGTACTGGCCACAATAAAATGCCACGGCTGTGAATTGGTGCTGGACGGACTGTACTGCAGCAGGGTTTTGATTTTTTCCGCTTCTTCAGCGGTCAGTTTTTTGCTTGCGTCAAACGCCTTAGTCGAGTGGCGTTTCAGGGCGACAGAAATAATATCCATAACAACTCCTGGGGATGAGATTAGCCCGTAGTCAGGCGCGAAAGAGAGGCAGATTACCGTGCGAAACGGTAAATGATAAGTGCAATTCGGGCGCTTATACTTTTCGGTTCAAACGAACAATCAGGCCGGACGTATCCTTTTCTGAACTTTTTTCGGCAGTTTATCCACCACCAGATTCCACGAATCGTTGATAAGGTCTGCGACCAGATCTGGCGTAATATCGTCGGTGCCGTAGAGCGAAATCCAGTGCTTCTTATTCAGATGATAACCGGGCTCAATGCCACGATAAATTTGTTGATTAAGAAGGGATTTGTCGGGATCGGATTTTACGCTGACATGGCGGCGTCCCTTGACTACCGCCATCAGCATAAAAATCTTTCCGTCCACTTTGAACACATCATATTCCGGACCAAACGGCCAGCAGTGTTCGGTAAAGGGCAGTTCGAGGGCGATGCGTTTCGCATGTTCTTGTAATGATTTACTCTCCATTGGTTTCCTCATGTGCCAGGCCGCGCCACATGGCCTCAAAACCGAGTGCTTTAAAATCAGCGGCGCGGGACGGATCGCGGGTGGCGAATTCCATGGTGGTTTCGGCAAGGGTTAAGAAAATCGCATCACCGAACGTTTTGAATTCATCGGACATAAACACCTGGCGCACCGAGCGACGGCACAGTTCATGCAATTCCGGGAACATATCTTTTACCGCCTGCTCGGTCTCGGTGTTGATCTTTTCGCTGACGCCAAGCTGGCGAATGGCGGCATTCGCCACGGGATTACGGATCCCCCATTCCACATAGCTGTTCCAGATATTGCGGGTATAGGCTTTCGGATGGGTAAGCGTGCGATCGAGAGTAGAGAGCATGGTCTGGCAAAGATCCTGCTTAAGGTGCAGATAGAGTGCATTCAGCAGATCGTCTTTGGTAGCAAAGTAGCGAAACAGTGTGCCTTCAGCGACACCCGCATTACGGGCAATTAACGCCGTTGAGGCGGCAATCCCCGACTGTGCAAACGCAGCCGTAGCGGCTTCCAGTAAGGCCTGTTTTTTATCTTCACTCTTCGGACGTGCCACTAAATTTTTCCTCCTGTCAATTATAAATGCCGTGATTGAAACACGTGCTCTGCCACGCTGCAACGCGGAATGTCAAAGAACGAAAACATCTTGACGATATATTCATCATATCCAATAATGAGTGCTTACTCACTCATAATCAAGTTTAATCCGCGTAAACCATTGGATGGGGCGCGTCGTCAGGTCAGGAAATGAAAAAGCCTCTATTCATCTGCGTGGTGTTTGTCATGATTATCGCTTCAGCGGCCAGTTTACCTTTTATTCTTAACCCCGGATTCGGCCAGCCGCCGCACGGGGCGCAGCTTACGCAAGTGGAAGCTTCGCCGCAGTATCGCGACGGGAAATTCCATAATACGCTGCCGACGCCGGGTTTTACCGGTGAGCAGAATATGCTGGTGGCATGGTGGCAATTTCTGACCCGTAAAACGGAAAATGCGCGCCCTGCGCAGCCGCTACCGCTGGTCAAAACGGATCTCACGAGCCTGCCGCTGGAGCAGGACACGCTGGTGTGGCTTGGCCACTCCTCCTGGTATATGCAACTAGCGGGTAAACGTATTCTGATCGACCCGGTGCTCGGTAGCTACGCCGCGCCATTTTCGTTCCTCAACAAAGCCTTTGCCGGTGAGTATCCATGGCATGCAGAGAGCATGCCGGAGGTCGATCTGCTGATTATCTCTCACGATCACTACGATCATCTGGATTACGCCACCATCAAGGCCCTGTTGCCAAAGGTGAAGCGCGTGGTCACCCCGCTGGGTGTGGGGTCGCACTTGCGTTACTGGGGCATGAACCCGACGATTATCGACGAGCGGGACTGGAATCAGTCGGTACGCATCAGCGATGCGCTGACGGTGCATGTGCTGCCTGCGCGCCACTTCTCCGGGCGAGGCATCAAGCGCGACCAAACGCTGTGGGGCAGTTTTATGTTCGTCACGCCAGAACAGAACGTCTACTACAGCGGTGACTCGGGTTACGGTCCGCACTTCAAGGCCATCGGCGAACAGTTTGGCGAGGTGGATTTAGCCATTATGGAAAACGGCCAGTATGACCAGGACTGGAAATACATTCACATGCTGCCGGATGAAACGGCACAGGCATCGGTGGACCTGAAGGCTAAAGCCGTTGTTCCAGGGCATAACGGACGCTTTGTGCTGGCGAAACATACCTGGAACGATCCGCTTATCCAGTTGGCCCGTGCCAGCAAGGATAAAAACTATCGGCTACTGACGCCGGAACTGGGCGAGCCTGTTCGGGTGAGCGATAGCACACAACAATTTCGTGAGTGGTGGGAATAATGTTTAATCGAGAAGCAGAGGGGGAGAGCAGTATGCCTATTTCCGCTCAGGTCATCGACACCATCGTCGAATGGATCGACGACAACCTACATCAGCCCTTGCGCATAGAAGAGATTGCCCGCCACGCGGGATACTCGAAATGGCATCTGCAGCGGTTGTTTATGCAGTATAAAGGGGAGAGCCTGGGGCGCTATATCCGCGAACGTAAGCTGCTGCTGGCGGCGCGCGATCTGCGAGAATCAGACGAGCGGGTATATGACATTTGCCTGCGCTACGGGTTTGATTCGCAGCAGACTTTTACTCGTATCTTTACCCGCACGTTCAACCAGCCGCCGGGCGCTTACCGCAAAGAAAATCACGGCCGGGCACACTGAACGCATCGGCCCGATGCCGTTAAAGATGATATTGCAAATTATTACCATTTGCATTAGCGTTATTGGCAAATAACATCGTGGAACGGGCTGTAATGAAAAGGGCATGGAGTGGATTGTTGTTAGGGATCGGTGCGTTGCCCGCAGTCGCGGCAACCTGCGAACACTCTTCCCTGCAGGGGGATGTACAGGGAAAGTTTGATGCCAGCGGTGAAGTTTGCTTTGTGTTGCCCGGGCTTAACAAAAACTATGTTTCCGCCACGCTAAACGGCGTAACGGATGCGCGACTGCTGGACGGGCATAACCGTCGCCTGCGTACGCTGGTTGAAAAAGGGCCCGCCGACGGTGAGCACACGCTGCTTTTTGCGCTGCCGGTGCAGCAAAGCAGCTCACTGGTGTTGCACGGCAAAGCGGGTATGCCGTGGCGTTTTCAGTGGCGAATGAAAGAGACCTCCCCGTTACCCCGCATGCAGATGCTGGAGCCTGAAAGCCCCACGCTGCAGACGCTGGCAAAAACGCTTGCTGCCGGAGGGAGTACCGATGCGTTCTGGCAGGCGCAGGTTCGCCAGGGAACGCCGATGGTCGAACCGATCGATGCCAGCCATAAGCGCGTGACCTTCTTATGGCGGGGCGCGCAGGACAACGTCTTTATACTCGGTTCACCGGCGGGGGATCACGATCCGCTGTTCCGTTTGGGCAAGAGCGACGTCTGGTTTCGCAGCTACGTCGTGCCTGCGGATACGCTAATGCAGTACAAACTTGCTCCCGATGTGCCGTTGATCGATGGCTCCCCGCGCGAACAGCGGCGGGCGATCCTGGTAAGCGCCCAGGCCGACCCGCTGAACCCGAACACCTTTGGTGAACAGAAATCCGATCGCTGGAACCGCTTTTCGTTGCTCGAGCTTAGCCCGGCACGTTACTGCTCGGTGCAAGCCACAGCCCAGCCACTGGCGCACGGCACGTTAAGTCGCCAGCGTCTTGACAGCAAAATCCTCGGCAATTCACGTGAGGTCATTATCTACAAACCACGTGGCGTACAGCCCGCGCGCTGGACGTTGATACTGTTTGACGGGCAGATTTATCAGGACGACTACCATTTCGCCAACGTGCTGGATGGCCTGATTGCTCGCCACCACCTGCCGCCTGTTAACGTGGTCTTTATCGATAGCCTCGATCACGCCCGACGTGGAAAAGAGTTGCCGCCCAGCCCGGTGTTCGCTGATTTCATGGCCCATGAATTGTTGCCGTGGTTGCGCGGGCAGGGGATAGCGCGACAGCGGCAGAAAACGGTGCTGGCCGGTTCCAGCTACGGCGGAATTGCGTCATCGTGGGTGGCGCTACGCTACCCACGGCTGTTTGGTAACGTGCTGAGCCTGTCTGGCTCGTACTGGTGGGCGCCAAAAGGCGAAGCTCCAGGTTGGCTAACGCGTCAGTTCAGGCATTCACCGCTGTATCCGGTGCGTTTCTGGCTGCAGGCCGGGAAGTTTGAAACCACGGGGCCGGGCGGCGGGATCTACCGTACCACCAGAGATTTTGAACAGGTCTTAAAGGAGAAGGGGTATCGCGTCAGCTTCCACCCATGGTCCAGCGGCCACGACTACGCGGCCTGGTGTGAAGCGCTGATCCACGGGATGCGTGATTTGACCGGTTTACGAAGCCAGTGAAAACCAGCGGCGCCAGACAAAACGCAGGATGAAAAATTCAAGGGTGCCGAGCAGTAAAAACCAGAGGCAGAACAGAAGGGTGTAAAGCTGATTGAGATCGACCAAATGGAAGGTCGCAACCAGCTTCTGCGCCAGCACCAGACCCAGCGATGGCGCAGGTAACAGCAGGCATGAGATTAGGGCGAGCAGTAAAATGCCCCCCGCAACGAGAAGCGATTCTAACGGGTGTTTCATCTTAATGTTAATCGTCAGTTAAAAATGCCATTGTCAGGCATCCTGGATCGTAAAGCAATATCTACCCGGAGACGGTTTTTTAATTTAATAAAGCCATAGTCTGCTAATTAAGCGTCAAAAAATAATAATGACGCCGTGATAATTAAATGAGCATCACCTTATGTAAAAATACGTCTGCTTCACGAAAACAATTTTACAAAGGTATATGTACTAAAGCCAATTAACGTTGCAATAACAATGGCAGCGACAATGTATAACGCCAGGCGGCGCCCGCGATAAATGCCGAACATGCTTCCTCCTTGTTTAATATTGGTTTAGAAATATTTTGTAAAAATCACTGTATCAAAATGATTTTTAGCTGTTTTGTCTAACCCGGCAGTAATTATATTGCGGCAGATCAATTTAACCCGCAAGCATTAAAAAATATTTATTAAAGCCCGAAAGGAATTCAGGCTACCGCTTAACGATTATTAAAGGAAAAATACGATGACCAAAAAGAACCTCTCACAGAATACGCCACCCGCAAGCGGGCAGGCGTATCAGCAGTCTGTAGAGCACGTGCTGGCTAACATGCAGAGTCAGACCAACGGCTTAGATCGTGCTGAAGCTCAGGCACGTTTGCAGAAGCATGGACCAAACGCGTTACCGCAGAAAAAGGGTAAGCCGGGTTGGTTGCGTTTTCTCGCGCACTTTAACGATGTTCTGATTTACGTTCTGCTGGCGGCGGCGGTATTAACGGCGGTGATGGGCCACTGGGTCGATACGCTGGTGATCCTTGGCGTGGCGGTGATCAACGCTTTAATTGGGCACATCCAGGAAAGTAACGCTGAGAAATCGTTGCAAAGTATTCGTAACATGCTCTCCAGCGAGGCGCGCGTTATTCGCAACGGCAACCACGAAACCCTTCCGACAACTGAAATTGTCCCGGGCGATATTATTGTCCTGCGCGCCGGGGATCGTATTCCGGCCGATATGCGATTAATCGAAGCGCATAATTTGCGTGTCGAAGAGGCGATTCTGACCGGTGAATCTACGGTCGTGGATAAGCACACCAACCCGCTGAGCGGCGAATTGCCGCTGGGCGACCGCACTAACCTGGTGTTCTCCGGTACCACCGTGAGCGCAGGTGGCGGTATCGGCGTGGTGATTGCTACCGGCCAGGATACCGAACTGGGCCATATTAACCAGATGATGGCTGGCATTGAAAAACACCGTACGCCGCTGCTGGTACAAATGGATAAGCTGGGGAAAGCGATCTTCGCCATTATTCTGGCGATGATGGCCGCGTTGTTTATCTTCAGCCTGGTGTTCCGCGAGATCCCGATGGGCGAGCTGCTGCTCTCTCTGATTAGCCTGGCGGTAGCCTCTGTACCGGAAGGTCTGCCAGCCATTATCTCCATCATCCTCTCCCTGGGCGTGCAGGCGATGGCGCGTAAGCGTGCCATTATCCGCAAACTGCCGACGGTAGAAACCCTGGGGGCAATGACCGTGGTCTGCTCGGATAAAACCGGCACCCTGACCATGAACGAGATGACGGTAAAAGCCATTATCACTGCCGATACCTGCTACCGCGTGGATGGCAACAGCTACGAGCCTGTGGGTAACATCTATCTGGAAGGCAGCGATGAGCCGGTGAAAATCCAGCCGGGCACCGTGCTTGAGCAATACCTGCGCACCATTGACCTGTGTAACGACAGCCAGATGATTCAGGATGAGCGCGGTCTGTGGGGCATTACCGGTGGGCCGACCGAAGGGGCGCTGAAAGTGCTGGCGGCGAAAGCCAATCTTGTGCCTGTCATGACCACGCTGATTAACAAGATCCCGTTCGACTCACAGTATAAGTACATGAGCACCCACTACCAGATTGGCGGTGAGGAGCAGATCCTGATTACCGGTGCGCCAGATGTGATTTTCTCTCTCTGCGCCCAGCAGCAGACCCGTAACGGCGCCGAGTCTTTCGACCGCACGTACTGGGAAACCGAGATGGAGCGCTATGCGCGTCAGGGGCTGCGTATGGTCGCTGCGGCGTTCAAACCGGCCAACGGTGAGCAGGAATTGACGCATGATGATCTCAATAACGGGCTGATCTTCCTCGGCATTGCCGGGATGATGGATCCGCCGCGTCCGGAAGCGATTGAGGCAATTAACGCCTGTCAGCAGGCGGGGATCCGCGTGAAGATGATCACCGGGGATCATCCGCAGACGGCAATGAGCATCGGGCAGATGTTAGGCATTACTAACGCCGAGCAGGCGGTGACCGGCTATCAGCTTGAGAAGATGGACGACGCTGAGCTGGCGGAAGCGGCGGTGAAATATGACATCTTTGCCCGTACCAGCCCGGAGCATAAGCTGCGTCTGGTACAGGCGTTACAGAATAAAGGCGAAATCGTGGGCATGACCGGCGATGGGGTGAATGATGCCCCGGCGCTGCGCCAGGCTGACGTGGGCATCGCGATGGGGATCAAAGGTACTGAAGTCACCAAAGAGGCGGCGGACATGGTCCTGACGGACGATAACTTCGCCACCATTGCCAGCGCGGTAAAAGAGGGGCGTCGTGTTTACGACAACCTGAAGAAGACCATCCTGTTCATCATGCCGACCAACCTGGCGCAGGGGCTGCTGATTGTGATTGCGCTGCTGGCGGGGAACATTATTCCGCTGACGCCGGTGCTGATTTTGTGGATGAACATGGCGACCTCCGCTACGCTCTCCTTTGGCCTGGCCTTTGAAGCGGCAGAGCGCAACATTATGCATCGTCCGCCGCGTCAGACGGGTCAGCACGTCATGGATGCTTTCGCGGTGTGGCGAGTGGCGTTTGTCGGCACTATGATTGCTATTGCGGCGTTTGCGCTGGAAGCCTGGCTGGCCCCTCGCGGCCACAGCGCGGAGTTCATCCGTACCGTGTTGCTGCAGATGCTGGTGTGCGCGCAGTGGGTCTATATGATTAACTGCCGTAACACTGAAGGGTTCTCCCTGAACCGCGGTCTGCTGGCGAACAAAGGGATCTGGCTGGTCACGGGCGTGCTGTTCCTGCTCCAGGCGGCGATTATCTACCTGCCGTTTATGCAGATGCTGTTTGGCACTGAAGCACTGCCGCTGCGCTACTGGTTTGTGACCCTGGCCGTGGCGAGCGTGATGTTCTTCATCGTCGAGATTGAGAAGCGACTGACCCGCAGGTTCCGTAAGGCTGCGTAACTTAACACCTTACCCCTCACTCAGCCCTCTCCCCACAGGGGGGAGGGTGTTCTGGTTCCCACTCCCCCGTGGAGAGAGGATTAGGGTGAGGGGGGGCAATTCCTGAGGTACTTCCATGAAATTCCCGCTCCTGTTCGCCTTTCTCGCCTGTACCCTGCAACCCGCATTTGCTGCCGCTGTTCCCGTTCGGGTTGCCACCGTAGAACAAACGGCCCACGCTGCGGAGCGTCAAATTCCCGGTCGTATCGAAGCCATTCATACCGTTGAGTTACGCGCCCGCACGGAAGGGGTTATCACCAAAGCGCCATTCCGCGACGGGCAGTATGTGAAAAAAGGCGACGTGCTGTTTGAGCTGGACGACGCTGAACCGCGTTCCGCCGTGCGTCTGGCGCAGGCTGAAGTGAAAAGCGCCGAAGCAACTCTGCGTCAGGCACAGCAGCAGTTATCTCGCTTCGAAAGCCTGGGCACCAGTAACGCCATCAGCCGTCACGACGTCGATAACGCCCGCATGCAGCGCGATGTCGCCAGCGCCGCGCTGGAACAGGCCCGTGCCCGGCTCGAAACCCGCAACGTGACCTTGAGCTACACCCGGATCGTCTCACCCATTGATGGTCGCGTGGGACACAGCAACTTTCACGTCGGCAGCCTGGTGAATCCCTCCAGCGGCGTGCTGGTGGAAGTCGTGCAACTGGATCCGATCCGCATTGCCTTTGCGCTGGAAGAGGGGGTATTTGCCGCCAAAGCCGGGCAGCATCAGGATCTCAACGCCATGAAAAAAGCCTGGCAGGCATTGATAGACAGCAACGGCCAGCGCGTTAGCGGCGAGCTGACGTCGGTTGATAACCGCATCGACCCGCGTACCGCCAGCGTTATGATGCGCGCCGAGTTTGCTAACCCGCGCCACCAGCTCCTGCCCGGCGGGAATGTGAATGTCTATCTGCGCCCGGCAAGTGAGCAGCCGGTGCTGACGCTGCCTGCCGCCGCGGTGCAACAAAACGGTGACGGCTTCTTTGCCTGGATCGTTAATGACGACGGTAAAGCCGAAATGCGTCCGTTGAACATTGCCGGGCAGATTGGCCAGCAGTTCCAGATCTCATCCGGCGTGAAGCCCGGTGAGCGAGCGATCACTGACGGTGCGCAACGCGTGCAGCCAGGTGCCGCCGTTCAGATACTTAATTAAGGAGCCATCATGCTGACGTTTTTTATCAAACGCCCGCGCTTCGCGATGGTGATTGCGCTGGTCATCACTCTGCTGGGGGCCATCGCGCTGAGGATTATTCCTGTGGAGCAGTATCCGCAGATCACGCCGCCGGTGGTGAATGTTAGCGCGTCGTGGCCTGGCGCCAGCTCGGCCGACGTGGCGGAGGCCATCGCCACGCCGCTGGAGACGCAGCTTAACGGCGTGGATCACATGCTGTATATGGAGTCTACCAGTTCGGACGAAGGGACCTACAGCCTCAATATAACCTTTGCGGCGGGAACCGACCCGGATCTGGCCGCCATCGACGTCCAAAACCGCGTCGCGCAGGCCGTGGCCCAGCTTCCCGCAGAAGCCCAGCAAAACGGCGTCCAGGTGCGTAAACGCTCCACTAACCTGATGATGGGGGTAAGCCTTTACTCACCGAATAACACCCACACGCCGCTGTTTGTCAGCAACTACGCCAGCACTCAGGTGCTTGAGGCGTTGTCTCGCCTGCCGGGCGTCGGGCAGGTGCAGATGTTTGGCGCACGCGATTACAGCATGCGTATCTGGTTGCGTCCGGATCGGATGAACGCCCTGAACGTCACCACTGACGATGTGGCGCAGGCGCTGAGTGAGCAAAACGTACAGGGCGCGGCGGGACAGGTCGGTACGCCACCGGTCTTTAACGGCCAGCAGCAGACACTGACCATCAACGGTCTGGGACGTTTAAACCGGGCCGAGGACTTTGCCGACATCATTATTCGCGTCGGTGAGATGGGCCAACTGGTGCGTCTGAAGGACGTGGCGAATATCGAACTAGGCTCGCGCAGTTACAGCTCCGGCGCCCAGTTGAATGGACAAAGCTCTGCTTATCTCGGTATCTACCCTACGCCATCCGCCAACGCCCTGCGCGTAGCCGATGGGGTGCGCGCTGAACTGGATCGACTCTCCACGCGCTTCCCGGACGATCTGGTCTACGAAGTTA
This sequence comes from unidentified bacterial endosymbiont, assembly GCF_918797525.1. Lineage (NCBI taxonomy): Bacteria > unidentified bacterial endosymbiont. The sequence continues at coordinate 3,545,635 of NZ_OU963893.1, read as the reverse complement.
AATTCGATACCACCTCGTTTGTCGCCGCGACCATTAAGGAAATTGGCGTTTCACTGACGCTCACCATGCTGGCGGTGGTGGTGGTGGTTTCCTTGTTCCTGCAAAGCTGGCGTGCCACGCTGATTGTGGCGCTCGCCATTCCCGTATCGCTGGTGGGCACCTTTGCGGTGCTGTATGCGCTCGGCTATTCGGCCAACACGCTTAGCCTGTTTGCCATTATTCTGGCGCTCACCATGGTGGTTGATGATGCCATCGTCGTGGTGGAGAGCGTCGAAACGCTGATGGCGGAAGGGCAGAGCCGAACGGCGGCGACGGCACTGGCGCTGCGCCAGATTGCCGGACCGGTCATTGCGACGACTCTGGTACTTCTGGCGGTGTTTGTGCCGGTGGCATTGCTGCCAGGGATTGTCGGCGAGCTGTACCGCCAGTTCGCGGTCACGCTCTCAACGGCGGTCACCCTTTCAAGCCTGGTGGCGCTGACCTTGACCCCTGCGTTATGTGCAATGCTGCTGCGTCCGCGATCGGCGCGACCGGCGGCGATTTTTCGCGGCTTCAACCGCGGGCTGGATGCAACACGTAACGTCTACGCCCGCATTGTAAATAGCTTAAACCTTCGCCCGTGGCTGGCACTGCTGGCGACCGCCGGCGCGGCTGCCGTGGTGGTATTCAGTTTTATGTCGATGCCAAAAGGTTTTCTGCCACAGGAAGACCAGGGCTACTTCTTCGCCAGCGTCCAGTTGCCGGAAGCGGCGTCTCTGGAGCGTACCGAAGCGGTGATGGCCACCGCGCGGGAGCTTATTGCTAAAAACCCGGCGGTGGAAGATGTAATTCAGGTTTCCGGGTTTAACATTCTCAACGGCACCAGCGCCTCCAACGGCGGATTTATCTCGATCATGCTGAAGGACTGGAGCCAGCGTCCACCGCTGAATGAGGTTATGGGAACGCTGCAGCGCCAGCTTCTGGCCCTGCCGGAAGCGACCATCATGACCTTTGCCCCGCCGACGCTACCGGGGCTGGGCAATGCCTCCGGTTTCGACCTGCGTATTCAGGCACAGGCGGGACAAAGTCCGGCAGAGCTGGAGCGTGTGACGCGTGAGGTGCTGGCGAAAGCTAACCAACATCCTCAACTTAACCGGGTGTTCACCACCTGGAGCAGTAACGTCCCGCAGCTGACGTTAACCGTTGACCGCGAGCGCGCCGCCCGTCTTGACGTGCCGGTTTCGCGTATCTTCAGCAGCCTGCAAACCGCTTTCGGCGGCACGCGCGCCGGTGATTTCAGCGTCAACAACCGCGTCTATCATGTGGTGATGCAAAACGAGATGCAGTGGCGTGAGCGCGCCGAGCAAATCAGCGAGCTGTTCGTGCGCAGTAATAACGGGGAGCGGGTGCGCCTGAGTAACCTTGTCACCATCACCCCAACCGTCGGCGCGCCGTTCCTGCAGCAATACAACCAGTTCCCGTCGGTGTCGGTGAGCGGCATGGCGGCAGAAGGGGTGAGCAGCAGTACGGCGATGGCGGTAATGGGCCAACTCCTGGCAGAGAATCTGCCCGCGGGTTACGACTATGCCTGGAGCGGCATGTCGTATCAGGAGCAGCAGACCGGTAATCAGGCAATCTGGATTGTGCTGGCGGCGGTAGTCATGGCGTGGCTGTTCCTCGTCGCCCAGTATGAAAGCTGGACGCTCCCGGCGAGCGTAATGCTCTCGGTGCTGTTCGCCATCGGCGGGGCGCTGGTGTGGCTGTGGGCAACCGGCTATGCCAACGACGTGTATGTGCAAATTGGCCTGGTGTTACTGATAGCCCTCGCCGCCAAGAACGCGATCCTTATCGTCGAGTTTGCCCGTGCCCGGCGCATGGACGGAATGGCGATTGTCGATGCCGCGAGAGAAGGGGCCTCACGCCGCTTCAGGGCGGTAATGATGACTGCGGTATCCTTTATCATTGGCGTATTGCCGATGATGCTGGCGACCGGCGCGGGTGCCCAGAGCCGTCGCATCATCGGGACCACGGTATTCAGCGGCATGCTGGTGGCGACCGTGGTGGGGATCCTGTTTATTCCAGCGCTGTTCGTGCTTTTCCAGCGCCTGCGAGAGTGGGGGCATCGGCTTACGGGCTAGTCGCCCACAGCTCACAATGTTTTTGCACTAAGGAGATGAGCGAGCCACCGTCTGCGATAACGTCCCGCATTCGCTGCGCCTCGCTCTTGCCCTGTTTTAACATCAGACCTATTTCATGGATTGCACTTTTCGCGCCGAGCTTCTCGGCCGAGGGGGCAACCTGTTCCAGCAGCCAGATAATATCGTCGGCCACGGTTTTGTGCTCGCCAGTATGAACGTCCGTCAGAATGCCCTCTAACCCGTAGCGACAGGCCTGAAAACGGTTGAAGCGGTATAGCAAAAAATCTTGTTCCTGATGTTTATACGGCCTGGTGGTTAGCAGCCAGTGCGACGTCGCCTGGATAAGCCCAGCGATATTAATGGCGTGGGCAAGGGTGAGCGGCGTATCCATCACCCGTACCTCCACGGTGCCAAAATGCGGGCTGGGGCGAATGTCCCAGTGCAGATCTTTAATGCTGTCGATCATGCTGGTAGAGCATAGTCGACGGAACAGGCCTTCAAATCCCTGCCAGTTATCCACCCACGGCATCTGGCCGTTATCCGGGAACCCCGAGAAAATATTCAGCCTTGATGAGGCAAATTTTGTGTCCGTGCCCTGCATATAGGGCGACGAGGCCGCGAGAGCGATAAAGTGCGGCACAAAGCGCGACAGCCCGTGTAGCAGGTAGATAGCGTCATCCCCGTTTCGACACCCGACATGCACGTGCTGGCCGAACACTGTGGCCTGCAAAATCAGGTAGCCGAAACGCTCCAGAGTAACGTTATAGCGCTCATCGTTACACACCTCCTGACGCTGCCACTTCTGGAAGGGGTGCGTACCGCCGCCGCAGATCTGAATATGCTGCTCCGCCGCCGCACGCAAAATACTCTGCTGCATCACCGAAAACTGCGCTGCCGCCTGGTCGATGTTATGGCACACGCCTGTGGCTATCTCGAGCATGCTTTCAGTGATGTCATGCTTAACTTCGCCGCCTTTGATTTCATCTTTTACCGCGGCGATAAGGGCGGAGGAGTCCTGGCTCAGATCGTAGCCCGGTGGGTTAACCACCTGCAGCTCAAGCTCGATGCCAAGAGTGTAGGGTTCGGAAGAGTGGAAGTCGGGTAAAGGCATGGTGAGCTCCGCTGTCTGGTCTTCGTTGAGTATAGACAACGACGTCATTATTCCTCTGGCGTGAGGGAATGAACGACGGCTAATACGGTATGGAATGAAAGATGCGTCTGCCTTGCGCCAGAAGCGTAAATGAACACAGCGAGTAGCCAGAATAATCAGAAGCTGCTATACTGTATATAATTACAGTGTCGGGGGTGTGAAATGACTGTTGAAACAAAATTTGTTGTTGTAAGAAAAGGTGAAGAGAAAATGACATTTGCCAGTAAGAAAGAGGCTGACGCTCACGATAAACTGCTTGATATGGCAGAAGCGTTCACCGACTGGCTGTTGCAAAGCGGAATGCAAATGGATGAAACGCAGGCGGAGGATCTTGGGCTGTATCTCGCCGAACAGAAAGAGACTGTGCAGCACATTCTGCGTACCAGCAAGCTCCCTGAGCTCAATGCCGTAACGGCAACAGATATAACAGAGCCAGAGATGTCTGAGAGTAAAAAAATCAGAGCGGTTAAAGCAGCCTGATAACCTGAACACATCATCACCGATCATGACGCCGTAAGCAGGAAAGTGCGCGGCGTTTTTTGTTGCTTATCGGGAGCCACAACAAATTCAAAGGACTGCAGCACAAGCTAGACCGCGCAGACGCTGCAATTCGCGCTATATTCATCAACCTTAGCGACTGACACACGTCCTGATTGTCATGGATTGAGAAATAGTGTGAATATTCATAGTGGTGCTGTCCTGTAGGATCAACGTTTGTTCCTCGCTCTCCCGCACATGCACCACTCACTGTTTCACGTTGCGTCGGGTCAAAATCGGGTCCCCTGCTCAAGCAGAAGCCCGTCTTTTCACGCCACCACCCGCCTCAATGCGCCGTGATGTAAGGCTCCTTAACAAACTCCGCCAGCAGCCAGACCATATCGTGCAACAGCCCGGTCAGCTCTTTCGCCACGCTTGCAGGCAGTGTTCTGCTCGTCACCGCCCGCGTGAGCGCCAGCGCATAATCCACCTGCAACGTTGTCTCCTGCCAGCAGTCCGGCACGCAGGAGGCAATATTTTCTTCTGCCATGAGCTTTTCAACCAGGTACGGCGGAAGTTCAGCATCACAGCTTTCACGCAGCCGCTTAAGCGTCGACAGCAAGCACTTGCCGAGGGTGGCAAATGTTACGGTGTCGACCGTTTCTACCAGCATGCTCACATAAGCGGTACAGGCATCAGCCAGTTCAAAAAGATCTGCCGAATCGGGAAGTTGCGAATAGAGAAGCTGATGGTCAGTGCTTTCTCCAGAGAGCGCGTAAGAAAACTGAGGGATAGTAGCCATTTAGCATCCTCTTTATGAAAAAATGTCGCTTCATGTTCACGGGGTCCTGCTCCCGGTTGCGAATTTGCCGCAACACGCGCACTTTACGACTGCGCAGAAGGGAAGAGAAGAGATAACCCCGAATTGCACAAGGTTACTTCAAGGTTTGCGAGGCGGCTTCCAGAAAGTCTTTTACTGGCGGTGGCTTTGCCTGACCTGCTATACGAAACAACACATCTCAGTCCATCATGGCTAAAAACCGCTTCACCGTCCGCGAACGTTCAAAACGCCGCCAGCACAGCGCGATATCGGTATAGAGCGCTGGGTCACTTAACGGGTGGTAGGTTACATCCGGCTTAGCAATGGCCGCCATGGACTGCGGCACCAGGGCAAACCCGCCCCCGGCGGCGACCATGCTCAGGGAGGAGGAGAGTTGCGATGCCTGTAGCGTACGCTGCATATCAATTCCCGCCCGCTCGCAGTAGGTATAAACACGTTCGTACAGCCCCGGCGCAACCTCCCGGGGAAACAAAATCATCGGCGAGTCCCGTAGCTGTTCTGGCGCCAAAGATCCCTGCTCCGCCAGAGGATGTTTACGATGCAGCGCCACCACCATCGGCTCCCGGTCGAGCATTTTCAGATCAAACGCTTTGCTGCTCTCACACGGCAGGCGCACAAACGCAATATCCAGTTCGCCTTCCCCCAGCATCGCCATCAGCGAGGACATATTGGCCTCTATCTGGTGAACCGTTACCGCCGGGTTCTGCATCTGGTAATGGCGAATCAGCGTGAAGATTTTAGGGTGAAAGGCATCTGAACTGGTGATCCCTATCGACAGACTGCCGTTCAGCCCGCGGGCAATGCCCCGGGCTTTTTCCAGCGCGGCGTCGCTCATCGCGAGGATCTTACACGCATCCTCATAGAAGGCTTCTCCCGCCTCGGTCAGCTCAACGCCCCGCGTCAGGCGCCTGAACAGCGGCGTACCCACTTCTTCTTCGAGCCGTTTGATCTGTTGGCTCAAAGGTGGTTGTGAAATACCCAGCGCGTGGGCCGCTCTGGTGAAGTGCCGCTCGCGTGCAACTGCGACGAAATAGCGTAGATAACGTAGTTCCATATCTCAAACGTCTCAAACCAGCATGATTTCTATATTGGAACTCTGTGCTGAATCGGGTCAACATTTATTTAACCTTTCTAATTAAAGTTGAAGAGGAAGAGCATGATGACGCATTCATCTGTATGCGACTGTGAGGCGAGTTTGTGCGAAACCCTGCGTGGGTTCTCGGCTCAGCATCCTGACAGCGTGATCTATCAGACATCGTTAATGAGCGCCCTGTTAAGCGGCGTGTATGAGGGGGAAACCACTATCGCCGATCTACTCAGGCATGGTGATTTTGGCCTGGGCACCTTTAACGAGCTGGACGGCGAAATGATTGCTTTCAGCAGCCAGGTCTATCAGCTGCGCGCCGACGGCAGCGCCCGCGCCGCGAAGCCTGACCAGAAAACGCCGTTCGCAGTGATGACATGGTTTCAGCCGCAGTATCGTAAAACGTTCGATGCGCCGGTCAGCCGTCAGCAGGTCCACGACGTTATCGACCAGCAAATCCCCTCCGATAACCTGTTCTGCGCGCTGCGCATCGACGGCGATTTTCGCCATGCTCATACCCGCACCGTACCACGCCAGACGCCGCCCTACCGGGCGATGACCGACGTGCTGGACGACCAGCCAGTGTTCCGCTTTAACCAGCGAAAAGGCGTGCTGGTTGGGTTCCGCACGCCCCAGCATATGCAGGGCATTAACGTGGCGGGCTATCATGAACATTTTATTACCGACGACCGTCAGGGAGGGGGCCACCTGCTTGACTATCAGCTGGAGAGCGGCGTACTGACCTTCGGTGAAATCCGCAAGCTGATGATTGACCTGCCTGCCGACAGCGCGTTTTTACAGGCCAATCTCCATCCCAGCAACCTTGATGCCGCAATCCGTTCCGTCGAAAACTAACAGGAGAATCACCGTGAACAGTGATAAACAATCACGTCAGTGGGCGCACGGCGCCGATATGGTCGTCGGCCAGCTCGAAGCGCAGGGGGTGAAGCAGGTTTTCGGTATTCCAGGGGCAAAAATCGACAAAGTATTTGATTCCCTGCTGGATTCTTCCATCACAATCATTCCCGTACGCCATGAAGCGAATGCCGCGTTTATGGCGGCGGCGGTCGGGCGGTTGACCGGCAAAGCCGGCGTCGCGCTGGTGACCTCCGGGCCGGGATGTTCCAACCTGATAACGGGCATTGCGACGGCCAACAGTGAAGGTGACCCCGTCGTGGCGCTGGGCGGGGCGGTGAAGCGGGCGGATAAAGCCAAGCTGGTACACCAGAGTATGGACACCGTTGCCATGTTTAGCCCGGTGACCAAATATGCGGTAGAGGTCAACTCGCCGGAGGCGATTGCCGAGGTGGTGTCGAACGCTTTTCGCGCTGCCGAACAGGGCAGGCCGGGCGGGGCATTTGTCAGCCTGCCGCAGGATATTGTCGACCAGCCCGTCACGGGGGCGATTTTGCCTGCCGGCAGTGCAGCGTTGATGGGCGCGGCGCCGGAATCAGCGATTAACGATGTGGCGAAATTAATCGAAAAGGCTAAAAACCCGGTGATTTTGCTCGGCCTGATGGCCAGCCAGCCTGCCAACAGCGCGGCGTTGCGTAAACTGCTGGAAAAAAGCCGTATTCCGGTGACCAGCACCTACCAGGCTGCCGGGGCGGTGAACCAGGAGCACTTTACCCGTTTTGCCGGGCGCGTTGGCCTGTTTAATAATCAGGCCGGGGACAGGCTGCTGCACCAGGCGGATCTGATTATCTGTATTGGCTACAGTCCGGTTGAATACGAGCCGTCGATGTGGAACAGCGGTGATTCCACGCTTGTGCACATTGATGTGCTGCCAGCCTATGAAGAGCGCAAGTATGTTCCGGACCTCGAGTTGGTAGGGGATATCGCCGCCACGCTCAATCTGCTTGCCGGGCGCATCACACATTCTCTTGAACTCAGCCCGCGCGCCTCAGAGATCCTTGTCGATCGCCAGCATCAGCGCGATCTCCTCGATCGCCGTGGCGCATCGCTTAACCAGTTTGCGCTGCATCCGCTGCGCATCGTACGGGCCATGCAGGATATCGTGAATAACGACGTTACGCTCACCGTCGATATGGGCAGTTTCCACATCTGGATCGCCCGCTACCTCTACAGCTTCCGGGCGCGTCAGGTAATGATCTCCAACGGTCAGCAGACCATGGGGGTCGCGCTGCCGTGGGCGATTGGCGCCTGGCTGGTCAATCCCGGGCGCAAGGTGGTGTCAGTATCCGGCGACGGCGGCTTTTTGCAGTCGAGCATGGAGCTGGAAACCGCCGTACGTCTTAAGGCCAACGTGCTGCACATCATCTGGGTGGATAACGCCTACAACATGGTGGCAATTCAGGAGGAGAAAAAATACCAGCGTCTCTCCGGCGTGGAGTTTGGGCCGGTCGATTTCAAAGCCTATGCCGACGCCTTTGGCGCTAAAGGGTTTGCCGTGGAGAGCGCCGATGCACTGGAACCGATGCTGCGCGCGGCAATGGATGTCGATGGCCCGGCCGTGGTGGCCATTCCCGTCGACTACAGCGATAACCCGCTGCTGATGGGCCAGCTCCATCTCAGCCAGATTTTGTGAATCACGATAAGGACAGAGATATGCAAAACATTGCTCTCGTCACTGGCTCAGGCCAGGGGATTGGTAAAGCCATTGCGCTTCGCCTGGTGAAAGATGGCTTTGCCGTCGCCATTGCCGACTATAACGAAGAGACCGCGAAAGCCGTCGCCGATGAAATTACCCGCAACGGGGGGAAGGCCGTCGCCGTGAAGGTGGATGTTTCTAACCGCGAACAGGTATTTGCGGCGGTGGAGAAAGCCCGTACCGCGCTGGGTGGTTTCAACGTTATCGTCAACAACGCCGGAGTGGCACCTTCCACGCCCATCCAATCGATCACCCCGGAGATTGTCGACAAGGTCTACAACATCAACGTCAAGGGCGTAATTTGGGGCATTCAGGCCGCGATTGACGCCTTTAGCAAAGAGGGCCACGGCGGCAAGATCATCAACGCCTGCTCCCAGGCGGGCCATACCGGCAACCCGGAACTGGCGGTCTACAGCTCCAGCAAGTTCGCGGTGCGCGGCTTAACCCAGACGGCAGCACGCGATCTCGCGCCGTTGGGGATCACCGTTAACGCGTATTGCCCGGGTATCGTCAAAACGCCCATGTGGGCTGAAATTGACCGCCAGGTATCCGAGGCCGCGGGTAAACCGCTCGGCTACGGCACAGAGACCTTTGCCAAACGCATTACGCTTGGCAGATTGTCTGAACCGGAAGATGTGGCGGCGTGCGTTTCCTACCTGGCAGGCCCCGATTCCAACTACATGACAGGCCAGTCGTTGCTCATTGACGGTGGGATGGTATTCAACTAAAAAATAACGATACGCTCTGACATGAACTTTCCCCTGCCGTCGTGCAGGGGCTTTTTTTTGTCTCCTCAACCATTGTGCATTACACTGCGCTTCAAAATTGAGTCATTGAGATCTGACAGGCGGAAACAGCGATGAACGGTACAATCACAACGTGGTTTAAAGATAAAGGCTTTGGATTTATCAAAGATGAAAACGGCGATAATCGCTATTTTCACGTGATTAAGGTCGCCAATCCTGATTTGATCAAGAAAGATGCAGCGGTGACCTTCGAGCCCACCACCAACAATAAAGGTCTTTCCGCCTATGCGGTGAAGGTGATCCCGGAAAGCAAACATCTCTACATTGCGGGTGAACGCGTGAAGCTCACCTCGATAAAATCCTTCGTGGTGTTCAGCGAAGAAGAGCCGGTTGATACCAAAATCGATAAAGAGAACGCGGTGCTGTCGGTAGGGCTTCTGATGAACAGCATCAAGCCGAAATCCGAGAAAAAGTCAGGCGAAACGCGTTCGGTGAAGAAGCTGGCGATCACCACCTTCCAGAACACGACGCTGATCTTCACCGAAGACGAGATAGACATCGACGCAACGGTGAAGTTGCTGAAGTAATTTTTTCCGCTGCGGAGCGGGTCACTTTTTTGGTAGGGTGACCTTAGTTTGCGGCGCAACCATGTCATCCGCGCATGGTCAGGAAATCTAAAAATGACGATTTGATTTCCTGACCATCAAAATAATCCCGTAAGGACATTAATACGGTTAAGTTTGAACAAATTTATTCATATTGATATCTGATGCTAGTTTTGCCAGAAAATCAGGCGTATTAAGCATTATGAAGACGTATCTTCCATAAAACCCTCTTTTCCTTGTATAAGGACATCGTCATATAAAAATACCGGAATATCTGGATATCCGTCTTTTTTATTCTCTACAAAAATCCAGGGAGAGTGACTTGAATGAACAGATTTATATACGTTATTATTAATTTGCAAATGATTCTTTAGCGAATCTGCGTCGAATTTCATACCATCACTACTTTTGTAACCACTGTAGTTTAAAGTAGCGCCCTCCTGCTCTAATTTGATTTTCAGGTCACGGGTGATAAATAAGTCCCCGGTAAGATGTTCTGCATCAGGTAGATTTTGCTTAACTACTTTAGCCACACTCAGACGCCCTGACCTTGTAGTGATTATCGCCAGGCTTCCATCGATGCGTTCAATAAATAGTTCACTACCATTTTCCAGAGGATGGTATAGATTGTGATATTTTACATAACGATGTTTGTTGTTATCCAGGGATAAAAGATTGGGTTTTATTGATGTTTTATCACCACCACTGATAAATTCATTTACGTCAACATTCAATATTTCAGCAACTTCCGAGTCTACAGGTGCTGATTCAGCCTCAAAGTAATATTCTCCTTCCCCTTTTTTTATTACGTCGCCTGAAATTATACTACTTGCCGGGAAAAAAGAGTTTTTTTCAATCCCATCAATAACATGCACTTCTTTTCCATTGATAAGAAGATATTTTCTTTTATTTCTTGTATCGACTATTTCGTCGTCAGGTGTAATGATAAAATCGTTGTCAGCATTGTATGAAAAGTTACTCTTGTAAGTATCTATTTTCATAGATGATAAATAAGATGAACTCCTGATATCATTTTCTGCGTTAAACACCCAGGTTTTATCTTTATTGTTAAAGTGAATGTAGCGTTGCACTCCATCGATTTCAATGAAGGGAGAGTCATATAAATCGTTATGAAGAACATATTTTTCTTCGCCAATTTTAACTGCGACTTCGCCATTAATAGTATCAAGTTTTTTTATGATTTCATTTGTTGATGCGCCAGGAAATATTCTCATTTTTTCTTTCGCACTTAAGGTCTGAATTTCTTTCCTGGAGCAGATTAACACCTGCTGATTGATATTATTGATTTTTTGCAGGTCAAGTGGTTTTTCGTCCAACTCATCCGCATAAATCTCCAGCGCCGGGCCGACGATGAGCTGTAAAACCATAAGAGGATTGGCGCCTGGAATAAGCTGCATAACTCCCGAAAGAATAGCATCAACTCTTCCTGCGTACTCCTGAAGACGCTTGCTATCTGGTTGTCCAGGACATCCTTCTCCCAGGCTATTATGATAATGAACGATCTGAGATTCTCTGGCCAGAGACTCAACGGGAGACGTTAATGTTTCTCCCACCTGGCGAATAATGTCTGCCCAGGACATATTATTTCGTTTATCAATGCATGAAAAATCATACATTTTTTCAATCTTGACACCGTCCTCTGCATTAAGGAAAGCGACTGGGCTGGCAATCGTTGTTCGGGCTGAAATTTTATCCAAACCATTATCAATACTGTGTAGCATTTCATGTTTGTGATGCGTACTGGGTAAGGGGATAACGAGCAATTTGCTTGCAGGGATCTCATTTTCAAAAGTGACCAGGTTCATTTTCTTAGGTTGTATGGGCATTAAGCGAACATGGTCACCCGTTGGTGGCGGGCAGTGCATTCTGCTGGCTTCCGCTGGGGGGACTTGCATTGTAGAACCTGTATTCTGCATATCCAGATGCGCCAATCAAACTAATCCCGATCAGCAAACGCTTTAGAATGCTATCTCTCCAGCCATGGGGAACGGTTTCTTCAGTTTTGGGAGCGCGTAGTAAATCTCCCAGTCTGCGAAGTTTCTCACCTTCAATAAGTATTTCCTGCAACTCGGTTTCTTCTTTGCCGCTCCCATTTACCACAGAAACAGGGTTGTCGGATGGTGTTCGTAACCACTGCCATGACTGGTTAAGATAAGTTGGCATTTTGGCTAACGTGCTTCCCTTGTTAAGTCTATGACTGCTATTTCGTACGGAAATCAGCGCTTTTGTCAGGAGAGTTGATTCTCTGTTGCCTTCTGTGCTCTCAGGTCCATAATTTTGAGTCTCTGAAAAGTGGACGGTAGAAAAAGCGTAATCATTATTAACATCGGACATTAGTCATTCCTTCGAGTACTCGTTTTCTTCTAACAATTATCATGTCGTTTATATATAATATTCAAAAATGCGTATCTTTCATAAAGTAGCATAAAACTATTAATAGGTAATGAATAACACAATTAGTGAGCTGCGCCGCTTCTTGATTTCCTGTTTTGGGTTTGATATCGAAAATAAGTACCATACGAATGTATTTCAGTATAGGGTTCATGCAGGTGCTTGAATACTTACAGAACTGAGAAATCTTACAGTGAAAATATCTTTCAGCACACCCTTTATTCACCTGATACTTATCGGTTTTATTTGAGTTGCGTTATGAGAAATTTAAAAGAATGTCCTAAATAAATATCATTTATGCGTTTCCAAAGTACACAATAGTTTCTCACTATCAGCTAATATCTTCGAATGGAAATATTATGGCTTTGGCCAGGTCTGAGAGATGACAACTGATGTAGGCGAGGCTCCAAACTTCGTCAACACCCAAATGTCACTTATCTAAGCGTGAATTTTCGTTCCGCTAACGTTCGCGCCAGCAGCGAACTGGCTGAAACTTCATTTTCACAAATCAAGGGCAACCAGAAGACTTACCCGGGAGAAAACCGATCCCATTTTAGGTTTTTTATCGGCTGGACTGCTGAAAGATTTTACTTAATGTAAATTTATGTAAGCAACAGGTTGGTTTTCTTTATTCAATGGGTCTATGCGCTGTCCATCATTGTGTAATCCACAACCAGCAGGGAATCAGCAGCAGATTTACGTTACATACCCCAGGCGACTGCAGGTGATATTCACCCTTTATGTGAATTCATTTACAATCAGAAAACAATATAATCACCAAATGTTATCATTTTTCACCTAAATTACTCTTCATCTTGTCTTTGGTAGTGAGGTAATGGGAATTGATCCTCCATGTGCTTCATTATCCTCAGAGAGGTGCGGTTATGGCAATACCAGTGAGCCCTTTGCCAGACAGACCGCCGTAGCGGATCCAGGTGAAAATATGTCCCGGTATGACAATCAAAATCTGTTAATTGTGATGTTATATCGTTTATTTAAGGGTTGATGTCAGCACGGGAGTGCCAGATATGCAGTATGTGGTGATTTTTCTGTCGTCAATGTTTATGTGTAGCACGGTTTTCAGCATGTCAGTCTCAACCGTTTCACTCGGCCGCCTCTCAGAGGCTATCAATGCCCGCATGCTGCTAATGCAGTCTGTGGCAGCCTACAAGGCGGCTCACCATCTCGCCGTGGAGGATCTGGACCGGGAACAGATTGTGCTTGACGCTGCTGAAGAGGTGGCTGACGGTGAGGGACTGGCTGCTGGCACTAGCCGGGCCTTGATGTGTAGCCTCATGAATGCAGGAAAAGCGGTTCAGTACCGCTATCTTGCTGACTGGCTTGCCACGCCGGATTTTTCCCCCTCGCCGGAGAGTTTAGCCGGAGTCAGAGCTCAAATCAGTCAACTTGATCTGGAGATACTCAGGGCCGTCAGCCAGAGACTGATGGTTGGCTCTTTTTCACCCCAGGATGTGCAACTGGTGATGTCGCAACTTACAGCACCAAACCTAAGTGATATGGACAAACGTAACATTGTGACTGCGCTTTACCTGGTCAGAACCCATGTGTGAAACATTATTGTTCCGGCAGTAGGTAATTGCACAGACAGCGGTCTACAACCAGGACAGGAGAAGGTGACAATCAAGGATATCCGCGCTGTCGTGGATATCCTGCTTAATTGATCCCAAGCGGCGGTCATTCAGTGGTTTTATCACGGGCTCTTATACTATCCATATCGATTACGTTGGTGCAATATTTATGGATATAACGGCTATGGCTAACGAGTAAAATCGTTTTGCCCAGACTGGAAAGGTAAGACATGACGGATTGCTCTGTAGCGTAATCAAGCCCGGACGTTGGTTCATCTAAAACCATCACTGGTAAGTCTCTGATAACAGCTCTTGCTATTGCAAGTCGTCGTTTTTCTCCTCCTGAAAGCTTATTTCCTTTTTGTCCAACATGATAATCAAGAGGATGTGTATTATTCAGGCCAGAAAGGCATAATCCATTAAGAACCGAATGAAGGCGAGCGTCATCGACAGAACCGTCAAAACCATAGAGAAGATTATCTCTGACTGTTCCGCTAAAAATGGTAGGCTCCTGCTGGACAAATGAAACAACGCTGCTTATTGATGACGGAGAAAGTTTTCTGACATCACATCCGTACAGCCTGATTGATCCACTGAAATTAATAGTAAGCCCAATAATGGAATGAAGCAGGGTAGTCTTCCCTTTACCCGATTCACCGGTAATGAGCAGAATATCTCCGCAGTTGATGGTAACGTTGAGCGAATCAGAGGAATAGGGTGACCTGTAGCCAGTTATCTCAAGAACGGGTAACTTCTTTTTCTGCGTAATAGTTTTCGCCCCCTCCTGTTCAGTGTTAAGAATATTTATACCCTCCAGCAGCGCCAGATGGTTTTTTTTGAGATCAGAAAACGATGCAGCCAGGGCATCAAAAGGTGCGATAAGGGATACGATATATCCGGACATGAGGATAAAATCACCGATATTCATGGTTTGTCTGTAAACAAACCATGCAGCAAAAAGGTGAATGACGGTAAACACAATACCGGAAACAACCGACTGATTAATCATTATCAATGAAAACCCTTTACTGCTCTGGATCAGCTTTTCGTTGTATTGGTTCGCAACATTCTGAATGGTTTTGTCTTCTCTGTGGTAGGCGTTATTTGTTTTAATCTCAACAATGGATAAGATCTTTTCATTAAAATGAACGGAGAGAAGATTCTGGGCCTCAAAAGATTGAAGATGAGCCTGGGTTGTTTTTGAAGAGAAATGCAGGGAGCTGAACAGAAGAATGAAAGCCGAGACAAGAATGATTATCCCCGGTAAAGCGCCCAGCACAACAAAAATGAAAAGACTTCCGATTGTAATCTGGAAAAGGACGGGAATAACAATCCAGAAAAAAGAAAATGAAAGCGTACTAAATGCCGTCCTGCATCGGGTTAGCGTTGCATAAAGCAGTCCGATGTCCATCGTTTTTATGATCTCGTACCTGATTTTAATCAGATGGAGATAAAGTAATATCTGGGATGCTGAATCACATTTTGCTATTAATGGCGCGCACAGCAGTGTGCGAACCCATTGCAGTACCTGATTAGCCGTCCAGATAACGCAGTAAAGTGAAACAATGCACAGGATTTCGTGCGCATTTTCAAAGCGATCGGCTTGAGATAATGTGTCAACTGTCATCTTAAGAGCGTAGGGCACCGAGAGCGTGACAGCAACAAATAAAAGCGCACATAGCACGTTAAAAATAATTGTTACTTTTAAAGCGTGATTAATATTACATATTTTTCTCAGGAAGAAATTAAAATCCTGTAATAATGTCATAAACCACCTTTGTCTAACGACCTCAGACATGTTTCAGCGGCGTATAAGCGAACGATAACGGGTAATCCCTCAGGTAAACCAAGGTTCAATTTTTTTAGTATATTTTCAGTTAGGTTGCGGTCTAGTAATTTTTTTTCGGCAAGATGCCCGCTGAGTAGAAAATTCCTTATAAAATGGTAATTTTTACTAATGCCCGCAAGCATGTTGTATGTAGTGTCCCCTTTATCTGTTCTCCAGATCCCTCTAAACCCCGTATTTATGTAAACAGATTTACGCAAAGGAAATCTGTTGAATTCATTATGCACCAGTTTGTCGAATCCGGTGCGAATAGCGTTGATAACGACCGGAGAGGACAGAAATGGATAGTAAACGGTTTTGCCAGAAAATGCATGATTCAGAATAGGAAGAACCTCAGATATTGTTGAACCAAGTGCTTGCCACCAGAAAACTGATGCCGGACGGGTATATCTATTTATGTTTTTGATACTATCAAAATACCACAATTGCGGATTGTTTTTTAATATGTATTCATTAGTCATCGATTTTACCGCTTCATCAAAAAGAGAAGAGTGGTGTTGCAGTGATATACTATAAAGGATTTTAAATGCCTTGCTGACACCTGAATTGAATAATGTCTCTGCGAATAGTGCCGGGGGGGATGGAGCCAGATAAATTGAGTCTCCACCATGACCATTTATAAACAACGTACTGGCATCATACGAGTCAGCCATGTAACGTTGCTGATTATAAAAACAGGCATAACTTCCAGGTAAAGGGTGAAATGGTATTTCCTCTGTAAATGGCGTAAACGGTAACTTATCACTTAGTTCAATAACATCCAGTTTAACATTGAAGTATTTCGCAACTTTTTTTGCGTGGCTGAGTTCATTTGAAGATAAACTGTACTTGTCATAGTATGTAAGGAATTTAATGTCTTTATTATTTTTATGACAGGCAAGAATAGCAGCAATACTGCTTGACTCAACGCCTCCCGATAATTCAAGTACAATTTTGTCATGCGCAGTTATTTTTTGCTCCAGTGTTTTTTTTAGGATAGTATACGGATTTGTATTTTCTGCCTTTGATATGATTTTATTTATGATATATTCCCTGGAAAGTCCCCCTGTCGATGTAAAACAATACTTAAACCCCGGGGACAAGATATGCATGCCAGCAATAGCTGTTCTGTTTTCAATAAAATCACCTGAGTTGATATAACTGGAGAGAAAATCAATGTCTATATTGTTATCTGAACGTGATAAACCTTTACAGTCCTTCCCGCTTGCCAGCACTATACTGCCATTGTTATTAATTACATAATAAACAGGAAACTGACCGAAAGGATCGGTATAAATTTCCACACAGTCCCGAGAAAATGCCAGACATATAAAATCTCCATAGAAATCCGTTTCCTGAACTTCATTGTTTAATAGCATTTTTGCTGCCATGTTAAGTTCAACAGATTCGCCGTTGTAACATTTTATGCTGCCAGCAATAAGTACTAAATGATCTTTTTCTAAGTGTGCTGCGTAAGGAAGGTCTATTTTCCCTGATATCTCGACGTTGTCATTACGCAGAAAAACATCAGTTTGTTTTTTTCCTTCAAAGGTTATATCTATTTTGAACATTATCACCTTGCTCCTAACTTGCTTTGATATATTACTACCATTCTCTCATTTAAATCACTAATGTCTCCAATAACCTCTCCGTCAAGTTCAATCCAGGCATGTGAGTAAAATGGTTTATTTTGAACGCCTATTTTTAAAACGGGTTGATAACCAAACTGAATAATATAGTGAGTTAATGCTATGGACCATTCCAGACATTTTGTTTTGAAAGGGTAAAGCAGGGTGGCGGCATTCAGATGTTGTACTACCTGAGCGACATCTAGTTTTTTGATTGTTTTTATACAGTTCTCATTTAAGTAATTGATTGTATAAGGCAATCCTTTTTTTATCAATTTATGGGATATATACAGTGATTTGATCATCTGCAAAATCCAGAACTGGTTTCTAAAAGAAATATTCATGTTCTTAAGAGACCAAAAATTTACGCCAATCCCCAGCGTATCTTTTTCTTTAAATAGATTATATTGATCATGATTATTAAATTTGTTGGTTAGTATTCCGCGCCCCATAAATGTTACATTATTATCGCCAGTGTAACACTGTAACAGAGAACGGGATTCCCCGGGTGAAAGGATATAAAAATTATTATCTATTACATTCATTATAATAATTTGACCCCGTACACGGGCTGGATAGATTCCAGGAATAAAATTTCTGTATTTCACGCATCCTCCTTCTTTGTTTACCGGGAGGGAGGAGCAAAATCGCTCCCCCCTTTTATGCAATCAAATTCAGCACCTGTACACATAGAACACAGCTTCCATAAGAGGACCGCGAGGCAATCCCATTATGCTGGTAGTCGCCTCAACAGACTCGCACTCTACAAGCTCGAAATCTATTGCCTCGTATTTATCAGATGTGTCGTTACAGGTAATTACCTTAGTTTCTTCCATAGTATCCTCGTGGATTTATTGGTAATAACAGGTGGCATATCAACTGCCACATTACATTACTAGCGCACATTCATAATAATGCCAGTAGCAACGCGCATAATTTACTGGAATTTGATTTCGATCATTTAAATGGACCGGGCTATGAAACGTTATGCCACCAAATAATAACCCGGCATAGCCACGTCCCAGAGCCGCTTGATTAGCATCTTAAATCAGTTAAACACCTTATAAAAATTGCCATCTTCGAAGTGGTAATATTCTTTTCTCAGCATCAGGACGCAAGTGTAGCGGCCAGTAAAATATGACGCATAAATAAAATATTATGTTTAGATAAAAAACAGGTTATTTCATAAGTGAGGAGACGAAGTGTATCAGGATGGCGTGTGCACGGTTAATTCACTAGCAAATCTTTCCGCAAATGTAGCAATGTAATCATGACAACGGGTTCTGACTGGAATAATTCCCCGGCATATCCCCGGGGAATTGTGGCTGTGAAAATAAAGTCTAAGCCAGCGTTCGAACGTAAGCGGGGGCCCCTTAGCGCCTCAACGGCGCCCCATTCGCCACATAATACGCCGCCGTACTTTTCGCCAGCGGCCCGCGCCCGCGTATGGCGTCGGCAATTTTCTCGCCAATCATGATGGTGGTCGCGTTCAGGTTGCCGGTGATTATCTGCGGCATAATCGACGCATCTACCACGCGCAATCCTTCCAGCCCATGTACCCGGCCTTCGCCGTCGACTACCGCCCTTTCGTCATAGCCCATCTTGCATGTACCGCACGGGTGGAAGGCGGTTTCAGCGTGGTTACGCACAAACTCGTCTAATTGCTCGTCGGTCTGGCACTCACTACCCGGGCTGATTTCGCGCCCGCGGTATTTATCCAGCGCGGGTTGATGCATTATTTCGCGGGTGATGCGGATGGCGTCGCGGAACTCCTGCCAGTCTTGCTCGTGTGACATATAGTTGAACAGGATCGCCGGATGTTGATGCGGGTCACGCGACGTGATGCGTACGTGTCCGCGGCTCGGCGAGCGCATGGAGCCAACGTGGCACTGGAAGCCGTGCTCTTTCACTGCGTTCGAGCCATTGTAGTTTATCGCCACCGGCAGGAAGTGGTACTGAATGTTCGGCCATGCAAACTCTTCGCGGCTGCGGATAAACCCGCCCGCCTCAAAGTGGTTGCTCGCGCCTACGCCCGTGCCGCTAAACAGCCACTCTGCGCCAATTTTCGGCTGGTTCCACCACTGCAAGGCAGGGTAGAGGGAGATCGGCTCTTTACATTCATATTGAAGATACATCTCCAGATGATCCTGCAGGTTTTCACCGACGCCAGGCAGGTTATGCACCAGCGGGATAGCAAACTCCTCAAGCAGGTCTGCGCTGCCTACGCCGGAACGCTGGAGGATCTGCGGAGAGGCGATCGCCCCTGCGCACAGCAGTACTTCTTTATTCGCCGTCGCGTTTGACGGGATCGTGCTTTCGCCTTCCAGCCACTCGACGCCCACCGCACGCTTGCCGTTGAAGAGGATGCGATCGGTCATAGCGTGGGTGCAGATAGTCAGGTTCGGGCGCGGCTTTGCCTGGTCCAGATAGCCGCGCGCGGTGCTGGCGCGTCGGCCCTGCGGAGTGACCGTCCTGTCCATTGGGCCAAACCCTTCCTGCTGATAGCCGTTGAGATCGTCAGTGCGCGGATAGCCTGCCTGCACGCCAGCCTCGACCATCGCGTCAAACAGCGGGTTGACGCCCGGTCTGGAGGTGGTCACGCTCACCGGACCGTCGCCGCCGTGATAATCGTTTGGCCCCACGTCACGCGTCTCAGCCTTACGGTAGTAGGGCAGGCAATTGAGATAGCTCCAGTGCTCCAGACCGGCCTCTTTTGCCCAGTTGTCCAGATCCATCGCGTTGCCGCGCACGTAGCACATACCGTTGATCAGCGACGAGCCGCCCAGCCCTTTGCCGCGCCCGCACTCCATGCGGCGGTTGTTCATGTGCGGCTCTGGCTCGGTTTCATACGCCCAGTTATAACGCTTACCCTGCAGCGGGTACGCCAGTGCGGCAGGCATCTGGGTGCGAAAATCCATCCGGTAATCCGGGCCGCCCGCTTCAAGCAGCAGCACGGTGGTGTGGGGATCTTCGGTCAGTCTTGTCGCCAGAACGTTGCCGGCAGAGCCGGCACCAATAATGATGTAGTCAAATTGCAAATAAACCTCCCGGTCAGAATATGGACTGGAATTTAGCCATCTCAACCTGGATGGACTTCACCTGGGTGTAGCTTTGCAGCGTCATCACCCCGTTCTCGCGGCCAATACCCGAGTGTTTATAGCCGCCCACCGGCATCTCCGCCGGGGATTCGCCCCAGGTGTTGATCCAGCAGATGCCCGCTTCGAGCTGATGAATGGCGCGGTGGGCGCGGTTCAGATCGGTGGTGACAATGCCAGCCGCCAGACCATAGTCGGTATGGTTAGCGCGACGGATGACTTCTTCATCGCTTGCATAAGTGAGGATGGACATCACCGGGCCGAAGATCTCTTCCCGTACGATGGTCATCTCGTCGCTGCAGTCGGTGAATACGGTGGGAGCCACCCATGCGCCGTTATCAAAGGCTTCGCCTTTCAGTACGTCGCCGCCGCACAGCACCCGCGCGCCTTCCTCTTTGCCTTTGGCTATGTAGCGCAGCACGTTGTCACGGTGCGGGAAGCTCACCAGCGGGCCGAAGTTGGTGCCTGGTGCGAACAGATCGCCCGCGCGGATACGCCCGACGCGTTCGACGATCTTCTGCTCAAACGCCGCTTTGAATTTCGCGGGCACGAACACGCGGGTGCCGTTGGTGCAGACCTGACCGGAGCTAAAGAAGTTCGCCATCATGGCGATATCGGCTGCGCTATCCAGGTCCGCATCGTCAAAAATAATCAGCGGAGATTTGCCGCCCAGCTCCATCGTCACCTCTTTCAGGGACGATGCCGCCGAGTTAGCCATCACTTTTTTGCCGCTGGCGACGCCGCCGGTGAAAGAGACTTTACTGATGCCCGGATGTTCGGTCAGATACTGTCCGGTCTCGGCGCCCACGCCCGGCAGGACGTTAAACACGCCGTCCGGCAGGCCCGCTTCGGTATAGATCTCGGCAAGCTTCAGGGCGGTGAGCGGCGTCACTTCGCTCGGCTTGAAGATCATCGCATTGCCCGCCGCCAGCGCCGGGGCGGATTTCCACAGGGCTATCTGAATTGGGTAGTTCCATGCGCCAATACCGGCCACCACGCCCAGCGGTTCACGGCGGGTATAAACGAATGACGTATCGCGCAAAGGGATCTGGCTTCCTTCGAGGGCCGGGATCAGCCCGGCGTAATACTCCAGCACGTCCGCGCCGGTGACGATATCGACGGCGCTGGTTTCTGAAAACGCTTTGCCGGTGTCGAGGGTTTCAAGCTTCGCCAGCTCGTCGTTACGCTCGCGCAGGATATCCACCGCCCGGCGCAGAATGCGCGAGCGTTCCATGGCGGTCATGGCCGCCCAGATTTTTTGCCCCTGCCGGGCGCTCTCTACGGCGCGGTCCACGTCCTCGCGCCCGGCGGCCTGCACGGTCGCCAGAACCTCACCGTTAGCCGGGTTGATGGTCTCGAAGGTACGACCGCTGGTGGCGGATGTATAACCACCATTAATATAAAGCTGTTGTTCTGCCATTCGGGACATAATTTCTCCTCGGTTATTCGGTCGGTAAATGCTGGCTGATAAAGTGGCTGGTGAGCGACCGGGCAAGCGTCTTATCCAGCGGTTTGCCGCTCAGCGCCGCGCGCAGCCACAGGCCGTCGATCAGCGCCGCCAGGCCGTAGCCCGCCTCCTGGGCCTGCTCGCGGGGCAGCTCGCGGCGAAACTCGCTCACGAGGTTCGACAGCAGGCGGCGGCTGCTCACTTGCTGCAGACGGTAGAGCATCGGCTGATGCATGCTGCTGGCCCAGAAGGCTAGCCAGGCTTTCATTGCCGCGCTGCTGATCTGGGTTTCATCGAAATTGCCGCCGACAATCGCCTGCAGGCGCTGCTCCGCGCTGCCGCCCTGTCGCGCGCGTAAACGGCTTAGCACCGCGTCGCGCAATTGGCCGGTGATGTCGCGCATGGTGGCTTCCAGCAGACCATTTTTGTCTTTGAAGTAGTGGCTGATGATCCCGGTGGACACGCCCGCCCGTCGGGCGATCTGCGCGATGGTGGCGTCGTGCATCCCCACCTCATTTATGGCTTCCAGCGTGGCGTTAATAAGCTGCCTGCGCCGGATTGGCTGCATTCCCACTTTGGGCATTATTGCCACTCCATTCATCAGTGTTGGTTATATATTAAAGCGGTTTTTGATTGGACGTTCAATATAAAATGTGTCTTAATTGTTGCCGATTTGATTTTTAATAGTTACAAAAACAGTGGGGATACTGGATGACAGATCTTTCGCAAAACAGAGAAAAGGACAAAATCAATCCGGTGGTTTTCTTCACATCCGCCGGACTGATTTTGTTGTTTTCCCTGATGACGATCTTCTTTCGCGATTTTTCTGCCGAGTGGATTGGGCGCACCCTGAACGGGGTGTCAAAGACCTTCGGCTGGTACTATTTGCTGGCGGCGACGCTGTATATTGTCTTCGTCGTCTGCATAGCCTGCTCGCGTTTCGGCTCGGTTAAGCTCGGGCCAGAACAGTCAAAACCCGAGTTTAGCCTGCTAAGCTGGGCCGCGATGCTGTTTGCAGCCGGCATTGGTATTGACCTGATGTTCTTCTCGGTGGCGGAACCGGTCACGCAATATATGCAGCCGCCGGAAGGGGCAGGGCAGACGATGGAGGCCGCGCGACAGGCGATGGTCTGGACGCTGTTCCACTATGGCTTAACCGGCTGGTCAATGTACGCCCTGATGGGGATGGCGCTGGGATACTTCAGCTATCGTTATAATTTGCCCCTCACCATCCGCTCCGCGCTGTATCCTATTTTTGGGAAAAAAATAAACGGGCCAATCGGCCACAGCGTGGATATCGCGGCGGTGATTGGCACCATCTTCGGTATCGCCACGACGCTGGGTATTGGCGTGGTGCAGCTCAACTATGGATTGAGCGTGCTGTTTGATATCCCGGATTCGATGGCGGCGAAAGCGGCGCTGATTGCGCTGTCGGTGATAATCGCCACCATTTCGGTGACCTCCGGCGTGGATAAGGGCATCCGCGTGCTCTCAGAGCTGAACGTGGCGCTGGCGCTGGGACTGATCCTGTTCGTGCTGTTTATGGGCGACACCTCATTCCTGCTCAATGCCTTAGTGCTGAACGTGGGCGATTACGTTAACCGCTTTATGGGCATGACGCTCAACAGCTTCGCCTTCGACCGCCCGGTCGAGTGGATGAACAACTGGACGCTATTCTTCTGGGCGTGGTGGGTGGCGTGGTCGCCGTTTGTCGGCCTGTTCCTGGCGCGTATTTCGCGTGGGCGCACCATCCGTCAGTTCGTGATGGGCACCCTGATTATCCCGTTCACCTTTACCCTGCTGTGGCTGTCGATTTTCGGCAACAGCGCGCTGCACGAGATCATCCACGGCAATGCGACCTTCGCGCAGGAAGCGATGGCCCACCCGGAGCGCGGTTTCTACAGCCTGCTTGCGCAGTATCCGGCGTTCACCTTTAGCGCCTCTGTGGCGACCATTACCGGCCTGCTATTTTACGTCACCTCGGCGGATTCCGGCGCGCTGGTGCTGGGGAATTTCACCTCGAAGCTGAAAGATATCAACAGTGATGCACCGAACTGGCTGCGCATCTTCTGGTCCATCGCCATCGGCCTGCTGACGCTCGGTATGCTGATGACCAACGGCATTTCGGCATTGCAGAACACCACGGTGATCATGGGCCTGCCGTTCAGTTTCGTGATCTTCTTTGTGATGGCCGGGCTGTATAAATCGCTCAAGGTGGAAGATTTTCGCCGCGAAAGCGCCAACCGCGACACCGCGCCGAGGCCATTGGGCACGCAGGACCGCCTGAGCTGGAAGAAACGGCTCTCGCGCCTGATGAACTACCCGGGGACGCGGTACACCAAACAGATGATGGAGACGGTTTGCTACCCGGCAATGGAAGAGGTCGCGCAGGAGCTGAAGCTGCGGGGGGCCCACGTTGAGCTAAAAAGCCTGCCGCCGGACGAAGGGGATAACCTGGGGCATCTGGATCTGCTGGTGCACATGGGCGACGAGCAGAACTTTGTCTATCAGATCTGGCCGCAGCAGTATTCGGTGCCTGGGTTTACCTACCGGGCACGAAGCGGGAAATCAACCTACTATCGGCTGGAGACCTTCCTGCTGGAAGGCAGCCAGGGCAACGACTTGATGGATTACAGTAAAGAGCAGGTGATTACGGACATTCTGGATCAGTATGAACGGCATCTGAACTTTATCCACCTGCACAGGGAAGCGCCGGGTAATAGCGTAATGTTCCCGGACGCCTGAATTTGCGTTAAGTTAAGAAACGGCGTCATAGCGACTATGGCGCCGTTTTTTTATATACTCCATTAGGCTGCTAAATAATGTCCTGAGAGATCATGAAAATCATTAACCTACTGGCAAAGCGCGAACGCATCTTTGTATATATTATATTTTTTCATCGTGAAATAAAAATTTATGTTTGACTAATTTTGGTTATTCAAATACGTTTAATTCCAGAAGAAATGATAATACTATTTAGTCCCTCTTAAACATTGCTTAAGTGTCAGGAAAATAATTTGCATTATAATATGTGAATCCGTGAGGCGTCTGAGGAGGTTAATTGATATTTAACGTTTTTTTGTATTTTTCAATTTAACTCATTGAAATAGATAGGTTTGTTATTTATTTCTAATTTCTATGTGTAATTTTTTATACGGAATGCGGTATCCATTATCTTTGTTTTTAAAACGTTTTATCACTTCACTTTTTTTAAATTACAGAGGTTTAAAATGACTGCACAAACAGAAGTATTAAATAGCCCGGCACAGTTGCTTATTAGTCCGGTGGTTACCCGAAACCTATTGATCCGTTTAACATCCGAGGAAACTAATTACGATGAAATATATTCTTTAACGGATCCGGAAATTTTACCCCTGGCGTTGAAAACAGCAGGGATCTTTCAGAACGCGCTGGTTCCCGCAGAAAATAATTCTCTTCGCTTCGATGTCAACACCGCTCTTGACGTTGTTAAGCAAAATCCCGAACTATCAGTCATTAGTTACACGGACATTACCAAAACGACCAGCAGTTCTCAGACCTCGGTGATGGTCGATTTAGTCGTGGAAACCATCAAGACCGTACTGGGTATTGCCCTTGCCCCCGTACCTCTTGCCAAACTCTCGGCAGCGATTGAAAGCGCTTATACCGATCTTCATAAAGAAGAGGGTAATGCCTGGATTTTCTGGGAAAAGAAACAGGAGAAGAAAACCACCTATCAATACAATATCACCTTTGCGGTACAGGCTGGTCCTACCGGCGCACTGCTGATGACTTGCCCCATGGGGCTGACGATAGACGTCGATAAAGAGTATGAGCGAGTATTGTTCATTACCCTGAAAGATACAGAATCTTATTCAACCCGCATTCAGGCGCTCAATACCGCCCAACTGGCGAAACCCGGGAGTCGAACTGCCGAGGCCGACGCCGTGTTAAACGTATTGCTGCAAAATGGTCCTCGCAAAGTTGAATAACCGAACCGGGTCTTCGTTGACAAAACTTTAATGATAATTATTTTCATTTAAATATAGCCCGTGCTATACCTTATAGCCCGGGCTATTTTTTTGAATTTAATCACCTCAGGAGAGTTCTGCGATGCACCCACTACAAGGATTGAAGCGTTTGTTGCTCGGCGCGCTGTTTATGGCCGTTACCACAACGGGCGTGCAGGCGGATGAAAAATTTCAGGTTATCACCACCTTTACC
This sequence comes from unidentified bacterial endosymbiont, assembly GCF_918797525.1. NCBI lineage: Bacteria > unidentified bacterial endosymbiont. The sequence goes on along the minus strand of NZ_OU963893.1, from coordinate 3,519,805 downwards.
GTGATCGCTGATATGGCAAAAAACGTGGCGGGCGATGCCGCAGAAGTCACCTCCATTACCAAACCGGATGCAGAAATTCACGAGTACCAGCCAACGCCGGGCGATATTAAACGCGCGCAGAAGGCGCAGCTGATTCTGGCGAACGGCATGAATCTGGAGCTATGGTTTAAGCGCTTTTATCAGCATCTGAACGGCGTGCCGGAAGTGATTGTCACCAAAGGCATTACCCCAATGGGGATCACCGAAGGACCCTATAACGGCAAACCCAATCCGCATGCGTGGATGTCCCCGGACAACGCCCTCATTTACGTCGATAACATTCGCGATGCGCTGGTGAAGTATGACCCGGCCAATGCGCAGACCTACCAGCGCAACGCCGAAGTCTACAAGCAGAAAATTACCGCAACACTCGAACCACTGCGCATGCAGGTCGCGGAGATCCCTGAAGATAAGCGCTGGATAGTGACAAGCGAAGGCGCGTTCTCCTATCTGGCGCGGGACTTGGGGATGAAGGAACTCTATCTGTGGCCGATCAACGCCGATCAGCAGGGCACGCCCCAGCAGGTGCGTAAGGTCATCGACCTGGTGAAAAAACATCAAATCCCGGCCGTATTCAGTGAAAGCACCGTCTCTGATAAACCGGCTCGTCAGGTGGCGCGCGAAACAGGTACACACTACGGCGGCGTGCTGTATGTAGATTCCCTGAGCGCGGAAAACGGCCCGGTGCCGACCTATATCGACCTGCTTAACGTCACCACGCGCACCCTGGTGCAGGGCATTCGCGACGGCATGAAGGAGTAGCACATGCAAAAGGGGATTGTCGTCACCGACGTCACGGTAACCTATCGCAACGGCCACACGGCGCTACGCAATGCCTCGTTCAGCGTGCCTGGAGGATCCATTGCTGCGCTGGTGGGCGTAAACGGTTCCGGTAAGTCCACCCTGTTTAAGGCGGTGATGGGCTTTGTGCGGGCGGCGAGTGGCAACATCACGATCCTCGGCATGCCCCCCGTGCGCGCGCTGCGTCAGAATCTGGTCGCCTACGTGCCGCAGTCGGAAGAGGTCGACTGGTCGTTTCCGGTGCTGGTTGAGGACGTGGTAATGATGGGGCGCTACGGGCACATGGGGTTTCTGCGTCGGCCCAAAGAGAACGATCGCCGGATCGTCACCGACGCGCTCAAGCGTGTAGATATGCTTGAGCTGCGCCATCGTCAGATTGGCGAGCTTTCAGGCGGGCAGAAGAAACGCATCTTCCTGGCGCGGGCGATTGCCCAGCAGGGTGAGGTGATCCTGCTTGACGAGCCGTTTACCGGCGTGGACGTAAAAACCGAAGCCAGGATCATCAGCCTGCTGGGGGAACTGCGCGACGAGGGTAAAACCATGCTGGTGTCAACCCACAACTTAGGCTCGGTAACGGCGTTTTGCGATTACACGGTAATGGTCAAAGGCACCGTGCTGGCGAGCGGCCCAACGGACACCACTTTTACCGCCGAGAACCTGGAGCGCGCCTTCAGCGGTGTACTGCGCCACGTGGTGCTCAGTGGCTCTGAAGAGCGCATTATTACTGACGACGAGCGGCCCTTCGTCACCCACCGCAGGGAGGCATAATGAACGCGCTTCTCGAACCCTTCAGCTATGAATACATGCGCAACGCGATGTGGGTCTCGGCGATGGTGGGCGGCCTGTGCGCGTTTCTGTCGTGCTACCTGATGCTTAAAGGCTGGTCGCTGATTGGCGATGCGCTCTCGCACTCTATCGTGCCGGGCGTGGCGGGGGCCTACATGCTCGGGCTGCCGTTCTCGCTGGGGGCGTTCTTATCGGGCGGGCTGGCGGCGGGCAGCATGCTGTTTCTCAACCAGCGCAGTCGCCTGAAGGAAGACGCCATTATCGGGCTGATTTTCTCCTCCTTTTTCGGCCTCGGGCTATTTATGGTGTCGCTCAATCCAACCTCGGTAAATATCCAGACCATCGTGCTCGGCAATATTCTGGCTATTGCGCCGGAAGATATCCTCCAGTTGACGATTATCGGCGTGGTGTCAATCATCGTGCTGCTGTTCAAATGGAAAGATCTGATGGTGACCTTTTTCGATGAGAACCATGCCCGCGCCATCGGTCTGCGCCCCGGGCGTCTGAAAATACTGTTCTTCACGCTGCTGTCGGTCTCCACGGTGGCGGCGCTACAGACCGTCGGCGCATTTCTGGTGATCTGTCTGGTGGTGACGCCCGGCGCGACCGCGTGGCTGCTCACCGACCGCTTCCCGCGCCTGCTGATGATTGCGGTGGCGATTGGCAGTATCACCAGCTTCCTCGGCGCGTGGGCGAGCTATTATCTTGACGGCGCAACCGGCGGCATTATCGTGGTCGCCCAGACGCTGCTGTTCCTGCTGGCGTTTGTCTTTGCGCCGAAGCACGGCCTGTTGGCCAGCCGTCGTCGGGCGCGTCACGCACAGGAGATGCCTGAATGATGACGCTGCTTCTTGAACCTTTCCAGTTTGCGTTTATGAACAACGCGCTGCTGATTTCCCTCCTGGTGGCCGTGCCTTGCGCGCTGCTCTCTGTGTTTCTGGTGCTCAAAGGCTGGGCGCTGATGGGCGATGCCATGAGCCATGCGGTGTTTCCCGGTATCGTGCTGGCCTGGATGATGGGGCTGCCGCTGGCGTTGGGGGCCTTTGTCGCCGGGGTATTTTGCGCGGTCGCCAGCGGCTATCTGAAGGACAACAGCCGCATCAAGCAGGATACCGTGATGGGGATCGTCTTTTCCGGCATGTTCGCCGCCGGGCTGATCCTCTACATTGCCGTCAAGCCTGAAGTCCATCTCGACCATATTTTGTTTGGTGATATGCTGGGCATAAACGGCATGGATATCGTGCAAAGCGGTCTGGTTGCGGGGCTGATTACGCTGGTGATTGCCGTGAAATGGCGTGATTTTCTGCTGTTCTGCTTCGACTACCAGCAGGCGCAGGCGAGCGGTTTACGCACCCGCTGGCTTCATTACGGGCTGCTGTGCATGGTTTCGCTCACCATCGTCGCCACGCTGAAAGCGGTGGGGATTATTCTCTCGATCTCGCTGCTGATTGCACCCGGCGCGATCGCCGTGCTGTTGACCCGACGTTTCCACATGGCGCTGCTGGCGGCGGTGGCGGTCTCGATGCTGGTCTGCGTCAGTGGCGTCTATCTGTCGTTTTATCTCGACAGCGCGCCCGCACCGACCATTGTGGTGCTGTTCGCGCTGGTTTTCATCGTTACCTTCGTGACGACCAGCGTAAAGGCCCGGCGACGGGAGAACATTACAGCAATGTGATCACCCGTTCAGTGTCGCGTTTCCAGTGAAGCGTGAAGAGCGTGTGCTCGTCAAACCCTGCCAGCGGGCGGCTCAGCGCCAGCGTCAGGGTCTCCTCTTTGAGCATGATGATACGTGCGCTGTCAAATCCCATAAATGTGTTTACCTGCGGGAAGAGGGCCTTAAACAGGCTCTCTTTGGCGCTGAAGGCCAGCGTCAGGGCGAGGGCGAATGGGCAGCCCTGGCGTGACAGCACGCGCGCTTCCTGCGCATCAATAATGCCCTCTTTGACTTCTCTGGCTTCACTGTCGGAGAGGCAGGTTTCGCAATCGATGCCGATAAGCGCGTGTTTTTCACGAGTGACAACCGCCATGGCCTGCGTGCCGCTGTGGGTAATGCTGCCTGATATGCCCTGAGGCCAGAGAGGCTCGCCGCTCGGGCCAATGCCGGGAACCGTAGGTTCATTCAGGGCATATGCGGCGGCGATGCGCCCGGCAAGGTGCTCCGCTTTACGCTTGCGGCCGGCGCGAGCCAACTGTGGGTAATGGGGAAGCCAGAGGAGATCGGCGTCGGTGAAGGTCGTGGGGTCGAAGATGATGCGATGGACGGTGTGGCCAGCGAGAGAAAATGTGCTGTGGGTGGTGTGCATGGTTTTCCCCTCACCCTTCCCCTCTCACCCGGAGGGGAGAGGGGATGATTGACTTCAGTGCCTCAAAAATGCGTATTCACGCTCATAAACCAGGTACGGCCCGGCTCATTATACGTGTATGCCCCAGCGCCGTACATATAGGCGCCTGTGGTGGTATTACCCGTCGTCTGGGCATTCCCTGCCCGCCACTGGCGTTTGTCGAAGACGTTGTCCACCCCGCCGGTCAGACTGACGTTTTTGGTTACATCCCAGGTCGCACTCAGGCCAACGATGCTGTACGGGCTAACCTCGTCTTTCTCAGAGCCGGTCACCGGCTGACCTTTGTAGTTATATTTTTTCGGCTGCTGCTTGCCGTACCAGGTGAAGGTAGACTGCAGGGAAACATCCTGGCGTACCTGCCAGCTCAGGGTCGAGTTCAGCGTGTACTCCGGGATAATCGACAGACGGTCACCGGTCTCTTTGTTCTTACTTTGCAGCATGTAAGTGATGTTGTTGGTCCAGTTGATGGTGTCGCTGACCGGCACGTTCAGGGAACCTTCAAGACCTTCTACCACCGCTTTCGGCACGTTTTCCCACTGGTAAATATCGGTGGTAACGTTGCTGGTGGAGGTCTGGCTAATCGGCGCGTAGCCCGCTTCAATCTTATCGCGGTAGTCGTTACGGAACCAGGTTACGCCCGCCTGCCAGCCGGCGTGTTTCCACTCCAGTCCAATCTCTTTATTAATGCTGGTTTCGGCTTTCAGATCGTCGTTACCCATCATGTAACAGCCCACGCCGTCGGAACTGGCGTAGCAGCCCTGGCCTTTGCTGTAAAGCAGGTAGTTCGGGTTTGTCTGATACAGGCTCGGTGCTTTATAGGCGCGTGCGATACCCATCTTCAGCGTGAATTCATCCCCCAGACCCTGCGACAGGTTCAGCGACGGGCTCCAGTTGTTGCCAACGATGGTGTGATGGTCGAAACGCAGGGCTGGCGTCAGCATGGTACTGTCGGTCAGCTCCATGTTGTTCTCGGCAAACAACGAGAAGATCTCCGCCGAAGAGTACGGGCTGCGATCGTCGCTCATGCCAGGAATAGTGCCGCCTTGCTGCGCCTGCGTATTGGAGGTTGAATCCTTCATACGCTGCTGGTTCCACTCGGTCCCTAGCGTCAGGTTCTGGTTGACGAGAAAATCGATTGGCAGGCTAATTTCACTGTGCAGCATCACGTCGGCCAGGTCGGTGTCGGTGAATTTATTGCTGTTGAACAGCCCTTCCGTACCGCCCGCCAGCCCTTCGCCCAGACGGGAGTTGCGGGTATGTTCGTACTGCGCCCAGTTGCTGGTGGTCATGCCGTTATCCCAGCCGCCGTTCCAGGTCACGGCGAAGTTTTGACGATAAATACGGTTGGTCTCTTTACCGTAGTTTTTCTTCACCAGGCCGTTGCTGCTGTTGTCGTTGTTAGTGTTCTGCGTGTCGCCCGCATAGAGGTTGTTCTGGCGGCTGTAGCCCGCTTCAAACTGCAGGGACTGCATTGGCGCAAAGTCCCAGCGCACTACGCCGTTAATGTCTTTGTTTTCAACCCCTTCACGACCTGCTGGCAGCGTGTCGGCGTAAGCGCCGGTGCGCTCAGACTGATGGCCCTGGTTGATGTCCCACGCATCGGCCTGGGTTTTGTCGAGGTTACCAAACATGCGGAAGCTGAAATCGCCGCCCAGCGGCCCGCTCAGGCTGAAGTTGGTGCGTTTGGTGGAACCCTCGTCTTTATGTTCCGGCGCATTCAGATAGGTGTTCCAGGAACCATGCCACTGGTTGTCGAAATTTTTGGTGATGATATTCACCACGCCGCCTGCCGCGCCGTTACCGTAACGCGCAGCGGCCGGGCCACGGATCACGTCGATACGTTCAATCATCTCAGGCGGTACCCAGCCGGTGTCGCCACGGGTATCACGCTCGCCGCGCCAGCCCAGACGGATGGAATTACGGCTGGTGACCGGTTTGCCGTCGATCAGGATCAGGGTGTTTTCCGGGCCCATGCCGCGGATATCGATCTGACGATTGTTACCGCGCTGGCCGCTGGTAGAGTTACCCGTCAGGTTAACGCCCGGCATGGTTCGGATAATTTCGGCAACGTCGCGAGCGGGCGGGTTTTTACGGATCTCATCGGCCGTGATGGTCGATACACCCGGTGCCTGCAGGTTCTGCTTCGCGGCGGTGATCACCATCGTCTCTTCGTGCTGCGCGGCGGCGTTGTCGTCGTCTGCCAGGGCGGGCAGCGCGACGCCGTAAATCCCTACGTTGACCAGCAAGGCCAGGGAGTGAATCTTTTTATTCATTGTACGTCCTGCTTTTCGCGCCGCATCCCCGGGTCTCCGTTCCCGAAAGGGGGAGGAGGCGGCATGTTGTCATCCGCATATTGCGTAAGCAGCCCTGTCCTCGAGCGCACACAATGCGTGGCATGGTTGTTTTATGAGCGCGCTTCCCACAGCGCGGGCACTACGCTATTGCAAATGCAAATAGTTATCAATAATATTATCAATAAATTTTGTCTTGTAACAAAAAAGACACGCTAAACATGAGGTTATAAGGGTGGCGGCGTTAACAACGGGAAGTGAAGCCTGGTGGCAGTCCAAAAACGGCCCTGAATGGGTACGTGAACAGGATAATTATCGCGTCACGTTCTGGTGGCGCGATCCGGCAGGCACGCAGGTAACGTCGAGCGTAAAGCGCGTCTGGCTCTATATCACCGGCGTGACCGATCATCACCGAAATAGCCGTCCGCAATCTCTTGAACGCATCCCCGATACCGACGTCTGGCAGTGGCAGGGCAAGTTCAGCCCCGGGTGGCGCGGCAGTTACTGTTTTATCCCCTCTGCGCAGGAGCATGATTTTACCGATGCGGTATTCGAAGGCGAACAGCCTGACCGCATGGCGTTACGCGAAGGCTGGCGCGCATTATTGCCGCGCGCGGTGGCCGATCCGCTCAACCCGCAGAGCTGGCGAGGCGGGCGCGGGCATGCCGTCTCGGCGCTGGAAATGCCAGAGGCACCGGTGCAGCCTGGCTGGGACCATCCCGATACGCCATACAAAAAGCCTGTCTGCATCGAATGGAAAAGCGAGCGGCTGCACAATCGACGCCGCGTCTGGATTTTTACCGCAGGCGATGACAGCCCCGAGCGCCCGCTGGCGGTGCTGCTCGACGGGCAGTTCTGGGCTGAAAGTATGCCCGTCTGGCCTGCGCTAACGTCACTGACCCTCGACGGTAAACTGCCGTCGGCGGTTTACGTGTTGATTGACGTGATTGATACCGCGCACCGCAGCCGCGAGCTGCCGTGTAACCCCGATTTCTGGCTGGCGGTACAGAAAGAACTTCTTCCTCTGGTGAGAACCACCGCGTCCTTCAGCGAGCGTGCCGACCGTACGCTGGTAGCAGGGCAGAGCTTCGGCGGGCTTTCCTCGCTTTACGCCGGCCTCAACTGGCCGCAGCGCTTTGGCTGCGTGCTCAGTCAGTCCGGCTCTTTCTGGTGGCCGCACCGTGGCGCACACCAGGACGGCCTGCTCACTGAACAACTTAAAGCGGGTGAAAAAACCGCACGCGGGCTGCGCATCGTTCTTGAGGCCGGGCGCAACGAACCGCTTATTATGCGCGCGAATCAGGCGATTTACGCCGAACTACACCACATACAGCAACCGGTTATCTGGCGTCAGGTTGACGGCGGACACGACGCGCTGTGCTGGCGCGGTGGGCTGACGCAGGGGTTAATGACCCTCTGGCAGCCGTTTATTTAATAACGGAGTTTGTATGGAATTCAGTAACCCTTTCGATGATCCGCAAGGACAGTTCGCTATTTTGCGTAATGACCAGGCGCAGTACAGCCTGTGGCCGCAGCAATGCGCACTGCCTGCGGGCTGGCATGTCGTCTGCGAACCACAGTCTCACGAAGCATGTCAGCAGTGGCTGGCTGAGCGCTGGCAAACGTTAATCCCGTCTCATTTTGCAGGGGAGCACGCATGAATCGTCTTCCCCTTGTGGCCGCCCAGCCAGGTATCTGGATGGCAGAACAGCTTACAACGTTGCCAAACGCCTGGAGCGTGGCGCACTACACTGAGCTGAAAGGCGAGCTTGATGCGCCCCTGCTGGCAAAAGCGATTGCCGCAGGCATGTTGCAGGCCGACACCCTGCGCACGCGCTTCATTGAAGATGACGGCGAGGTGTGGCAGTGGGTGGATGACGCCATGACCCTGCCGCAGCCGGCCATCGTTCACGTTGACTCCCATGACGCCGCCGTGGCGCTGATGGAGGCCGACCTTAATCAGAACCTGCGCGTCGACAGCGGTCAGCCGCTGGCGTTCCACCAGCTTATTCAGGTGGGAGAGCATCACTGGTACTGGTATCAGCGTTATCACCACCTGGTGGTAGATGGCTTCAGTTTCCCGGCCATTACCCGCCAGATTGCCGCTATTTACCGCGCGTGGAAAAAGGACGAACCGACGCCTGACTCACCGTTTACCCCCTTTGCGGAAGTAGTGGAAGAGTACCAGCGCTATCGCGCCAGCGAAGCCTGGCAGCGCGACGGTGCTTTCTGGGCCGGGCAGCGTAAGCAGCTTCCTTCTCCGGTCTCGCTGTCATCCGCGCCGCTGCCCGGGCGTGCGACCACAACCGATATTTTACGCCTGAAAGTCTTTGCAGATAGCCGTGCCTTTAGCCAGCTTGCACGGGCTGCAGGGCAGGTAGCGCGTACCGATCTGGCGCTTGCGCTGGTGGCACTGTGGCTGGGGCGACTGACCGGACGGCTGGACTACGCTGCCGGGTTTATCTTTATGCGTCGCATGGGGTCGGCTGCCCTTACGGCAACCGGCCCGGTGCTTAACGTGCTGCCGCTGGCGGTCAATATCGCGCCGCAGGAACGGCTGGCGGAACTGGCGCTGCGCCTCGCCGAACAGTTAAAAAAAATGCGCCGTCACCAGCGCTACGACGCCGAGCAAATTGTCCGCGACAGCGGGCGAGCGGCGGGGGATGAGGCGCTGTTTGGCTCGGTACTGAACGTTAAAGTCTTCGATTATCAACTGGATATTGACGGCGTGCAGGCTATTACCCATACGCTGGCAACCGGGCCGGTTAACGATCTGGAGCTGGCGCTGTTCCCGGACGAGCAGGGCGGGCTGAGCATTGAAATCCTTGCCAGTAAACAGCGTTACGATGAAGCCACGCTGAGGCGTCACGTGGCGCGTCTGAATGCGATGCTGGTGCAGTTTGCCGCAGACCCGGATCTGCGCTGCGGCGATGTGGACACCGTCTCGGAGCAGGAGTATCAGCAGCTTGCGTGCATCAATGACACCGGTGTGATGTTACCCGCAGCCACGCTGGCGCAACTTGTCGTTGAACAGGCGAGCAAAACGCCGGATGCCCCCGCGCTGGCGGATGCGCATAACGAACTGAGCTATTGTCAGATGCGCGAGCAGGTTGTCGCCCTGGCAACCCTGTTGCGCGAGCGCGGCGTGAAGCCGGGCGACAGCGTGGCGGTGGCACTTCCACGCTCGGTGTTCCTGACCCTGGCGCTGCACGGCATTGTGGAAGCGGGCGCTGCGTGGCTACCGCTGGATACCGGTTATCCGGACGATCGCCTGCGAATGATGCTGGAAGACGCACAGCCATCGTTGCTCATCACTACCGACGAGCAGCTTCCACGCTTTAGCGATCTGCCGGTTGCCACGTTTAGTTACAACACACTATTACCGGCTGCGGGCACAGAACCGCTGAATCTCGCGAAACCGGCACAGACGGCCTACATCATCTTTACCTCGGGTTCCACCGGCCGTCCGAAAGGGGTGATGGTAGGCCATACCGCCATCGTCAATCGCCTGATGTGGATGCAGGACCACTACCCGCTGGACGCGAATGATGTGGTGGCGCAGAAAACGCCGTGCAGTTTTGACGTGTCGGTGTGGGAGTTCTGGTGGCCGTTTATCGCCGGGGCGAAGCTGGTGATGGCTGAACCGGACGCGCACCGCGATCCGCAGGCAATGCAGAGTTTCTTCGCGCATTATGGCGTGACCACAACCCACTTTGTGCCCTCGATGCTGGCCGCGTTTGTGGCGTCGCTGACGGCGGAAAACGCCGACTGTTGCACAACCCTGAAGCAGGTTTTCTGTAGCGGCGAGGCGCTGCCGACTGAGCTATGCCGTGAATGGGAACAGATTACTCATGTGCCGCTGCATAATCTCTACGGCCCAACGGAAGCGGCGGTCGACGTGAGCGGGTATCCGGCATTTGGCCCTGAACTGGCGGCGGTTGAAGGGAACAGCGTGCCGATTGGTTTCCCGGTATGGAATACCGGATTGCGTATTCTGGATGCGATGATGCGTCCGGTGCCGTTTGGGGTGGCGGGCGATCTGTATCTCACCGGCATCCAGCTAGCGCAGGGGTATCTGGGACGTCCCGATCTTACTGCCAGCCGCTTTATCGCCGACCCGTTTGCCCCAGGCGAACGGATGTACCGCACCGGTGACGTGGCCCGCTGGCTGGATAACGGCGCGGTGGAATATTTAGGCCGTAGCGACGATCAGCTTAAAATTCGCGGACAGCGCATTGAGCCTGGCGAAATCGATCGCGCGATGCTTTCTCTGCCCGATGTCGTGCAGGCGGTGGCGCATGCCTGCGTGTTCAACCAGGCGGCCGCCACGGGGGGAGATGCGCGTCAGCTGGTGGGGTATATTGTCTCTGGATCTGGCTTACCGCTGGATCGCGACGCGCTGCTGGAAGCGCTCAAAGCGCAACTGCCGCTGCATATGGTGCCAGTGGTGCTGTTGCAAATCAACGCGCTACCGCTCTCTGCCAACGGCAAGCTTGACCGCAAGGCGCTGCCGCTACCGGAAATGAGCAGCCAAACCACCGGGCGCGCAGCACAAACGGCAACTGAGCTGGCCGTAGCACAGGCGTTTTCCGCCTTGCTGGGCTGTGAGGTGAAGGATATTGAGGCCGATTTCTTCGCCCTCGGGGGACATTCGCTGCTGGCAATGCGCCTGGCCGCGCAGTTGGGGCGAACCTTTTCCCGCAAGGTGACGCCGGGACAGATTATGATCGCCTCGACGGTCAGTAAGCTTAGCGCGCTGCTGGATTCGCAACTGAGCGACGAACAGGCGCTGCGTCTGGGGTATGAAACGTTACTGCCGCTACGTGAAAGTTATGGCCCGACGCTGTTCTGCTTCCATCCGGCCTCCGGATTTGCCTGGCAGTTTAGCGTCCTGACACGCTACCTCAGCCCGCGCTGGGCGATCGCCGGAATACAGTCACCGCGACCAGACGGGCCGATGCAGCAATGCGCCGATCTGGACGGGGTTATCGAACATCACCTGTCCACGCTGCGCGAACAGCAGCCGCACGGGCCATATTATCTTCTCGGATATTCGCTTGGCGGCACGCTGGCGCAGGGGATTGCCGCGCGTCTGCGCGAGCAGGGTGAAGCGGTCGCTTTCCTCGGCCTGCTGGATACCTGGCCGCCAGAAACGCAGAACTGGGCTGAGAAAGAGGCCAACGGCCTTGATCCTGAGGTGCTGGCAGAGATCGAACGTGAACGTCAGGCGTTTATCGCCGCACAGCAAGGGCAGGGGCCAGGCGAACTGTTCAACGTCATTGAAGGCAATTATGCCGATGCGGTGCGGCTGCTGACCACGGCGCACAGTTCACGTTTTGACGGTAAAGCGACGCTGTTTGTCGCCGAACGTACGCGTACCCAGGATCCGCTGCTCGCCTGGGCGCCATGGGTCGGCGAGCTTGAGGTGTACAGCCAGGATTGCGCTCACGTGGATATCATTTCACCGCAGGCGTTTGAGAAGATTGGGTCGGTGTTGAAGGAGATATTGGGGTAACGTCAATAGTCCCTCTCCCCAAAGGGGCGAGGGATGGTTTGCTCCCTCTCCCTGTGGAAGAGGGCCGGGGTGAGGGCATCAGAGCGTACGTTTTCCCAACGGCACCACCAGCGGTGTTCCCGCTACCGGATCGTCAATAATCATGCAGCGCATGCCGTAGATCCGCTCGATCAACGCGGGCGTTACAATCTCTTTCGGCGCGCCCTGCGCCACAATCTCACCCTCACGCAGCGCAATTAAATGCGTGGCGTAGCGGCATGCCTGGTTTAGATCATGCAGCACCGCCGCGAGGGTATAGCCCTGGGTGCGATTTAGCTCGCTGAGAAGTTCCAGCAGATCAATCTGATGGCTAATATCAAGCCAGGTTGTCGGTTCGTCCAGCAGCATAATGGCGGTTTCCTGCGCCAGCACCATGGCGATCCACGCCCGCTGGCGCTGCCCGCCGGAGAGGGTGTCCACGCTTTGCCGGGCAAGTTCGGTCATGCCCGTGGCCTGCATCGCTCTGTTTACCGCCTCGTCGTCCTCTTTTCGCCAGCGGGTAAACAGCGGCTGGTGCGGGTAGCGCCCACGCGCAACCAGCTCCTGTACCGTGATATCGCCCGGCGTGGTGGCGTTTTGCGCCAGCAGCCCGATGCGCCGCGCGACCTCTTTGCTGGCAAAGCGCTGGATCTGCTCGCCGTCAAGAAACACGCTGCCCTCGGCTGGCGTCATCAGGCGGCTGAGTGTGCGCAACAGCGTTGATTTACCGCAGCCGTTCGGGCCGATAATCGCCGTAAAGTGGCCGTCTGGAATGGCGACGGTCAGATCGCGGGCAATGATTTTTTTGCCATACCCAAGGGTGAGATTTTCGCCGCGCAAGCGGGCTGCTAAGTCTGTCATTTCTTGCGTGACTCCTGAACGAGCAAGACGATGAGGTAAATCCCGCCAAGACTGACGGTCACCACGCCTACAGGCAGTTGATAAGGCATGAAGAGCCGCTGGGCGCAGAGATCGGCGGCCAGCAGTAAGAGCGCCCCGCACAGCGCCGCCTGGGTCAGACCCCATCGCGCGGTGCCGCTAAGACGCCGCGCAATATGAGGAGCGACCAGGGCGATAAACGAGATCGGACCGGCAATGGCCGTAGACGCGGCGGTAAGCAACACCGCCACCAGCATCAGCATCAGGCGCGAGCGCTCCACGCTCACACCCAGCGCGCAGGCGCTGTCATCGCCCATCTCCAGCAGGCGCATACGTCGCACCAGCAGCAGGGCGCCAATAAACATCAGTAAAATCAGCGGCGCGGCGGGCCAGACTTTGCTCCATGTCAGGCCGTTGAGGGAACCGGCATACCACAGCCCGGCGGAGAGCGCGGTCTCCAGCGAGGCCTGCAGCAGCAGCCAGGTGTTAAAGGCCATCAGCATCGCGCGTATACCAATACCGATGATAATCAATCTGAAGGTGTCGATACCGTTGCGCCAGGCCAGCGCCCAGATAACCAGCGACGCCAAAATGCCCCCCGCCATCGCCGTAAAGGTCATCGCTGTCTGGTGCTGACCAAACAGCACCATCGCCACCAGCACGCCGGTCCAGGCTCCGGTGTTCAGGCCCATTACGTCCGGGCTGCCGAGCGGATTGCGCATCAGCGACTGGAATAGTGCGCCACTCACGCCGAGCGCTGCCCCCACCAGAATAGCCATCGCCACCCGCGGCAATCGCCATTCGGTGACGACCAGGGTGATAGCGCGCGGCGAGCGGCCGATAAGCGCATTGAGGACCTGGGTAAAATCGAGCGTCACCGCGCCGCTGCAGAGGCTCCAGACCGCCAGCATCACTATAGCGATAGCCAGCAGGGAGACGCAGGTGACTAAACGACGGGACGGGGTCATCATGCGCCACCTCCGCGTTTACGGCGTACCAGGAAGATCAGCACCGGCGCGCCGATAAAGGCACTCACCACCGAGACACGCAGTTCACCCGGCACCAGTAAACGGCCCAGAACATCGGCAAACAGCAGCAGGGCAGGCGTTGCCAGTAGCGTAACGGGCAGCGACCAGCGATGATCTGCCCCGACCAGCCAGCGTGACATATGCGGCATCATTAAGCCTATAAAGGCTATCGGGCCGACCACCGCCGTCGCACTGCCGCACAGCACGGTGATGATAAGCAGCCCGGTTAACTGCGTACGTGCCACACGGTTACCAAGCGCGGTAGCGGTGTCGCTTCCCAGGCTCAGGCTGTTCAGCGACCGGCTTAAAAACAGCGCCACGGCGGCGGCGATAACCACCGGGATCGCGACGACATTAAGCGTTTCGAGGGTGCGGATATCCAGTGAACCGGCCTGCCAGAAGCGTAGTTGGTCATAAACATCAGGATTAAGCAGGGCGATGCCGTTGGATAACCCCTCCAGCACGGCCGCCAGCGCCACGCCCGCCAGCGTTAAGCGTACCGGACTCAACTGACCGCCGCCCTGGCTGCCGGTAAACGCCACTACCAGCGAGGCTGTCAGCGCCCCGCAAAAGGCCATCACCAACTGTTCAGAAGGAGAGGTAAAACCGAACATTGCCGCACCCAGTACAATGGCGAAACTGGCTCCGGCGTTAACGCCGAGAATACCAGGGTCGGCGAGTGGGTTACGGGTGAGGGTTTGCATCAGGGCACCGGCAAGGCCGAGCGCGCCACCGGCCAGTAGCCCGGCAAGGGTGCGGGGTAGACGGGCATCCAGCACAATGATGCAGTCAGCGCTCTGACAGGTGCCGGAGAATGCATCGACAATCACGGAAGCGGGCAGCGGTTTCGCGCCAACCAGCAGGCTGAGCGCAATCGCAAGGATCAACACGAGCAATAAAACGGGCACGGTAATGGCGCGCACTGCAGAAGAGGAAAACGACATAGCAACATCCATGATTTGATAATGATAGTAATTATCGTTATCTATCTTATTTGGCTATGTTAGCATGTGCCGCCATGGAATTGGTATAAAAGAAACCGGACAAGGCCTTGTAATGACCCAAAAATCCTGGCTGCTCAACCTCAGCCTGCTCAAGACGCACCCGGCGTTTCGCGCCGTTTTTATCGCCCGCTTCATCTCCATTTTGTCCCTTGGCCTGCTTGGCGTCGCCGTGCCGGTGCAGATCCAGACGATGACCCACTCCAGCTGGCTGGTGGGATTGGCGGTAACCTTAACTGGTGGGGCGATGTTTATCGGTCTGATGGTGGGCGGCGTGCTGGCGGACCGCTACGAACGTAAAACGCTGATCCTGCTGGCACGCGGCACCTGCGGCGTAGGGTTTATTGGGCTGTGTCTGAACGCCATGTTGCCGGAACCGTCATTAATGGCGATTTACGTACTGGGATTATGGGATGGTTTCTTTGCCTCCTTAGGGGTGACGGCGCTGCTGGCGGCAACGCCTGCACTGGTCGGGCGTGAAAATCTGTTGCAGGCCGGCGCCATAACTATGCTTACCGTGCGTCTGGGTTCGGTCTTATCGCCGATGGTCGGGGGGGTACTGCTGGCAACCGGCAATGTGGCCTGGAACTACGGGCTGGCGGCGGCGGGAACCTTTATCACCACGCTGACGTTATTGCGCCTGCCGCGGCTACCGCCGCCGCCGCAGCCGCGCGAGCATCCGCTGAAATCGTTGATGGCGGCTATCCGTTTTCTGTTCAGCAACCCGCTGATCGGCGGCATTGCCTTAATCGGCGCGCTGCTGACGATGGCGAGCGCCGTGCGCGTGCTTTATCCCGCTCTGGCGGGGGAGTGGCAGATGAGCGCCTCGGAGATTGGCGTGCTGTATGCCGCCATTCCGCTCGGTGCGGCGTGTGGGGCGCTGACCAGCGGTAATCTGGCGCAAAGTGCCCGTCCGGGGCTGATTATGCTGCTGGCAACGCTGGTCTCGTTTATCGCTATTGGGATGTTTAGCCTGATGCCGGTGTGGGCGCTGGGGGTGATGTGCCTGGTGATTTTCGGCTGGCTGAGCGCCACCAGTTCATTGCTGCAGTACACCCTGATTCAGACCCAGACGCCGGAAGGCATGCTCGGGCGTATTAATGGCCTGTGGACGGCGCAAAACGTGACGGGTGATGCGATTGGCGCGGCGATCCTCGGTGGCCTGGGCGCGATAATGACGCCGGTGGCCTCGGCAAGCAGCAGCGGCTTTGTATTAGCCATCGCTGGCGTGATATTGCTGGTGGTATTGGCGGAACTGCGTCGCTTCAGGCAGGAGGTTGTGTTGCACGACGGTGCGGCCTGATGCTCTTATCCCGCCCTCTCCCAACGGGGAGAGAGCGGGAAAATGCCTATCTAAACAACGCATTCAGTCTGTCCAGTATCAGCATTGCGCTGTAATAATCCAGACGGAACGTCTCGGTTCCCAGCGCCCAGACGCGTTTGTTTTTCACTGACGGCAAATGCGCCAGCAACGGGTTAGCGTAAATCGCATCCACATCTTTCTGGTCGCCAGCAAACACTATCAACCCTTCGCCGGTAAGCCCCGTCGCCAGATTTTCCCCACCCAACTGGATAATGTCGTGGCGTTTGCCCTGGCTTTTTGAGGTGTGCAGTCCGGCCGGCAGTTCTGCCAGCGTGAAACCGAGCTGGTGCAGCAGCTTGCCCTGCGCGGATTCTGCGGTCCACAGGTTCGCCGTATGCGCGGCGGCGGTGTAGACGATGGCATTCACCGGCTGCGGCGGCAGCGTCATCTGCTGTTTCACCTGCGCGAGCTGTTTATCAAATTCCGCGATCCTCTCGCTGGCCTGTTTTTCCTGGCCGGTAATCGTTCCCAACTGCGTCAGCAACGCCTGCCAGCTTTTATCGTCGTAATTGATCACCAGCGTCGGCGCGATGGTGGAAAGCTGATCGTAAAGCGCCAGCGCGGAATCGCCCCCGGTGGCGCTGATCAAAATCAGATCCGGCATCTGAGCGGCAACCGCTTCGGCGCTTGGCTCACCAATGTAGAGTCGCGCCAGCTTACGCTTTTTCGCGACGTCGCCCCACTGACGTAAAAAGCCCTGTGCATCCGCCACGCGGTTGTTTGGCGTTGTTGCCCCGCTGGCAATAACCGGGGCGTCAATCGCCAGCAGGGAGCCGGTTAAGGTCACGCTGGTGGAGACAATACGCGTCGGTTTGCTTTCAAGGGTGTGCACACCGTGGTTGTCGGTCACCTGACGCGGCCAGTCTGCGGCCCAGGCTGAGGTAAGTCCTAAAACAAAAAGTCCTGATAAAAGAAGGGCATTACGGCAAATGGCAGGGAGTTTCACAACGCGGCATCCTGTTTTTGTTGAAGTTAATGCTTCTCATTTTCATGATTGCGCTGACGGGATGCAAGTTTTAGTCGCACAAGTTGTTCGCTCTGTGGTTGACACCGGAGCGCAGTGGGATTAGGTTAGCCGTCGAAAAATATAAATGATAATCATTATTACTGCCTTTATCATTTCAGGAGGATGATATGGATACGTCATTGGCTGAGGACATCACGCACACCGCGACTACGCTGCAATCAGACAGCTTCTTCTTTATGTCGCCTTATCGCAGTTTTTCTACGTCGGGCTGCTTTGCCCGTTTCTCTGAATCCGCCGTGGGCGGTGACGATCCGGCTGGTCATTTTCAGCAAAAATTAGCCCAGGCCTTTAAGAACGCGAAAGCCAGTGGCATCGCCCACCCGATCATGGTGGGAGCTATTCCGTTCGATACCCGTAAACCGTCGTCGCTGTTTATTCCGCAAAACTGGCAAACATTTTCGCGCCCGGCGCGTCAGCAGTCCTCGCGTTATTATTCCGGTGCACAGGCGCTGAACGTGGAGAAACGCACGGAGATCCCGCCGCAGCCGGTATTCGAAGAGATGGTGGCTCGCGCGGCAGCTCTGACCGCCACGCCACGGGTAAACAAGGTAGTGCTGTCGCGCCTGATTGATATCGCGACTGACAAAACCGTGGATAGCGGCGCCCTGCTGGAGCGTCTTATTGCGCAAAACCCGGCGAGCTTTAACTTCCACGTTCCGCTGGAAGATGGTGGCGTGCTGCTTGGCGCAAGCCCGGAGCTGCTGTTGCGAAAAGAGGGGGCGCATTTTAGCTCCCTGCCGCTGGCAGGCTCTGCGCGCCGTCAGCCGGACGATGTACTGGATCGCGAAGCGGGCAATAAATTGCTGGCATCGGAAAAAGATCGCCACGAACACGACCTGGTAACCCAGGCGATGAGGGCGATTCTGGCGCCGCGCAGTCACCACCTCAGCATGCCGTCTTCCCCGCAACTGGTAACCACGCCGACGCTGTGGCATCTGGCGACGCCGGTAGAAGGCGAGGCGCGTGAAAACGAGAACGCATTAACGCTGGCCTGTCTGCTGCATCCGACTCCTGCGCTGAGCGGTTTCCCGCATCAGGCGGCAAAACAGCTGATTGCTGAACTGGAGCCGTTCGATCGCGAACTGTTCGGCGGCATCGTCGGCTGGTGTGACAGCGAAGGCAACGGCGAGTGGGTGGTGACCATCCGCTGCGCGCGTCTTGGTGACAAATCCGTGCGCCTGTTTGCCGGCGCGGGCATCGTACCCGCCTCTTCGCCACAAGGGGAGTGGCGCGAAACCGGCGTCAAGCTCTCCACCATGCTCAACGTTTTTGGTTTGCACTAAGGACTACTTATGACCCTTCCCTTTACCCGTTGGCCCGAGGATTTTGCCCGGCGTTACCGTGAAAAAGGCTACTGGCAGGATCTGCCGTTAACCCACATCCTGACCGATCGCGCGCACAGCGATGCCGTGGCGATTATCGACGGTGAACGGCACATCACCTACCGCGCGTTTAATCAGGCGGTGGTCAACCTGGCATCATCGCTCCAGGCGCAGGGGCTACAGCACGGCGAGACGGCGCTGGTGCAGCTCGGCAACGTGGCGGAATTCTACATCACCTTCTTCGCGCTACTGCACATTGGCGTTGCGCCAGTTAACGCGTTGTTCAGCCATCAACGCAGCGAGTTGAACGCTTACGCCTTGCAGATTAAACCCGCGCTGCTGATTGCCGATCGCGACCATACGCTATTCGCGGGCGATGATTTCCTCAAGACCTTCGTGGACGAACATCGCTCGGTGCGCGTTGTACTGCTGCGCGGCGATAAAGATCAGTATGCCCTGGACGCGGCGATTGCCCGCCCGGCGGATAACCTCATCCCGAACCCGACGCCCGCTGACGAAGTGGCCTTTTTCCAGCTCTCCGGCGGCAGTACCGGCACGCCAAAGCTGATCCCGCGTACGCACAATGATTATGACTACAGTATCCGTCGCAGCAACGAGATTTGCGGTATTACCGCTGAAACCCGTTACCTGAACGCGCTGCCAGCGGCGCACAACTACGCTATGAGTTCGCCGGGTTCGCTGGGTATTTTCACCGCAGGGGGCTGTGTGGTGCTGGCGAACGATCCGAGCGCCACGCTCTGCTTTCCGCTGATTGAAAAGCATCAGATTAACGTCACCTCACTGGTGCCTCCGGCGGTCAGCCTGTGGCTGCAGGCGATTGCCGAAGGCGCGGGCAATGGCCAGCTTACCTCGCTGACGCTGCTGCAGGTGGGGGGCGCACGCCTGTCCGCCACGCTCGCTGCACGCATTCCGGCTGAGATTGGCTGCCAGCTACAGCAGGTATTTGGCATGGCGGAAGGGCTGGTGAACTACACCGCCCTCGACGATACGCCAGCACGCATCATCAACACTCAGGGCCGCCCGATGTGCGCGGATGACGAAGTATGGGTGGCAGATGAAAAGGGTAATCCGCTGCCGCGCGGCGAAGTCGGGCGTTTGATGACGCGCGGGCCCTATACCTTCCGCGGCTATTTCAACAGCCCGGAACACAACGCCAGCGCCTTTGATGCCAACGGTTTTTATTGTTCCGGCGATCTTATCGCCATTGATGAGCAGGGCTATATCACCGTGCAGGGGCGTGAGAAAGATCAGATCAACCGCGGTGGCGAGAAGATCGCGGCGGAAGAGATTGAAAACCTGCTGCTGCGCCATGAGTCGGTGATCCACGCCGCGCTGGTGAGCATGGAGGACAGCCTGCTGGGCGAAAAGAGCTGCGCGTACCTGGTGGTGAAACAGCCGCTGCGCGCGGTGGAAGTGCGTCGCTTCCTGCGCGAGCAGGGCGTTGCAGAATTCAAACTGCCGGACCGCGTGGAGAGCGTTGATGCGCTCCCGTTAACGCCCGTCGGCAAAGTCGATAAGAAACAGTTGCGCCTGTGGCTGGCTGAACGCGCCCAGGGCTGAGGATAAGAGTATGGCCATTCCAAAATTAACCGCTTACGCACTGCCCGTTGCCGCAGACTTGCCGACCAACAAAGTGAACTGGGCCTTCGAACCCGAACGCGCGGCGCTGTTGATCCACGACATGCAGGAGTATTTCCTCAATTTCTGGGGTGAAAATAGCGCGATGATGCAGCAGGTGGTGGCGAATATCGCCAGGCTGCGCGCTTACTGCAAAGAGCATAACATCCCGGTTTACTACACCGCGCAGCCGAAAGAGCAGAGCGATGAAGACCGTGCCCTGTTAAACGACATGTGGGGACCGGGCCTGACCCGCTCTCCTGAGCTGCAGCGTATTGTGGCAGAGCTGGCGCCGGACGACACCGATACCGTGTTGGTGAAGTGGCGCTACAGCGCATTCCACCGCTCGCCGCTGGAGCAGATGCTGAAAGAGACCGGTCGCAACCAGCTACTGATCGTCGGCGTTTACGCGCACATCGGCTGTATGACCACCGCGACCGACGCGTTTATGCGCGATATTAAACCGTTCTTTATCGCCGACGCGCTGGCGGATTTCACCCGTGACGAGCACCTTATGTCGCTCAACTACGTGGCGGGACGTTGCGGGCGCGTGGTGATGGCCGACGAACTGCTGCCGTCCGTTCCGGCATCCAAAGCGGCGCTGCGTGAACTGGTGCTGCCGCTGCTGGATGAATCCGACGAGCCGATGGATGACGAGAACCTGATCGACTACGGTCTGGACTCCGTGCGCATGATGGCGCTGGCTGCGCGCTGGCGCAAAGTGCACGGCGATATCGATTTCGTGATGCTGGCTAAAAAACCGACCCTCGACGCCTGGTGGGCGCTGCTTTCCCGCGAGGTGAAATGATGGCGGGATTCGATTTCAGCGGTAAAACCGTCTGGGTAACGGGCGCGGGCAAGGGGATAGGCTATGCCAGCGCGCTGGCGTTTGTGCAAGCCGGTGCGCAGGTGACCGGGTTCGATCTGGCGTTCCCGCAGAGCGATTACCCGTTTGCCACCGAAACGCTGAACGTGGCGGATGCCGCGCAGGTTCGTGAGGTTTGCGCTCGTTTGCTGAGCCACGTTGATCGTCTGGACGTGCTGGTGAACGCCGCGGGTATTTTGCGTATGGGCCCAACGGATGAACTCTCGCCTGAGGACTGGCAACAGACGTTTGCGGTCAACGTTGGCGGGGCGTTTAACCTGTTCCAGCAGACGATGGGCCAGTTCCGTCGTCAACAGGGCGGGGCGATTGTCACCGTGGCATCTGACGCCGCGCACACGCCGCGTATCGGCATGAGCGCCTATGGCGCATCGAAGGCGGCGCTGAAAAGCCTGGCCCTGACCGTTGGCCTGGAGCTGGCGGGCAGCGGCGTGCGCTGTAACCTGGTGTCACCGGGTTCCACCGATACCGATATGCAGCGCACCCTGTGGAACAGTGATGATGCTGAACAGCGGCGTATTCGCGGTTTTGGCGAGCAGTTTAAGCTCGGAATACCGCTGGGTAAAATCGCCCGTCCGCAGGAGATTGCCAGTACCGTGCTGTTTCTTGCTTCCGATGCTGCCAGCCATATCACCCTGCAGGATATCGTAGTGGACGGCGGCTCTACGCTGGGGGCTTAGATGATCTGGAAACGTCACTTATCGCCTGAAGAACTTAATGCCACCAGTCTCAACACCATGGTGGCGCATCTTGGTATTGTCTATACCCGCATCGGCGACGATACGCTGGAAGCGGAAATGCCGGTGGATGCGCGGACGCATCAACCCTTTGGCCTGCTGCACGGCGGAGCCTCTGCCGCACTGGCGGAAACCCTAGGCTCAATGGCCGGTTTTCTAATGACCCGCGACGGGCAGAATGTGGTAGGAACGGAGCTGAACGCGACGCACCACCGCGCGGTATCCCAGGGCAAGGTGCGCGGGGTATGTCAGCCGCTACATCTGGGCCGTTCCACCCAGAGCTGGGAGATAGTGGTATTCGATGAGCAGGGACGGCGCTGCTGTACCTGTCGGTTGAGCACCATGGTGCTGGGGTAGGGTTGTGGGGGGATTCCCCCCACAACCCTAATCCTCCCTTTTGAGATTGGAATAGCGCAGAGCAGATAAGGGAATATCAGGGTGTGGTGGTAGCGTGCTGGTGATCGACCTGAGGAAAAAGTCGATCACCAGGGGTAAAACATGTTAAGAAAAGTTCACCCTATCCCCGGATCGTACAGGGGTGAGGGGAAACACGTTCAGAGCATTGAAACAATCCGCTTCAACAACCGAATTCGCGGCGCAATCGATGCCTTGTCCAGCCACTCGGCAGGGCTGTGGAAACCCGCGCCAATAGGCCCAAAGCCATCGAGCGTCGGGATGCCCAGCGCGGCAGTGTGATTGGCATCACTACCGCCACCAACCGCCTGCCAGGTGATGGGGATACCTTCAGCTTTTCCGGCGGCTTCCACCTGCTGCATCAGTGCTTGCGTCTCTTCACTGGTCGCCATTGCCGGTTTGTGATTTACCCGCGTCAGGGTGGTGGTTACCCCGTCTAAAAAACCTTTTTCGCACAAGGCTTCCAGCGCCTGGTTTACCCGATCGTACTCATCGTTTTCCCAGAAGCGGACGTCAAGTTCAGCAAGGGCTTTATCCGCCACTACGTTGGCCGCACTGCCGCCATGGATCACCCCGACGTTGAGCGTGGTACCGCGCTCAACGTCGGTCAGTGCCGTAATGGCCGTCACGCTGTTTGCCAGCGCGATAATGGCCGAGCGACCTTTTTCCGGGTCGTTACCTGCATGTGCCGCCACGCCGTTGAAGGTGAGGTGATAGCCCGCCATGCCCTTGCGGGCTTTTACCAGCGACCCGTCGGCACGGGCGGCTTCACATACCAGCACGCAGCGAGAACGTTTTGCCAGCTCGCCAATCCATTGATGGGAATGGACCGAGCCGGTCTCTTCGTCCGGATTCATCGCCACGGCAATGGCCAGCCTTTCTTTATCGGCGCTATCCAGCTCGCGCATCGCCCACAGAATATTCAGTAAGCCACTCTTCATATCCGATACCCCTGGGCCGTAAAGTCGGGTGTCGTCTTCACTCAACGGGCGTTCGGCGACGGTTCCGGGGGCAAACACGGTATCGAGATGGCCGACCAGCAGCACGTCAAATTGCGCGGCCTGGGGCTTATTGCTGACAAAGACCCCCGGGCCAACCTGGCAGCCCAGATCCACCTGTTCGGCGTGCCAGCCTTCACGCTGCCAGAGCTGTTGTATTATCCCGCCTACGGTCGCCACGCCGGCAAGGGTCTGTGTACCGCAGTCTACGTTGACCAGCGTTTTCAGTTCTTCAATGTAATGGTCCAGATTCATGAGGGTGTCCTGTTCAGAGAATAATGCGCATCAGCAGCATGGCTAAGAAAGCGTTGACGACCGAAAGGGCGATCATCAGCGGAATACGTTTGGCACGGGTACCGATAACGCCCAAAATGCGTCCGAGATACTGTACCTGTGAGCCCATCAGGTAGATGGCCGGGGCGAGGATCGCCAGGTGTTCCCCGCTGAGAATGCCTTTATCAAACAGGCCAATAGCGACGCCAATCCCGCCGCCCATTGACATCCAGCCGCCAATCAGCACCGCCGCCGCTTCACCCGGCAGGCCAAACAGCCCCATCAGCGGGGCGAAAATCATGCCCAACCCTTTCAGCGCACCCGTGATTTCCAGGGCCTTGATGATGATAAAGGCCATCACCACGTTGGGCAGGGTGCTGCTGGTGGCAATGCTCCAGCCCTTGCGCGCGCCTTCGACGAAGACATCCGTGATAACGGGATTAGATTGCGGGGCACTCATACGGCGTCTCCTTTACCAGTGAACGTCAGGATCAGGCGCAACAGATTCGCGCCGACAATTTTCATAATGAACATCACGGCAACACAGGCACCGATGGAGGTGGGAACCGCCGCCGTACCATCGACAGCAATCAGCGTAAACAGGATCGCGCCGGAGGAGAAAAAGTTAGTGATCATCGCCCCGGCGGAGAACTGGAACATGGCAAAAACGTCTTTCTCTTTTTCACTGATTTGTCCTTCATCCGCCAGATTGCGGGTGAGGGAGGCGCCAACGTCGGTACTTTGCAGGCTGCCAATCAGCGCCAGCCCGGCGGTGCCGGGGATACCCAACAAGGGGCGCAGGAGTGGGGTTAACAACGTGCGCGCGGCACGTAACGCACCGTAGTGTTCCAGCACGTTGATCATCCCCAGGGCAAACATTACCGCCGGAATAAGCCCCAGCGCAAACAGAAAGCCGTCCATCGCGCCGCTGCCGCCGGTGCCGCGAAAGGCACTGGTGGCGGTGGTCAGGGTGCCATCGTCCAGGCTGGCCCTGCTGACCACCTTGCCAAAGGCCCCGTTGAGGGTGGTGAAATCAAAAACGCCATACCACTCCTTGCCGCCTAACAGGCCGGAGAAGAAAACGGCAGCGAAAGCCAGCGCAAAGTACGCGCCGGGTCCAACTTTCTGTTCCTGAGGTACTGAACTGTTCATATCGTTTTCCTTGTAAACGCGTCAGTGCGCAGGTTCATTCTGGCGGGGCGTTGTGCAAAAAAGATGATACACATCATTTCATAAGGCGGTGCGAGGATAAAAAAAGCAAATATGTGATCGCTGACAGCGCAAAAGTGATCGACTTAACAATGTGGTGTAAATGTCTGGTTTGACCACACACTATTGCGTTTCAAAGTTGTTAAATTTTTGCCGTTGTTCTAGAAACAAAATGTAACATCTCACTGTTTCACTACCACGGGCACCATTTATGAATAACTCAGGGAAATACCTAATATGGGCAGTGCTCTCCGTTGTGGGTGCCTTTGCCCTGGGCTATATCGCCCTTAACCGGGGGGAGCAGATTAATGCGCTATGGATTGTCGTTGCCTCCGTCTGCGTGTATTTGATCGCGTATCGTTTTTATGGCCGCTATATCGCTAAAAACGTGCTGGGGGTGGACGCCACGCGGATGACGCCTGCCGTTCGGCATAATGACGGCCTGGACTATGTTCCTACTGACAAAAAAGTCCTTTTTGGGCACCACTTTGCGGCAATCGCCGGAGCAGGTCCCCTGGTGGGACCGGTGCTGGCGGCGCAGATGGGCTACCTGCCGGGGATGATCTGGATCCTCGCAGGCGTGGTGCTGGCCGGCGCCGTACAGGACTTTATGGTGCTGTTTGTTTCCACCCGCCGCGACGGCCGCTCGCTGGGCGAGCTGGTGAAAGAGGAGATGGGCGCTACCGCCGGGGTCATCGCTCTGGTGGCGACCTTTATGATCATGGTCATTATCCTTGCGGTACTGGCGATGATCGTCGTGAAAGCCTTGACCCACAGCCCGTGGGGAACCTATACCGTCGCCTTCACCATTCCGCTAGCGCTGTTTATGGGGATTTATATTCGCTATTTGCGCCCCGGGCGCATTGGCGAAGTGTCGGTAATGGGTCTGGTATTGCTGGTGTTCGCGATTATCTCCGGCGGCTGGGTGGCAGAAAGCCCTACCTGGGCGCCGTTTTTCGATTTCACCGGCGTACAGCTAACCTGGATGCTGGTGGGCTACGGTTTTGTGGCCGCGGTGCTGCCGGTGTGGCTGCTGCTGGCCCCGCGTGATTACCTCTCAACCTTCCTGAAAATAGGCACCATCGTCGGTCTGGCAATCGGCATATTGATTATGCGCCCGACCCTGACCATGCCAGCGTTGACGAAATTTATTGACGGAACCGGCCCGGTCTGGACCGGCAACATGTTCCCGTTCCTGTTTATTACCATCGCCTGTGGAGCTGTGTCTGGCTTCCACGCGCTGATTGCCTCTGGAACTACGCCGAAGATGCTGACCAATGAAAATCAGGCCTGCCTGATTGGTTACGGTGGCATGTTGATGGAGTCCTTCGTGGCGATTATGGCGCTGGTGGCGGCCTGTATTATCGACCCGGGCGTCTACTTCGCAATGAACAGCCCGATGGCGGTACTGGCTCCTGCCGGAACCGTCGACGTGGTGGCCTCCGCCGCGCAGGTGGTGAGCGGTTGGGGCTTTGCAATCACCCCCGAGACCTTGATCCACATCGCCAGTGAGGTGGGCGAGCAGTCGATCATCTCCCGCGCTGGCGGTGCGCCGACGCTGGCGGTGGGGATGGCCTACATTCTGCACGGCGCGCTGGGCGGGCTGATGGATGTGTCGTTCTGGTATCACTTCGCCATTCTGTTTGAAGCGCTGTTTATCCTGACGGCGGTAGACGCGGGAACGCGAGCGGCGCGCTTTATGCTACAGGATCTGCTGGGGGTTATCTCCCCGAACCTGAAACGTACCGATTCGCTCCCGGCTAACCTGCTGGCCACCGCGCTGTGCGTGCTGGCATGGGGCTATTTTCTGCATCAGGGGGTGGTCGATCCGCTGGGCGGTATTAATACCCTGTGGCCGCTGTTCGGTATCGCCAACCAGATGCTGGCGGGAATGGCCCTGATGCTGTGCGCCGTGGTGCTATTCAAAATGAAGCGCCAGCGTTATGCGTGGGTCGCGTTACTGCCAACGGCGTGGCTGCTGGTGTGTACACTGACCGCAGGCTGGCAGAAAGCCTTTAGCCCGGACAATAAAGTGGGCTTCCTGGCTATTGCTAATAAATTCCAGGCGATGATCGACAGCGGAACTATTCCAGCGCAGTATACGCAAGCACAGCTGTCGCAACTGGTGTTTAATAACCGTCTGGATGCCGGGCTGACCCTCTTCTTTATGGTGGTGGTCGTGGTGCTGGCGTTGTATTCTCTCAAGACCGCGCTGGCGGCGTTGAAAGAAGACAGGCCGACGGCGAAAGAGACACCGTATGAGCCGATGCCTGAGAACCTGGACGCGATAGTGAGCCAGGCGAAAGGGGCGCATTAACATAGTCAATTCCCCCCCGCACTCCGACCCTCTCCCCTATGGCGGAAGGGGGAGGGTGAGGGGCAATAACTGAGAAACAGATATGTTCGACACCCTTTCC